>NZ_JAUMIO010000024.1:0-64772 GCF_032905925.1 Pectobacterium sp. HCp5_1
AGGTCTGCGTCTCGTCAAGCCAGGTCGAAAGCATAAAAAAGCCCCATCAGAGAATTGATGAGGCTATTGTCGTCTACCCGCCGGATCGTTCAACCGATCATTTTGCTTAACCGATCGGTGTTACGCAATTGCGTGGGTTTTTTTATGAATAGCGTTTTGTTAGCCTAAAAGATTCAATAGCTTGATATCTACACTGTCCGTTTTGCCATCCAGCTCCGCCAGCAGATTTTTGAAGTGATCGCTCTGCTCATGTGATGCCAGCGCATCTCGATCTTTCCAGCGTTCGAAAAACACAAACGAACCGGGTTTATCCACGACTTCATGCAGATCATACTGCACATTACCTGCTTCCTGTCGGCTAGGTGCCACCACGCGTTTCAGCGTTGCGGTAACATCTGCAACGAACTCTGCTTTTGCCTGAATGGTAGCGACAATACGAATTTCCATATACATCCCTTATTTATCAATGAAAAGATAATGCTATCAGATGCCAATCTACGGTTAATTTCAAGCATTCATCAACAAACGGATGCATTCAAATGGCTTTGCGCTTATCCTTATCCCCCGCCGTATCAGTCCCAAAACCAACCGAAAGATGCTGTTTTTCTACTGACCGCCGGAGCGCAATTCCATGACCGCACAGCCCACTATTCTTAAAATCCGTCGCCCTGACGATTGGCACATTCACCTGCGTGACGATCGGATGCTGGAAACCGTTCTCCCCTATACCAGCCGTTTCTTTGGCCGTGCGATTGTTATGCCTAACCTGACGCCGCCGATTACCAGCGTAGCCAGCGCAATAGCGTATCGTCAGCGCATTTTAGCCGCTGTCCCACAGGGTGATGATTTTCATCCGCTGATGACGTGCTACCTAACCGATGCACTTGATGTCAACGAAGTCGTGAGTGGTTTTGAGCAAGGCGTCTTTACCGCAGCCAAGCTCTATCCCGCCAATGCCACAACAAACTCCAGCCATGGGGTCACCAGCGTCGCCAATATCTCCGGCATTCTGGAACAAATGCAGAAAATTGGCATGCCGTTACTCATCCACGGCGAAGTGACCGACTCTGCCGTCGATATTTTCGATCGAGAAGCACGCTTCATCGAAACGGTGCTGGAACCATTACGCCAACAGTTCCCTGAGCTGAAAGTCGTCCTCGAGCACATTACGACGAAAGAAGCCGCGCAGTATGTTGTTGAAGGTAATGATTATCTCGCCGCAACCATTACACCGCAGCATCTGATGTTTAACCGTAACCATATGCTGGTTGGTGGCGTTCGCCCTCACCTATATTGCCTGCCAATCTTAAAACGCAATACGCATCAGCAGGCGCTACGTGAAGCCGTCGCTAGCGGCTGTGACCGGCTTTTCCTCGGCACTGATTCCGCGCCGCATGCAAAACACAGAAAAGAGTCCAGCTGCGGCTGTGCCGGTGTGTTCAATGCTCAGGCCGCATTAAGTACATATGCCACCGTTTTTGAAGAAATGAACGCGCTGGATAAACTCGAAGCATTCTGCTCCCTGAATGGCCCACGTTTTTATGGCCTGCCGGTGAACGACAGCTGGATTGAGCTTCATCGTGAAACCGTCACGTTCCCTGAAGAAATCGCTCTCGGCGACGAGTCGCTAATCCCCTTCCTCGCCGGACAAAGCCTCAACTGGTCAGTCCGTTAACCGACAAGCCCATCCGCATTGTGCCGATGGGCTAAATTTTATTGCGCGTCTTGTTCTCCACTTGCAATAACTGTATAAATAAACAGTTTAAAATTTGGAGGTCAGCATGCGCGTAGAAATCACTCTTGCAAAGACAACGCCTTTACCCGCTGGTGCAGTCGAAGCACTCAGGCATGAACTGGAAAAGCGTATTCACAAAATTTATCCCGATACCCCCATTCAGGTGCGTTATGCGTCTGCAAATAATCTGACAGTCATGGGGGCTGGCAAAGAGGACAAAGATCGTATCTCTGAAATCTTGCAGGAAACGTGGGAAAGCGCCGACGACTGGTTTACCGCAGAGTAATCTAAAGCTTGAAAAATAACGAAGATATAGGCTGTAATGACAGCTTAAAGCGGCGTTTCGCCATGTGCTATGACCGAGGGTATCAGTTATGACGGTAGAAAAACCAGAAGAGGCAATGACATTCGGGGAACTGCTGGAGCTGATTGGCGAGCAACAACGCAAGATCGACGCTCTGGAACTTGCCTTTTCGTCCCTGGCATTCTGCCTTGATGAGAAAGCAAACAAGCTGATGATTCACAATCTGGCACTCGAATCTCAAAATGAGAATCGGGATCCAGCGATGAAAAAATACCTTGCCCGACTTGCTGCCGCATTGGAGAAAAATGCAGGGTTTGGCGTGGAATAATGCTCTGCCATCTCTGTTAACAACACCTTCGGGATGAAAGTCTATTCGTCCCGATATTTCATCTGACGCATCCCTTAGCCATACCTGCCTGTGTAATATTTTTTACGAAAAATTGAAAATATTTCCCATAAATTAAATAAGCAGCAGTATACTGATAATGTTCATTTAAAAAAATGAACTACCTGAAGCCTCATTAGTCACTCATGTTAGTAACTAGTCAATAAGGGGTATTTATGGATAGAAAAAATGAAGTTATTCAGACACATCCTCTTGTAGGTTGGGACATCAGCACCGTTGACAGTTATGACGCCATGATGATCCGTTTGCACTACTTATCCACCTCGGACCAGGCACCAGATGAAGCACATGTCGACCGGACGCTTTGGCTAACAACCGATGTTGCAAGGCAACTGATACACATACTCGAAGCCGGTATTGCAAAAATCGAATCAACAGACTGTGACGCCAGTGATTATCGAAAACATTAGTAATTGATAACGTTATTAATATTATATTCAATACCCATTAAGTTTCTTAAATAATAACAACACCGCCAATAGCGCGGTGTTGTTATTTTAGGGCTATTCTCATTTCTTTTTATATCCATCAATAAATGAAGTCGTGCCTATCTTTTTTATACTATCACCGCCCTGATACTAATAATCACCCGCTATATCATTATTCAACTAATAGAGCCGTTTTCCAGTGCAATTAATTTATCTCACTACAGTCTTTATTCATCTTTCGCCTGAAAACAGGCATTAGAAATATCTATTTCCAGTAAAGAACTTCCATAACCAAACTGAATAAATTATGAATTTAAATTCAAAAAAATTGTTCATGCTTATGATAATGTTACGATTTTAAAGTTTATATTGATTTTATGTTTCTTCCTGTTAAATTTCGCCGAATTGACTGCGTTACCGATCTGATAAGGAGTTATCACCATGCTTTGGCGTAATACCTCTTCTCGTTATGGCCATATCAGCATTCTTTTGCACTGGATTGCAGCGTTAACCGTTTATGGCATGTTCGCTTTAGGGCTGTGGATGGTCACATTAGGGTACTACAATATTTGGTATCACCGAGCCCCAGAGATTCACAAAGCCATTGGCGTGCTGTTCTTTGCCATCTTACTCTTTCGCGTGGTATGGCGTTTTATCTCCCCACCGCCTCCGCCGTTGAAAAGCTACTCCACATTAACCCGCATCAGCGCGACGCTGGCTCATATTGCACTTTATGTCATTCTTTTCGCCATTCTCATTAGTGGATATCTCATTTCCACTGCCGAAGGGCATTCTATCTCAGTTTTTGGCTGGTTTTCTGTTCCGGCCATTGTCAGCGGCTTGACGGATCAGGCCGATATAGCAGGCGACGTGCATCTTTATCTTGCATGGGCGGTGGTTGCCTTATCAGCGCTGCACGGTTTAGCCGCATTAAAACACCACTTTATCGATGGTGATAACACGTTGAAACGGATGTTGGGTCGCAACGTTCCTTAACTTTCTGGATTTATGGAGAAATACCAATGCTGAAGAAAACACTACTGAGCCTGACCGCAGTATCCATGCTTGCCTCTGCCGGTTCTGCACTGGCGGCAGAATACAAGTTCGATAAAGAAGGCCAGCACGCGTTTATCGAATTCCGCATTAAACACCTCGGTTATAGCTGGCTTTACGGCAGCTTTAACGACTTCGATGGCTCTTTTACCTTTGATGAGAAAAACCCATCAGCGGATAAAGTGAATGTCACTATCAACACCAACAGCGTTGATACCAACCACGCTGAACGTGACAAGCACCTTCGCAGTGCAGAATTTTTAAACGTTACCAAGCATCCACAGGCAACGTTTACGTCCACTGAAGTGAAGAAAGACGGTGAGGATTACGATATTACCGGCAACCTGACCTTAAATGGCGTCACCAAGCCCGTTAAGCTGGATGCCAAACTCATCGGTCAGGGTGATGACCCGTGGGGTAACTATCGTGCAGGATTCCAAGCCGAAGGCACTATCAAGCTGAAAGACTTCAACATTACGACCGATTTGGGTCCAGCTTCACAGGATGTAGAACTGATTATTGCCGTTGAAGGCGTTCGCCAGAAATAAGGCAGCACCACGCATCAACACGTCACAGCCCTTTCCATTGGAAAGGGCTTTTTATTGCACGATGAGCCGTTCGCTATTCAGCCTTGTCTTTCGCTGCAGGGGCAGGAATGCGCAACGTTGACTGCAATAATCCTTTGGATTTATTGAAAATCTTCATTCCATTCTCACGCCCGCTGCGTATCGCCCTTTGTTCTTCCAGCGGAAGCTTCATCTCATCCTGACACTGCGTACTGCAACAGCCTTCGTATTTTGCGGCGCAGCTCGGACATTGGATAAACAGAAGGTGACACCCTTCATTACGGCAGTTAGTGTGACTATCACACGACGCGCCGCACTGGTGGCAATGCGCGATGACGTCATCAGAGATACGCTCTCCCATCCGTTCATCAAACACGAAATTCTTACCGATAAACTTCAGCGGTAAGCCTTGGGCTTTAGCCTGACGCGTATACTCAATAATACCGCCCTCGACGTGATACACGTTTTTAAAGCCGTGATGCAGCATGTAGGCACTGGCCTTTTCGCAGCGAATACCGCCCGTACAGTACATGACAATATTTTTATCACGCACCTCGTCCAGCATTTCAACCGCCATCGGTAGCTGCTCACGAAAGGTATCCGACGGCACTTCCAGCGCATTCTCGAAATGTCCGACTTCGTATTCGTAATGATTACGCATATCGACAAATACGGTATCAGGATCGTCAGCCATCGCATTGACCTGATCGGCTTTCAGGTATTGCCCGACATTCGCAGGGTTAAAAGTAGGATCGTCAATGCCATCGGCAACAATCCGTTCGCGTACTTTCATACGCAATACCCAGAACGATTTTCCGTCATCTTCCAAAGCGATGTTTAAGCGAATCTGATCGAGTGCCGGATGTGCACTGAACAATGCGGTTTTAAACGCATCGAACTGATTATTAGGTACGCTGATTTGGGCGTTAATCCCTTCAGTGGCAATATAGATGCGTCCGAAGACCTTATATTGCTCAAGCTGAATATACAGACGATCGCGAAAGGCTTTTGGATCGTCAATCGCAAAATATTTATAGAAGGAAACTGTGGTACGCGGCTCGGTTTCCGCAAGCATACGCGCCTTCAGTTCCTCATTAGAAATTCGGTTATGTAACACTGGCATGGTGTACGTTCCTGTCTTCATTGAGGTTAGCATGTGGCGTTCATCATCAAGCTATAGCTCGACATACTGAATCGCCCGGCATCATACCTGATAGCGCTGAGGCTGTCAGGGCATGAAATGAATAGCGTAACGAGAAAGAGTGATCTACCGTAAACCCATGACCTCTTGGATTCATTTTCGCTTTCATGAAGTATCATTATCGAAGGATCTATCATTATGAGTCAGCTTTTCTCCCCGGTATCGCTGGGTAAGCTCGAACTGCCCAACCGAATCATCATTGCCCCCATGTGTCAGTATTCAGCGGAGGACGGCAAGGCGACAGCCTGGCATACCATGCATTTAGGTAATCTGTCACATTCTGGCGCTGGGCTACTTATTATTGAGGCGACCGCTGTTTCACCAGAAGGGCGGATTTCCCCTCACGACCTTGGTTTGTGGGATGACGCGACGGAACAGGCTCTTGCTGGTGCGGTTCACGCAGTCAAAACCTATTCTGCCATTCCTCTCGGCATACAGCTCGGGCACGCGGGTCGCAAAGCATCAACAGGCGTGCCGTGGAGCGGGCGAGCATTTCTGCGCCCGGAACAGGGCGGTTGGCAAACTATTGCACCATCGGCTGTTCCTTATAATGACAGTGATGTGCCACCGCAGGCCATGTCAGAACTGCAAATCCGTGCGCTAATTGACTCGTTCGTTGACTCCGCTAAACGTGCGGATCGTCTGGGCTTTGATCTGATAGAGATTCATGCTGCCCACGGCTATTTATTGCACCAGTTCCTCTCACCGCTGACAAACCAGCGCACGGACGGCTACGGCGGATCGCTTCAAAATCGGATGCGTCTGGTCATTGAAATTTACCGTGCGATACGCGACGTTTTCCCTGAACATAAAGCCGTCGGCGTACGCATTTCTGCAACAGATGGTGTGGAAGGCGGTTGGGATCTGGAACAGTCCGTACAGCTCAGTAAAGCGCTGCACGAATTGGGCTGTGATTTCATCCATGTCTCCAGCGGCGGGCTATCGCCGTTGCAACAGATTCATCCTGCGCCGAATTATCAGGTGCCCTATGCGCAGCGAATTAAGCAAGAGGTGGGTATTACGACCATCGCCGTTGGATTAATAACCGAACCGGAACAGGCAGAAGCGATCGTTGCAACCGGTGAGGCAGACGCTATCGGGCTGGCTCGCGCGATACTCTTCGATCCTCGCTGGCCGTGGCATGCGGCGGCTAGACTAGGCGCGCAGGTCTCCGCCCCTGCACAGTACTGGCGTAGTGAACCACGCTACGCCAGAGGTATTTTCAAACAGTAACGATGAATACGATGTGCCTGGCGATCCTATCTGGGTCGCCGCTTCCCCCTCTCGCCACGCGGTATGCCAACAAAGGTTAAAACTCATTCTCTGAAGATGGTACGATCAAGTCCGCTTTTTGCATAAAAATCAGTCAATAACACAACGGTAATTTGTTTTATTGGCAAAGCACCGCAATAATCTATCTTGCAGTTGACCATTAACTCGTTCTTTTTAACGGTTCGCGTGCTGACCAGCACCAAAATATTGATACTGAGATCATGACACAAATCCCTTCTTTTAATCGTTCATTGCTACATCCGCGCTACTGGCTCACCTGGTTGGGCATCGGCATCCTGTACCTTATCGTTTTGCTTCCTTACCCCGTTATTCATCGTATCGGTACCGCTCTCGGCTATCTGGCTATGCGCCTGCTACCAAAGCGCGTCAAGATCGCCGCCCGCAACCTTGAGCTGTGTTTCCCCGACATGCCACAGGCTGAGCGTGATGTGTTAGTCAGGAAGAATTTCGAATCTGTCGGCATGGGCGTAGTTGAAACAGGCATGGCCTGGTTTTGGCCGAATTGGCGTATTGAGCGCTGGTTTACGGTGACAGGCGTTGAACACATCCTTCCTGAGAACGAACGGAAGCAAGGGGTACTGCTCATCGGGCTGCATTTTTTAACATTGGAACTCGGTGCGCGAGTTTTTGGCATGTACAATCCGGGGATCGGCGTCTATCGTCCGAATGATAACAAGCTGATTGACTGGTTACAGACGTGGGGAAGAATGCGGTCTAATAAATCCATGCTGGACCGAAAAGATCTGAAGGGCATGATTCGCGCTCTCAAGCAGGGCGACATTATCTGGTATGCCCCAGATCATGATTATGGCCCACGCAGTAGCGTATTCGCACCTCTGTTTGCCGTAGAGAAAGCAGCGACAACCCGCGGTAGCTACATGCTGATAAAAACGGCACGCCCGGCAGTCATCCCTTTTGTGCCTCGCCGACTGCCTGACGGCAAAGGCTATGAACTACTGATCCAGCCAGCGGAACAGGATGCACCTGTAGATAATGAAACTACGACTGCCGCTTGGATGAACAACGTGGTTGAACAGAACATTCTGCTCGCACTGGATCAATACATGTGGCTGCATCGCCGTTTTAAAACGCGTCCGGAAGGCGAACCGTCCCTTTATTAACGAATGCACTCCTGTAGTTTCAGGCGCTACGACACCTTATGACAGACGAAAAAAAGCAACGGCATTGATTGCCGTTGCTGTATCTTTCACACCACTCATTTTCTACACTACAAGCAGCTAGTTTTTGATATGAGGTGCGGGAAGTTTCTGGTAAGACTCAACCCACGCAGCATACGTTTCCGGCTTTTGCCACACATGGTAGTGCAGGCGCGAGATCGTCACAGGATCGCTAAGCAACGCCAGGCGCTGGTTATTGCTCACCTCTTCCGGCTTGCGATTCAAGGCATCACGCACATTCTGCTCACGTACGTCTTCAATCGCTCGGCTGAAGCGATGGCGCGCCGTCGCCATTGCACTGGCAAGGGAGTTAATTGACGGATCAAAGACAGCCTGCATAAATCCATTATCGAGTCTACGCTGGTGGTTCAATCGGCAATATTCATCCGTAGCGACCAGTTCGCGCGGCGGATTAAACTCTTCCGGTATCATCAACAGCTTGGCACGCTTACAACCCAGCCCTAATGACGCGCGGCTCGAATAAACCGAAACGAACGGCGACAAAATCAGCGAGAAGACAATCGGAGCCAGCCACCACAGGAAGCGTAGATCCAGCCATGCCATGCCAATCGCCCAGACCAGACCCAGAATCAACTGAGAACCGTGGCGCACAAACGCCTCACTCCACGGGGTCGCATCGTCATCACGCTGTGGAGAATTCCACTGCACCGACCAGCCGAGAAACGCACTGACAACAAATACCGTGTGGAACAGCATTCGAACCGGAGCCAGCAGAACCGAGAACAGCATTTCCAGCAGCAGAGAAAGGAATACCCGGACAGCGCCGCCGTACTCTTTTGCCCCTTTCGCCCACACCAGAATCACGCTCAACAGTTTTGGCAAGAATAGCAAGACCAATGTCGTCGAGAAGAGCGCGATAGCCAGTTCCGGCCGCCACTGTGGCCAGACGGGGAACAGCTGCCGGGGCTGCAAGAAGTACTGTGGTTCCATCAGCGTATGCACAACCTGTAAGGCTGTAGAGAGCACCAGAAACATAAACCACAGCGGTGCAGACAGATAAGACATCACACCGGTAAGGAAAACAGCACGGTGAACCGGATGCATACCTTTAACCAGGAACAACCGGAAATTCATCAGGTTACCATGGCACCAGCGGCGGTCACGTTTCAGTTCATCCAATAGGTTAGGCGGCAGCTCTTCATAGCTTCCCGGTAGGTCGTATGCAATCCATACGCCCCAGCCAGCACGGCGCATCAGCGCAGCTTCAACGAAGTCGTGAGACAGAATCGCACCAGCGAACGAACCTTCACCCGGCAGCGGTGCCAAAGCACAGTGCTCGATGAACGGTTTAACGCGGATAATGGCGTTATGTCCCCAGTAGTGCGACTCACCCAGTTGCCAAAAATGCAGGCCCGCGGTGAACAGCGGCCCATAGACACGCGTGGCAAACTGCTGGCAGCGTGCATATAACGTATCCATGCCCGATGCTTTCGGCGAGGACTGGATAATACCGGCGTTCGGATTTGCTTCCATCAGTCTGACCAGAGACGTCAGACATTCGCCGCTCATCACGCTATCGGCGTCCAGAATCACCATGTAGCTGTACTGGTTACCCCAACGGCGGCAGAAATCATCGATATTACCGCTCTTACGTTTGACGCGACGACGACGACGACGATAGAAGATACGCCCTGCTCCACCAACATCACGGCACAGCTCCATCCAGGCTTTTTGCTCTGCTACGCAGATATCGGGATCGTTACTGTCGCTCAGGACGTAAATATCAAAATGCTCAAGGTTGCCCGTCGCTTCAACCGATTCATACGTCGCACGTAATCCCGCAAACACGCGTTCTACGTCTTCGTTACAAATCGGCATGATTAACGCCGTGCGATGCTCGGGATTCAGCGCCTCGTTACCCACTGTCGTGGAAGAGATACTGTATTTATCTCGACCAATCAGCAATTGCAGGAACCCCATCAGCGCGGTCCAGAACCCGGCCGACACCCAACAGAACAGCACCGCGAAGAGAACGAGTATGCCGCTTTGCAACACATAAGGCAGCAACTGCATCACCGAGCGCGTCCACGGCTGACCCGCCATTTCAAACGGATCGATCAGCGCCCACCCCTGATAAGGAAGGATGGTTTTCATGTACCAGGTGGCGATCGCCGTCTGGAACAACGTCAACACCAGCAGAATATAGCGGCGGATTGTCCCCACCAGACGCCAGCGGTTTTCGGAAATTTTCTCTTCCGGGCTGTAATGAGGACGAGGCGGCGCGGTACGGCCCAGCAGACTTTCCCACCAGCGAATCAGTGGGTTCGTCCGCCAGACATCAGGAAACATAGAGGCGCGTGTGATGACGGGCATCGCTTTTAATGCCGTCCGCCCTTCTCTATCTGTGCCGAGCTGCTTACCGTTGTCCAGACCATCAGCCCAGGCCATTTCAAGACGAGCCTGCACGGAATGCAGCGCAGCATCGTCTTCTGCCTGAACATTGACCTGGCTGCCTGCAGACTGGCTACCTTCAGACAACGTCTGATGCAAAACGGCCTGATCGTTCCAGGCCGCTTGCGGTAATTTTTCGCGAAGAACCTCTGCCTGCGGAGCAGGCAGAGGTAGTTTCTCAATATAATCGAGAGAAGAAGTTGACTTATTCATTAGCAGGCAGCTGATTGCTCCAGGTTTCAGTCAATGTCGTTTCGCCATTAACCAACGCAGCTCTCATTTCAGTCGGCTGTTTCGCATCCTTCACACGCAAACGCAGCGTCAGACGCCAGCCATGAGTTACCGGGTTATAGCGAACATTATTTTCTACAATCTCGCCGTTGTCGCCAATGCTGACCTGAGAGGCTACTGGAGCGTTCTCATCCAACTCTTTTAAATTCGGTCCAACAAAATCCACAATGTAAGCGATCGTACCGTCAGGCTGGCGGATCAGGTTAGATTGTTTAACATCACCGGCAGAACGGCGAGTCTGTTGAACATAGGCAATGTTCGGGGAATGCAGTTGATCTTCGTCGCGCGTAAAGTGCAGACGATATTTAATATCCAGCGGTTTGCCCGTTTCTGGCAACACATCCGGTGTCCAGAAGGCAACGATATTGTCGTTGGTTTCATCCGCGGTAGGGATTTCAACCAGTTCAACTTTTCCTTTGCCCCACTCGCCTTTCGGCTCAACCCAGCCACTTGGACGCAGATCGTAACGGTCATCAAGATCTTCGTAGGCGGCGAAATCACGGCCACGCTGCAACAGACCAAACCCTTTCGGATTTTCTACCGCATAGGTGCTCACGGACAGGTGTTTAGGATTGTTCAGCGGACGCCAAATCCATTCGCCATTACCGGCATGAATTGACAGACCGTTAGAATCGTTCAGCGCCGGACGGTAGTTCAGCGTTGGCGACGGCTGGTTCGGGCCAAACAGATACATACTGGTCAGCGGAGCGATACCCAGCTTGCCCACTTTGTCACGCATGAACACTTTAGCCTGAACGTCTACGACGCTGTCACGCCCCGGATAAACGGTAAAACGGTAAGCCCCTGCGGCACGTGGCGAATCCAACAGCGCATAAATCACCAGGTGTTTATCATTTGGTTTTGGACGTTCAATCCAGAACTCACGGAAACGCGGGAATTCTTCACCAGAAGGCAACGCCGTATCGATCGCCAAACCACGCGCCGATAAGCCATAAATCTGGCCTTTACCGACCACACGGAAATAGCTGGCACCCAGCATACTGACAATTTCATCGTTCTTATCGGCTTTATTGATCGGATAGAGAACTTTAAAACCGGCAAAGCCGAGATTTTTAACCGTTTCAGGATCGTGATTGACGGAGCCAAAATCAAAATACTCAGGAGAATATTTAATCTCATCAACCGTTGTCGCCGTCACTTCATTAATTTTCACCGGGGTATCGAAATACATGCCCTGATGGTAAAACTGAAGTTTGAAAGGCGTCTGTACATTATTCCAGTATGATTTGTCGTTATTGAAACGAATTTGCTGGTAGTCCGCAAATTTCATATCACGGAATTGCGCAGGAAGATTACTTTTCGGCGCTTCAAAACCCTTTTCAGCCAGCTTTTCGGCCTGCTGTGCTACATCATCAATAGAGAATGCCCAAGCTGGCACTGTGCTTACTGACAGCATAACGGCGGCGGACAGCCAGCGAAGGCTAGCAACCCGCTGTTTAAACCCAAATTTATTATCCAGCACAGCTCCCCCTGTTCGTGTGCTTCAATCAACTAAAATCCATATTAATGGATAAGTTAGCTTTCCGACAACTTGATAAAGATATTGTTCATCATAATAGGTCAGCGTTTAAACAACGAGAACGCTAAAGCATGATAAACCGGGTTGTCAAAATGGAAAACAGCCACGGACTATAGCGAATATCGCCCTGCGCGGGCGTAGGATTATTCCGTTTACGCCCGTGCAATTTCCTGACGTGTCATTGATAGAAATCGGAACGGATAGCAACAGCACTTCACATGTCACTGGCAGTATGCCGAGTATAAACATTTGTGTAACAATGCAGGGACAAGTAAAGTACACTCCTTGGCTGAACCCGGTATTGTTGAATTAAGACTGCTATGCTTTTGTCCGTACTACGACGGCGAAGTTTCCCAGCCTGGGTCGGCATCTTCGCTATTTTGACCATCTTCATCGCCCCAGTGATTTCACAAACACTGGTGCTTCATGGGGCCCATGCTCATGAAAATGGTACAAACACGCATAGATCGACTGCATATACTCGTACAACTGCACATATGGCCGACGCAGATGATACAGCAGCGTCCGCCAGCCACAGCAGCAGTATAACCGAACCGCACCATAATCCTACCGGACATCAGATGTCCGGGCATCACGCAACACAATCACACCATTCTCCCTCGTCGCCATCCATGATGATGGACCATGCTGCTTGCGGTTACTGCGTACTCTTTTCGTATACGCCAGCGCTGTTCGCAACAGGTACCCCCAATCCCATACTGGCTGCGTCTTTATCGGAAGCATTGGTTATTCATTTTCTTTCCCGCATTGTCCTTCCTGAGCGTTATGCTTCTCCTGTAGTCCGCGCCCCACCTTTCTGAATCACGCATCATCATGCTCATGTACATTTATAACGCACCGCGCTATACCCTTTCAGGTGTGGCGTTTGATGATTTTTTGCTAAGTGATTTCAGAGGAGTCTATGTCACACCCTAATCAGGCATCAGCCACTGCTGCCTCCGGCTCACGCCCAGCCGGAGAAACGGCGTCGGATAAACACGCGATGGATAACGTATCGCCACGTGCTGCGATCGTTGCCCTGTTCATCCGGCTTCATTTCTATATCGGTATTTTTGTCGGTCCTTTTATTTTCGTCGCGGCTCTGACAGGGACGCTGTATGTCCTGACACCGCAGATTGAAAACCGGCTGTATTCACACCAGCTTTTCACCGAGAGTCAGGGCTCGCCACATTCTCTGTCTGAGCAAATCCATGCTGCACAGGTGGGGCTCGCTCACCGTCAGGATGCAAAACTGCTTGCGGTACGTCCTGCACCGGTAGCCGGAGAAACCACCCGCGTCATGTTTACCTTGCCGGAATTGGGGACATCGGAAAGCCGCGCTGTTTTCATCGATCCGGTTTCGCTGGAAAATCGTGGCAGTGAGATTGTTTACGGCACCAGCGGCATTCTGCCATTCCGTATCTGGCTTGATTACCTGCACCGCGGGCTGCTGTTAGGCGATGTCGGGCGTAATTACAGCGAGCTGGCAGCATCCTGGCTGTGGGTCGCAGCACTGGGCGGCATGGTTATCTGGTGGTCAACTCGACATCTGTCTTCAGCGACCAAACGGCGGAGATTGAAGAATAGCCAGACGACAACAGCAAAGACGCAGCGTCTGCGCCACTGGCACGCCACAATGGGGCTGACTCTTGTGCTTGGTTTGCTCTTTTTCTCCGTAACGGGGTTAACCTGGTCGCAATGGGCGGGAAGCAATATTTCTGTCGCGCGTACCGCACTAGGGTGGCAGACCCCATCGGTGAACACACAGTTGCCCACACCGATGTCTCATCACGACATGATGCACGGTCACGATATGGCGATGACTACGGATGAACATGCAGAGCACCATGCGTCGATGCCAATGGAGAATGTCGAAGCCGCTTCACCCGCGTTATTTGATGAAGTGCTGGCTGCCGCGCGCAATGCTGGGATTGATGCCAATAAAATCGAAATCCGCCCTGCCACCAAGCCGCACCGTGCCTGGACCGTCAGTGAGATCGATCGTTCCTGGCCAACGCAGGTTGATGCCGTGTCGGTTAACCCAGATACGCTGGAGATTATCGACAAAACTGATTTCAACACCTTCCCGCTTGCCGCCAAGCTCACCCGCTGGGGAGTGGATGCACATATGGGCGTGTTATTCGGTTTACCAAACCAACTTATCCTCGCGGCATTTGGTCTTGGGCTCTGTACGATGATTGTGTGGGGTTATCGGATGTGGTGGATACGTCGTCCAAAATCTCGCCATGACGCTAATCCGTTCAACACGCTGACGGCGGCATTGTTAAGGGTTCCGCTCTTTCAGCGTGTGTTGATTGCGCTTATTACGCTGCTGCTGGCAGTGAGCTTGCCCGTCATGGGGATCAGCCTGCTCATCTTCCTGCTCATTGATGTTGTTCGGTGGTATATGAATCATCCTAAGCAAACTATCGCTAAAAGCTGATTTCCGTCCTGTCATCATTGCCCGACACGGCAATAAAAAACCGCCATTGTGTTACACAACGCGTGCACACAATGGCGGTCAATCAGCAATACCGTTTAACGACAAAACGTTAGAACGTGGTCCAATCCGCTAACTCACCTTTGGCTGCTGTTTTTTCTGTACGACCATTTTTAGGGGCAGCCAGCGCGGGCGTTTCTGCTTTTCTATTTAATGTCGCACTTTTGTACGATGCACCAAGATTGAATACGCTGACCGTACGCGCGAGGCTATTGGCTTGATCCTGCAAAGAGAGCGCAGCGGCGGCAGATTCTTCAACCAGCGCGGCGTTTTGCTGGGTTGTCGTATCAATCTGCCCAACGGCCAGATTGATCTGGTTAATTCCATCACTTTGCTCACGGCTGGCCTGCGCAATTTCGCTGATGAGTCCCGTTACGCCCTGCACATTCGTCACCAATGAGTTCATCGTGATGCCGGTTTCTTCTACCAGCCCCATGCCGTCCTGCACTTTCTTGAACGAGTCATCGATAAGCTCTTTGATTTCTTTTGCCGCCGTAGCGCTTCGCTGAGCCAGCGCACGTACCTCACTGGCGACAACAGCAAACCCTCTGCCCTGTTCACCCGCTCGCGCCGCTTCGACAGCCGCATTCAGCGCCAGAATGTTAGTTTGGAATGCAATGCCATCAATCACGCCGATAATTTCCGCCATACGCTGTGACGAATCACGAATACCACGCATTTCCTGCGTTACTGTTTCCATCATGGCACCGCTTTTCTTCACCGTTGCCGACGTACTGGCCGCAAGGTCTGTCGCCTGCGTCGTGTTATCGGCAGTATTTCTTATTGTCGACGTCAATTGTTCCATTGATGACGCCGTTTCTTCCAGCGAGCTTGCCTGTTCTTCCGTTCGGGCAGATAAATCCTGGTTCCCCGCAGCAATTTGCGATGCGGCACTAGAGATCGTTTCTGCCCCATCACGCACCTGGCTGACAATCTGCCTTAAGCTGCTGTTCATATTATTCAAGGCGGATAACAGCTGACCGGTTTCATCTTTACGATCGGTATAAATTTCAGAGGTCAGATCGCCTTTCGCGACATTTTCGGCAACACCCAGTGCTTCCTGTAGCGGCTGAGTTACGCTACGGGTAATCAATGAAGCAATAATTAATCCAGCCAGCGCACTGATGATAATGATCGTAGCGAGGACCATCAGCGCATTTTTATAGCTGTCCCCTACTTCTTGCGCTGAGGATGCCATTTTATCATCCTGTATATCGATGAATTCATGAACCTTGCTGGTGTATTTTGCCTGAGTAACACGCGTGACATTGAAGTACTCTTCGGCAGCCGCGTCGGTGTTACCTGCTGAGACCAGTGCAGAGAGTTTGTTCGCTGAACCAAGGAAATCGCGTCGGATATCGCTAATATCACGCAGTATCGCAACGGATTTATCGTCGCTTACCGATTGGTTCAAGTACTCCATGAGTTCAGATATCGTTCCTGAACGCTCTTTGTTCAGCGCCAACTGTTTGTTAATTTCACTTTCTGATTTAAGGAGTAACAGCAGTTGCTGATTATTGAGGTAATTATTCAGCTCATCAATGAGCTTGTTACTTTTGACGGTGAGTGGGTAATTTTGCGAAACAATCTCATCCATTTTTTCGTGAAAGTCACTTAGCTTTGAAATTGCAACACTACCAATTACCAAAAGCATTAATACCAGAAAAGAAAATCCCGCCCCTAATCGATATCCTATACGCCAGTTGGACAAACTCATTAACATCTCCTTAATTAATTTTCTCTATCTGTATAAAAATATATAATTAAAAAATTAATATTTATTTAATAAATACAGATGGCTCCAATACTCTTTTTCATAACAAAAAATACACATCTCTGGACAGATTATTTATATGCCCTGGTGAGAAACATAAACAATATGTAGATAGACATGCTCATCGAACCACATCCATCACAGCGCGGTCGAATGGGTCTAGCCAGATACGGCGCTCGGTACAAGACACCTGCACATACCGGCAGTGGAAAAACGTCATCCTTTACCCCTCATCTTTCACCGCACGCTCTCGTCCATAGCTGATTTTTTACATTCCCATATGCTCGATAAAACCCAGGAGCATTACCGCCACTAAAATTAGGGTTAAATAGCAGCGACAAGGGTGAATAAAAAACCAGAACACGCCTTCCTTACGCCGAAGGTGGTATCGGCCTTTTGTAGATAATCTTTATATTTTCTAACTTATGGCATTAATATCTATTAAATCGATCATTTTTTTATAATCTATCTATTTATAAGATATATGTTTTTTCAGGAAGGAAAAATATTGCATTTAAGATGTAACAACAAATTCAAAAACAAAAGGTAACAATTCATTATAAAATTAAATAAACACAACCTGAGTTTATATTATGGCGATCGTGGAGAGTGGATATATATGGGATTAGACGAATAGGTTGCAATAGTATACTTTCACGTGATTTTCACTTTCTATACTAGCAGCATTACAGGCAGGATACTTTGAGCAAAGAAACGCACCCAGAGGTCTTTTTATCAAGACCTCTGGGTGATTTAATTTTATTATTTACTTTTTGAATCAATCAGAGATTCAACGTCACATTTCTGTATTACTTTTTCTTGGAAGCTGCTTTGGATTTGCCTTTCAGCAATTCCCGGACTTTCTTTAGCTCTTTTTGCGTCAACGGCGCTTCTGCTCCAACTTCTTCTGTACCCTGACTGTCCACTAATTCAGAAGACAACTCAGAGGTCTGGTGGCTTTCATCAAAGCTTCTCAGCAATCGGGCGCTGACTTCTGCACTGATAGATACTTCATTTTCCAGGGCAGCCGCTTTGATTTTTTCTTTCAGCTCTGGGGAAATCTTCAGGGACAGGCTAGATATCTCACTCATTTTATTACCTTTCTCATGGGGTAAAATAGTAAGCTATGACAGCCAGCAAGCAATGTCCATACTGAAATAAAAATTTAATATTTCTGTCACAGAAAAAGCGTAATTATATTCTTAGCAAGAAGATTATTATTTCGCTATTTTTATTTCCCTGTCGAATACTATCTCTTTCCGTTTTTCATTCTCCAATCGTCAATCATTTTCCGAGTCACTTCGTCTTTGTAACAGATTGGCGAATATCCTCCTGCCCGACTCCATGCGCTACGCTTACCACACTTGCTGCCATTACGTGCTGAATTATAAGGGCAAGGACAATGACCAGAATAAGACGAAATAGATTCCTGAATGATCTGTTCTTTGATCTGCTCATCAGAAATTCGGACATTTTTCGCCATACTAGGCGTAGAAATAGAAAGCAGGGCCACAACACATACCATCGCAACAGCCAGCGTTGTTTTCATACCAAGGGTCTCATTTTAACCAGAGGACAATAACTACTGTACAAAATACGTACCGAAGAACAATGTCACTCAACTACCCATTAAGAGTTAAAAAATTGATCGTAAAATATTAACAACATAAAATGCAGGTGCTGCGAGGATAAAAGGAAATAAACGTGCCACATCATTCCCCATGGGAACTCATTAAACTGACTTACATGATCGGCTTTGTCGTTTCCCTGATCGTTACGTTCTTGTTAAGTAAAGACAAATCCCTGCTCATCCGATTTTTTGCTTCGTTGATAGTCGGGCTAACCTGGCCATTGAGCTTTCCCGTTGTCCTACTGTTCTCCATTTTTTAAAACGGCTTCATCGTAAGATTGCTGCCCCGTCACCAACCTCAGACGAGGCAGCAGCGTTATGCAAAAACTAGCGGACAACTAAGACTGACATTTTCGCATGGCGAACGATTGCCGCGGCATTTGAACCAAGTAGGTAGGTTTTCACATTCGGTCGCCGCGAACCAATGACGATTAAATCTGCATTAATCTCTTCCGCCAGCGCTAATACTTCGTCTCTGGCCGAACCAAAACTGACGCTACATGATAAACGCGAGGCAGGAAGGTCGATCGTTTTCATCAGTGATTTCAGCTTGTCATTCGCTTTCACCACTGCCTCATTCTCCAACTCTTTTATGCCAAAAGAATAAGCAGATAAAAACGCCGACGCATCTGGGAGGGAATGAAAGAGGTGGATTGCGGCACCCGACATTTTGGCCAACCTGACTGCATGCGTAAGCGCGTGTTTGGTGAGTTCATCTTCTTCTATATCTACTGGCACCAGAATGCTCGTGTACATAATCACCTCTCCCCTACGTGGATAACTGATTACCTGTCAGTCTGTAAGAAGCGTAGTCTGCCCCTCGTCAGCAAAATATGATCCCGTTCACTTTTACGCATGTTGCCTGCAACTTTTAACCCAATCGGCGCACAAAGTAAGCCGTTAGCTCACCTGTGGTTTTCCTTTAAAGCGATCGTGAATAGATACGTGACGATTCACCCCAGGGGTGATAGCCCATTCCGGTAAAGTGAAATCCATGCCGTTCATAAAAACCGAGTAACTCGGTGCATAAATGCAATGCAGAAAAACCAGCACGGCGAGCTTCCTGAGCAAGATGCTCAATCAACCGCCCCGCATAACCTTTGCCACGATAGTTCTCTTCAACGTAAAGCGCGCACAGCCAGGGATAAAGATCCATGCGGCTGATGAAATCATTGGTAATTAACCCTGCACCGCCGATAATTTGCCCATCCTTCTCCAGCAGATACCAATCTGGCAATGGGTTTTCCGCATCAATACAGTGACTGATACAGTCTTCGTAAAGCATCTGCGTCTCATCTGATGCCCAGTGGCGTTGGAAGTACTGGATCGCCTGCTCTTTGTATTCGGGGCGATTTCTGACAGAAATAATATTCAGCATGGAACTAACGACTCGTCTTCCATGAAGCAACGATATGCTCCGTGGTTTCTACCGTAATCGTGTTGCCCGGAATAATAAAATTCCGCCACACGTCGTTGTAATGCGTGACTAGCTGTTCGGCTTTCAGTTCGCCGCGATTCGCCGTCGTATGTGCATCGGCTGCAATCGTCAGCGCATAGCCTCGGCTGGCCGCATTTTTAATGGTTGCATCAACGCAATAGTCCGTCGCACATCCGCAAATCGTTAGGTGGTTAACACCCAATTCAGCCAGCACATCGGCTAACGACGTGCGGTAAAATGCATCACACGCCGTTTTGGTGATAAACAGACTCCCCTCTGGCTGATGCAGTTCAGGTAATAGCTGCCACCCATCGCTGCCAGACAGCATGCCGTCTTCTTCATGCTGAATAAAAATCGTCCGATCTGCTGCATCTGAAAGCTGGTTTATCAATGCGACCGTCTGCGCTTGTCGCGCTCTTGGCGTTGAAAACACCGCATTTTGCATATCAATCACTATCAAAACCTGCATCTTTTTTTCCTTATT
This sequence comes from Pectobacterium sp. HCp5_1, assembly GCF_032905925.1. NCBI lineage: Bacteria > Pseudomonadati > Pseudomonadota > Gammaproteobacteria > Enterobacterales > Pectobacteriaceae > Pectobacterium > Pectobacterium sp. HCp5_1. Next base: position 20,234 of record NZ_JAUMIO010000024.1, read on the forward strand.
TCGACGCTTAACATCGGCACGGATTATCATCACGGATCAACGGCATGCCATCATCCCAACCAGTCAATTCCGACTAGATCATGTCCACTATACCATGAGGATAAAACTTGATTTCCCCTGAGCGCAGCAAATCAATATCAAACCAGCGAGTCACGATCGGAACACCGTTTGTCTCTATCCCATGAATGATATCTTGTTGATAAAGAGACTCATCCTGAAATCTGGCCTCATAGACAAAGACAATCTCATGACCCGGCTTGCCATTGTAGGAGAAGATATTCTCCGAAACGCCCAACAGCGAAAAGTCTTTGGTCGCTGCACTGATTTCCTCCTGAACCTCCCTTTCCGCCGCGGCCTGCGACAGTTCGCCAAAATCGATGCCTCCACCGAGCGGCAACACATAGTGCTCATCTTTTATCGGGTCATACCCTTCAGCTAACAGGATCTTGTCATTATTGCGGAAAAGACAAACTGCTTTTGCTCTGATCTTTTGCATGCCAACGCTCCAGGTAAACTACGGAACTATGTTCGATAAACAGACATTTTTTGCTAAAACGACATGAACCACAGAAAACATCATCTCCTTGTACAGATCAAAATCTTATAGGTCGTAATCAGAATGCATTAATAGTCTTTATGTTCATTTATTATTTTTCATTGCCTCCTTTCCTTTCGTTATGTTTAACTTATTGAAGTCACGCATCTCACATAATTATTTCAAACATAATATTGGTGGGAAACGAACAATTCATATTTATCCGCCTGACCATTGATCGCCGTCATCCTTTCAGGTTTGGAAGCATTGCTGAGTAACGCAGTGTTTATTTATCTTATCGACTGGTTTTATGCGTATGATCAACTAAAGTTAAGTAACGATTTCTTCATGTCTGGCGGGCGACGCGTTCGTGTTGTCTGGCAAGGCGTGTATTCTATGCCAGAAAACGCAAAAGGGAGGAAAAGCAATGCATCCAGAGGTGCCCCAAAACGAGCTCCCAATATCTGATGTCCTTAACCTTGACTCTCAAGTCAGCGACATGGAAATGCTCGGTAACATTGTGGAAGAAATCATTCAATCCGGTCATTCCGTCAGTAACAAGGCTATCATCGCTAAATTAGTGCACAAGATTGAAACAGAGGCCAACACCGCCTTTCAGGAAAAATATCGTACATTGCTCGATCTGGTTGTTTATAAAACTCAGGATGATTTCCTTATTTAATCTGTAGTCAATACATCAACCTATCGTTTTCAATAACATGCATATTCCCCAGCTCAGCATTTTATTTAATATACGCAATATCGAACAGGAATATGTAAGTAATAAATAATACCGATATTTATATTGTTATTATTGAGCAATAACTATCGATTTGTTAATGACGAATAGCGCGATGCTTATTTTTTACCAATCGTTAGTATTTATTGCTGAATGAATAGGTGATGGGAAAAACTCGCTTCGTGTCTTCGCTACACGTGTCAACATGCTCAGCGCGGAGGTTGTTACGGACAATCGCCACATCAGCGCCATAAGGTTAGAAACGATTCTGGCATTTGATAATGCAGAAACGAAAACGGGCTAGCCTAAGCTAACCCGTTGAATTTTGTGGCGGAGGAGTAGAGATTCGAACTCTAGAACACTTTCGCGTCGCCGGTTTTCAAGACCGGTGCCTTCAACCACTCGGCCACTCCTCCGCAATGACGCGAACTATAAACAGTGTGTGAGATCTTGTAAAGCATCACAGCGCTCAATCGCCTGAAAAATAGTCTAACGCAGCGCAATTGGACGCAAAACCGTCACGCGGCAGATAAAATAGTGCAATTTATCTCCGGTATCACACCACTTGCCGCACAAAACACAAGCGCGGGCAGAAAAATGAAGAATTTCAGCGTAAAGAAGGGTAAACCATCTTTAATAACGTCATGAAACTATTTACTCTTTGACATTGGATAATAGCACCCTGAAGAGAGAGTCGCTGATATGGATCGTATTGTTGTTTCTTCTACCCGTGAAAGCTCGCTACTCAGCACGCACAAAGTGCTGCGCAACACCTATTTCCTGCTGTCGCTGACACTGGGTTTTTCAGCCGTTACCGCAACGGCAAGCACCGTACTCAACCTACCTGCCCCCGGCTTAATTCTGATGCTGGTTGGGTTTTATGGTCTGATGTTCCTGACGCACAAACTGGCTAACAGCCCCGCAGGCATTCTGGCTGCGTTCGCACTGACCGGATTCATGGGTTATACGCTCGGCCCAATTTTAAGTTCGCTGATTTCCACGGGCGCAGGCGACATTGTCATGCTGGCCCTCGGCGGCACAGCGGTGGTGTTCTTCTGCTGTTCAGCTTATGTCTTAACGACACGTAAGGATATGTCCTTCCTGTCAGGCATGATGATGGCTGGATTCGTTGTCCTGGTTGTTGCCGTTATCGCCAATCTGTTCTTGCAGATCCCGGCTCTGCATCTGGCAATCAGCGCCCTGTTTATTCTGTTCTCTGCGGGTGCCATTCTGTGGGAAACCAGTAACATCATCCACGGTGGCGAAACCAACTACATCCGGGCGACAGTTAGCCTGTATGTCGCGATATACAATATCTTCGTTAGCCTGTTGAGCATTCTGGGCATCATGCGTAACGACTAAGCCCCATCTATCGCCGCACCAAGAAAGCTCCATCTGGGGCTTTTTTTTATTCCGGTGCAGATAGAAAAATTTGGTAAACTGCGGGCTGAACTATCGCAGTCGGAGAGAAGATGTTGGAGTTTGAAGGGCGGACAATCGCAACTGACGCACAGGGTTACCTGATGGACAGCACCGCATGGAGTGAAGCATTGGCTCCCGTGTTAGCGGAACAGGAAGGCATTGTGTTGACTGAACCGCATTGGGAAGTCGTCCGGTTTGTGCGGAATTTTTATCAGGAGTTCAATACGTCACCCGCGATACGCATGCTGGTTAAGGCAATGGCGCAAAAGTATGGTGAGGAGAAAGGAAATAGCCGCTACCTGTACAAACTGTTCCCGAAAGGGCCAGCCAAGCAGGCAACTAAAATCGCCGGCTTACCCAAACCGGTGAAATGCATCTAGCGTCACCCAATTTCAATAGCGGATCGTAAACCCTTCATAGTCCGTCTTGCCATGTGGCTCAATAAGCACCTTATCCACTCTGGCGCTTCGTGGGCCTCCTTGCTTCAGCCACTCAATCAACGCGTCTACCGCATGAGGTTCACCGCTTGCTACCACCTCCACGCTGCCATCATCACAATTGCGTGCATATCCATTGAGCCCAAACTGCCTAGCCTGATGCTGCGTGCTGTAACGAAATCCAACGCCCTGAACCACACCATAGACATAAGCGACCATCGCTATCTTTGCCATCTTCTTCCCCCCCTTTCCTACCCTGCAACCACACAACATTTCATTAGCAGACCTGTATCTTCTAAAAATTTACACCATACTGTTAATAATGTGTTCAGCCAGCGATTCATCAACGAGCACATGACTTGAAAAACGCTGTACGCTAAAAGGCGTTATCGGATGCGGTCATTTTCCCTTCACGCCATCCGCAACGAGTAGAAAGTGTAATCTATTTCCAGGGGGGTGATATGATCATCTGTAAATTTGGTATCGGACAACAGATTCGTCATAGACAACTGGGATTTCCAGGGGTTGTGATTGATATCGATCCCGAATACTCATTAGACACACCCACCTGGGAAGAAATTAGCGGCAATGACACACCGCGCTCCGAACCGTGGTACCACGTTGTGATGGAAGATGACGAAGGCCAACCGATTCATACTTATCTGGCAGAAGCGCAGCTGATGAAGGAAGAGCTTTCTGAGCATGACCACCCTTCGCTAAACGAATTAGCCGAGGTCATTCAACGCCGCGCGCCACAGCTGCGCCATTAGTTTTTCACTACCAGCAAATGCAATGATCAAAGGCAGGCATTGGCGATGTTGTGATATGCAGCATCGCCTACTATCTGCAACTTATTTCTCCAACCCCAACCGCGGGATTTCAATTTTCGGACAGCGATCCATTACGACTGTCAGCCCGGCATCGTGAGCCAAAATGGCGGCTTGCTCATTAATGACACCAATCTGTAGCCACAGAACGGTAGCGCCGATGGCAATGGCCTCTTTGGCAATCTCATAGGCCGCCTCCGGCTGGCGAAAAACATCGACCATATCAACCGGTTTAGGAATATCTTCTAAGCTGGCATACGCTTTTTGACCTAAAAGTGTCTGGCCGGCCAGTTTGGGGCTAACGGGAATAACGTCGTAGCCCTGCTTAAGCAAATATGCCATCACGCCATAACTCGGACGGGATGGATTATCGCTGGCCCCCACTACCGCAATGGTTTTTACCGTTTTCAGTACAGACTCAATCTCTCTGTCATTCATGCTATTCAACCTCTCTTGCGTGATTGATTACAGTGTATCGCACATTCTACGAATAGCATGAAATGGCTTAAGGCCACCTCCGTCTACGCCCTATAGCGCGAAAAATGCCATAACAGCCTGTTTCAAATTGAAACCTTTGACACATTCAGACAATTCCTCAACAATACTTGGATTACGTTCCGTCTGGGAAAATTATGAAATTCGGCGTCATCACTGTCTGCCTTGTTATTGCAGGTTTCAATACCTCTACAATGGCGGCAACAACGTTGAAATTAGATCAGAAAATCAATCTCCTTATGGTTGACGGGAAAAAGATGTCAGGCTCGTTGCTGAAAGGTGCCGATAGCCTCGAACTTGGCAGTGGGCAACACCAGATTCTGTTCAAAGTCGTCGATACTGTCGATGCCCAGACCGGTGCGCCAGCGACCTATTTCCCTTCAACCTTTATTGCGACCTTTAACACGGAAAAAGTGGCATCGGTGTCATTCAAGCTACCGCCGTTGCAAACCCTTCAGGATCGCAAAAATTTTACCGCCCAGCCTCAATATCAATTGCTTGATGAAAAAAATCAGGCGATCCCCGTGCGTACCGATGCGTTTGTGATCGCAGACAATGAGCTACTCGATATAGAGCGAAAAATGTCAGAGTACAACGCGGCGGCGAACGGGGCTTCAGTTGCGGGATTTGCTACCGCACTGAATGAATCCGTAAGCTGGTGATTTTACGCGCAGTCACATCTGATTTTTGATACCCGTTCGCCTTTTCTTGCTTTTATCGCTTTGCACTGAAACTCCGTTTCCGTAATCTGTCTGTACCCTAGCGTCAGCTTTACTACACCAGATTGAAGGACGTAACCATGGAGTTCACCACCCGTACCATCCCCGCGCAAAAACATATCGCGCTGGTCGCACACGACCACTGTAAACAATCTTTGCTGGATTGGGTTGGTACGAATAAACAACAGCTCACAGAGCACACGCTTTACGCTACCGGAACCACCGGCAACCTGATTCAGTTGAACACGGGCCTGCCCGTAAAAAGCATGTTAAGTGGACCGATGGGGGGTGACCAGCAGGTTGGCGCACTCATTTCCGAAGGGAAAATCGATTTAATGATCTTCTTTTGGGATCCGCTTAACGCCGTACCACACGATCCCGATGTGAAGGCGCTGCTGAGACTGGCTACAGTTTGGAACATTCCTGTTGCTACCAACCGGGCAACGGCGGATTTCCTGATTAACTCAGCGCTATTTAAAGAACCCGTTCAAATCGCCATTCCTGATTATCAGCGCTACTTGCAAGATCGTCTGAAATAATATCAGTACATCACAATGGACCAGCGGCGTACTACGCTGTCGACGCTGGTCTCTTCTGCTCTACTTCTCTCTTTTCGTTATCCCGGCTTACGCTGCGTCGGTACACCTAAACGATGAAGATGTTCAATAAACGCCGATGGATTCGCCGCATCCTGTAGCAACCACACGCGATGTTTCGCCCTCGTCAACGCCACATAGAGCAAACGCCGCTCTTCCGCATCGGGGAAGTCCTCCGGTTCAGGTAACAGCACCGCCTCAATCACAGACTCTCTTGCCGGCGCCGGGAAGCCGTCCTTCCCTTCATGCATGCCTACGATAATGACATATTCCGCCTGCTGCCCTTTACTGGCATGCACCGTCATGAAATCAATGTGCAAATTCGGCCATTTAGTTGCAGCCTTCTCCAAAATCGCCGGGCGTAAATGGTGATAACGCGCAAGCACGAGAATACGTTCATCAGCTTTCACAAAACCACTCAGTTTATCCAGAAGTGGTTCAAGCTGCTCCTGAGGCAGAATAGTCACCGCTTTTTTATCTCCCTTACTCAGGCTATTAAGCGGTTTCTTCAACTGATACGGGTTTTGCTGTATGAACGTGTTGGCGATGTCACCAATTCGTTCATTAAAGCGATAGGTAGTATCCAGCGCGCATTGCTCGCCTACGCCGAAATGCTGTTCAAATGCCGTCGTCAACGCCAGCTCAGCACCGCTAAAACGGTAAATGGCCTGCCAGTCATCCCCGACGGCAAAAAGACAGGTACGGCTATTTTGTCGACGCAGAGCTGCAAGCAAGCTCGCACGCTGTGGCGAAATATCCTGAAATTCGTCCACCAGAATGTGCTTCCAAGGGCTTACAAAGCGCCCTTTATCCAGCAAGTTCACGGCCTGATGGATAAGGCCAGAGAAGTCGACGGCGTTCTCGTCCCTAAGCGCTTTTTTCCAGACTTTCAACAGCGGTGCCATCAGGCGAATGCGTTGCTGAAACTCTGCCCGAATGGATTCTGGTGCCTGCTCAACCATTTCACTCTGGCTACCGCCATGCATACGCATCAATCCCAACCAGCGCTCAAGTCGCCCGGCCAACCGCCCCGCCAGCTTCGGGTCGTTCCAGAAATCTCCTTCTGGTACATCCCATTCCAGCTCTTCCGTTAACCAGCGTCGCCACCCGTTAGCCTGCGTTTTTTTCTCTGCACACTGCTGCTGCCAGTGAGAAACCAGCAGTTCGCGACGCTGTTTCGCATCACTTTCCAGTTGGCTTATCATCGGGGCCTTGCGGCTAGCCTGCTGAATAATGTGCAATGCCAGCGCATGGAACGTCTTAGCCTGAATCTCATCCGTATGAAGCCGCTCCCGAATGCGATCGTTCATCTCTTCTGCCGCTTTACGACCAAATGCCAGTAGCAAAATTTGATCGGGCGTAGCCTCGTGTCGGTGCATTAACCACGCCGCTCGGGCCACCAGCACGGAGGTTTTGCCGCTGCCCGCCCCGGCCAGTACCAGTACGCCTTCTTCGCCATTGATCACCGCTTTACTCTGCGACACATTTAATGGCGAACTCTCCACCGTTTCAAAGAAAGGCTGCTCTGCCGCCAGTGTGCGATCCATCCATGCCTGATTCGCCGCAGTGCGCATCTCATCACCCTGCTCAAGCCAGCGTAAGCAGTGCCAGTAGTTATCACGGCAGTTATCAAAAGTTTCGAGACGAGAAACAGGCAGAGGCAAAGCCCCCAGAGAATCGCGAATGGCATTCTGCAACGTAGTCAGAGCCTGACGGTTAAACCATTTGTCCTGCTGCGTCAGCGTGTGAATAGTGTCCGTTTGGCGCTGCAAAACTTCAGCGCTGATCAGACTCATCTCCTCACTCCAATCGAGCCAGGATTTAAGAAGATGGCGGTAAAAAGCCTGCGTTTCCTGCCACTCTGTTCCATGCAGGCGCACTACTTTTCCGGCTGGCAATTCAAATTCCAGCTCTCCCCACACCAGCCCTCTTTTACAATGAATACTCAGCAACTGATTAAAGGGGATCAGGTATTGATGTTTATCACCACTCACTTCGACACCGGCATTCAGTAACCGCACCCGATTGTAGGGATGCTGGGCAAGATGCTTACCTAACGAGGTAGATTTCAGTTCCATGATGTTCGCGCCATGACTATGTGAGAGGTTATTTGTCCATTTTTTGTCGTTTATCTGTTCCCTAGTTTACCCGTTATCGGACTTCGCGCTCTAGCCTTAAAAACAGGTTAGGATATCCTGATGCTTAATGTGATAATTCTTTTACCATCAGCGAGTTTGGGACGTTATCTGGTTACCTTACAAGTACAGGAGAGATTATGCGTACTGTGTTGAATATCCTCAATTTCGTATTAGGTGGTTTTTTCACCACATTAGCCTGGCTTCTGGCGACAGTCGTCAGCGTGTTGCTGATTTTTACTTTACCGCTAACGCGTTCATGCTGGGAAATAACCAAACTGTCGCTCTTGCCTTATGGCAATGAAGCGGTCCATGTTGATGAGCTACGCCCAGATGAAAAGAGCACCATTCTCAGCGCTGGCGGATCGCTGCTGAACATCTTCTGGTTCATTTTCTTTGGCTGGTGGCTTTGTCTATCGCACATCATTACAGGCATCGCACAGTGCATTACGATCATTGGCATTCCTGTTGGCATCGCCAATTTTAAAATTGCCGCCATCGCGCTGTGGCCAGTAGGGCGTCGCGTGGTTTCCGTCGAACTGGCGCAGGCAGCCAGGGAAAACAATGCCCGCCGCCACTTTCGCTAACGGCATCTAAGGATATTACGTTGCTCACCTTCGCCTCAGGAATTCGCCGCTATGTGTATAACAGCAGTTGGCTGTATACCATTCGCATCTTTATTGCACTGAGTGGTGCGGCGGCGGTTCCCTGGTGGCTGGGTCAGCCAACATCGACAATCCCCGTAACGCTTGGCGTCGTCGCGGCCGCCCTCACCGACCTTGACGATCGCCTCACCGGGCGTCTGCGTAATTTGTTCATTACGCTGGCCTGTTTTTTTGTCGCTTCCGTCTCGATCGAACTGCTTTTCCCCCACCCCTGGCTATTTGGTCTTGGTCTGGCAGTATCGACCTGCGGCTTTATTCTGCTCGGCGCATTAGGGCAACGCTATGCAACCATCGCATTCGGCGCATTGCTGATCGCGATTTACACCATGCTGGGCATATCCCTTTACGACAATTGGTATCAGCAGCCCATCATGCTGCTGATCGGGGCCTCGTGGTACAATCTGCTGACGCTATTCGGCCATGTGATTTTCCCCATCCGCCCGTTGCAGGACAACCTCGCACAGTGTTATCAGCAGTTGGCACGCTATCTGGATGCCAAAGCCAACCTCTTCGATCCCGATATTGAAGAAGAAACTGACAAACCCCTCATTGATGTCGCGATGGCAAACAGCCAGTTGGTTGCGACACTCAATCAGACCAAGTCATCGCTGTTAACGCGCCTGCGGGGCGATCGCGGCCAGCGTGGAACGCGTCAAACGCTGCACTACTATTTCGTCGCACAGGATATTCACGAACGGGCCAGTTCATCGCATGTTTACTATCCGCAATTGCGTGAGAAACTGCGTTATAGCGACGTACTATTTCGCTTTCAGCGCCTGCTGAGTAGGCAGGCCAAAGCCTGTCAGCAGCTATCGCAATCCATTCTGCTGCACCAAAAATATCAGCATGACGGCCGCATTGAGCGGGCTTTCGTACATCTTGAATCCGCTATTGCGCGTATCGCTGCCAACAACATGGCAGATGCCTCGCAAATTAAGGCACTCACTTATCTATTAAATAATTTACGCGCCATTGATGCCCAGCTAGCGACTATCGAATCCGAACAGGCCATTGAGCAAGAGAACAACCCGGAAAACACGCTGGCAGACGACAAAATCACGGGCTGGAGTGACATCCGCTTACGCATTAGCCGCCACCTGACGCCGCAGTCAGCACTGTTTCGTCATGCTATCCGTATGTCCGTGCTGCTCTGTAGCGGCTACGCATTAATTCAGATAACGGGCTTGCAACACGGTTACTGGATCCTGCTCACCAGCTTGTTTGTTTGTCAGCCCAACTACAACGCCACTCGGCGGCGACTGACATTGAGAATCATCGGGACATTGACCGGTATTTTGCTCGGTTTACCCATCCTGTACTTCGTTCCTTCGCTGGAAGGACAGCTCACGTTGATCGTTATTAGCGGCGTACTATTTTTCGCTTTTCGCAACGTGCAGTACGCCCACGCGACCATGTTTATTACGCTGCTAGTTCTGCTCTGTTTCAACCTGTTGGGTGAAGGCTTTGACGTTGCGGTGCCACGCATCATTGATACGCTACTCGGGTGTGCCATCGCCTGGGCGGCGGTGAGTTTTATTTGGCCGGACTGGCGCTTTCGCGGTCTGCCAACCGTCATCAATAAGACATTGGACGCTAACTGCCGCTATCTTGATGCGATCATGGTTCAATATTATCAGGGGAAAGATAATAGCCTGCCTTATCGTATTGCCCGCCGCGATGCGCATAACTGCGATGCCGAACTGGCATCCGTTGTGTCGAATATGTCTTCAGAACCTCATGCGACCAGAAGCAAGCTGGACAGCGCATTCCGCTTTATGTGCCTGAATCATACGTTACTAAGCTATATTTCGACGCTCGGCGCACACCGCGGGAAAATTACCTCAACGGAAACGCTGCAATTGCTGGATGATGCCGTTTGTCATGTTGATGGTGCGCTACACTGTAGCGAAGAGGAAAGTTTGCATATCAATCAGGGATTGAAAACCATTACCGCCAGTCTTCAATCCCTCTCACCCGAGTCAGACAGTAAAGAATCATTAATTATTCAGCAAATCGGCCTGTTGATCGGTCTCTTACCTGAACTCGTACAGCTAAAAAATGACATGATGACACAGTGAAACAGACGCATCCCTTAGTGCTTTGGCCCTTTGGAGACCGCATTGCTTTTATACCATTCCAACAGTTCATTGCGGATACCGCGAGGGAGTGCCGCCTGATGTGTGCCACAAATGGCGCCAGCAAGCGCCAATAGCACGTTAACACTCAGATTAGCGCGAACCTTCCGCAACTCGAGATAGCTGTTTTTCGCACCATAATGCTGTAATTCATCGACATTCTTGATCCCTGCTTTCCACAGCAGCCGTTCGATATCGTGGTTAAGATTCGGAAGATCCTTTAACCGCCCGTTGGTACTTCTGACTGCCTTATCATACTGCGCCCCTCCCAACGCCAGATGGGCGAAATACAATAGCTGCTCAGATTCTTGCCATAATGCTTCATCGACAAGAAAGTAATTCAACGGAACGGGCATACCGCGCTTGGTATAAATCAGATTAGGCATATCACGCTGCTGAAAATATTTTTCATCCTTCTTACTGGCGCGAAGATAAAGCTCCCCTTCCGACACCAGTCCAAAAATCGTTTTATTTGCTGCGATGCTGTAGCCACCAAATTGGGAACGTGAAGTGATGTCCCCCAAAGATGAAAAAGACTGCTGAGATTGCAAAATCCTTTTTTTGCATAATTGCTTCATTGCCATAATCCTTAGTATTGAAATGATCTCGTCCTGAACAATTAAAAATATCTGTAGCAGGAACAAATAATTAACCACAGCCCCGATGCGGCTTCAAACAGTAAATGTGTTTACTGTCTCTTGCATAAGGAATATGCGAAGCGCTTTCAAAAAATCAGGTTGATTTTCACGCACACAGCGGATACTGTATGTTCATACAGTAACACTATGGGTAGAACTCATTATGCGTACGCAATCAATCCGCTCTCACAACATCGAGCCGTCATCATTTTCTGCAAATCAACACGCTGCGGAGCCCTCGGTTGCCACAGGTGGAATTATCAGCGAAATCGTGTATAACGCCGATCAGCCCATAGTCACACACCTGTTATTACCGCTCTTACAGCAGCTAGGCACGCAGTCTCGTTGGCTGTTATGGCTTTCGCCGCAGCAAAAATTGAGCCGCCCTTGGGTCCAGCAATCTGGGCTGCCGTTGGATAAAATGGTGCAACTCCACCACATCAATCCGCTGTTTACCGTTGATGCCATGGAAAGAGCCTTGCTGACAGGGAATTACAGCGCTGTTTTATGCTGGTTACCGCACGAATTGACGGAAGAAGAGAAGGTTCGGTTACGGCATGCCGCACAGGCAGGAAATACGTATGGCTTTATTATGCGGCCAGAAAGTGCTGGCGCTGACGCCTATAGACTATTTCCTAGCCTTAAAATTCATTCGACATTGTATCATTAAGTAAATTAAGAATTTTCTCAGCCCATTCAGGTTATATGTCTTATCGATCGCCGCAGAGCGGTATTCTGCGGGCTTTTTGGATATATTTGATACAGCTAAAAGGCGTAAGATCTGTCAAAAGCATCTACTATTTGTTAGCAAGTATGTATGAATCGTGCGATTTTCTTATGACGCAAATCACATCATACTTGTAACTTTCTCATCACGTTGTAGACTTTAACTCGCTGGAGTTGCTCTTTTATAACGTCAGTTGACTGACAGTGAGTCATAAATAAGGGCAAAGTCTCCGACCAAAGGATTTTAACCAAAGGTTTATTAGCCCTCCAGGTTAATTGCCGATTTGGATGATAATGAGGCGTAAAATGAAAAAAACAGCTATCGCAGTTGCAGTGGCACTGGCTAGCTTCGCGACCGTCGCGCAAGCAGCTCCTAAAGACAATACCTGGTACACCGGTGGTAAACTGGGTGTGTCTCAATTCCACGATACTGGTTTCTACGGCAATGGTTACACCGGTATCAATAACAACCCGATCAAAAGCAAGTTAGGCGCTGGTGCATTTGTTGGTTATCAAGCCAACCCGTATCTGGGCTTTGAACTGGGCTACGACTGGCTGGGCCGCATGAAGTATGCAGGTTCTACTGCTAACGCAGCAGACAGCGCGAGCTTCAAAGCACAGGGCATCCAACTGGCTGCTAAACTGAGCTACCCTGTTATGCCTGATCTGGACGTTTATACTCGTCTGGGCGGCATGGTATGGCGCGCAGACAGCCATGCGGCTATCGGCGGCGGCGACATCAACAACGACGACACTGGCGTTTCTCCGCTGGCTGCAGTTGGTGTTGAATACGCTATCGACAAAAACTGGGCTGCACGTGTTGACTACCAATGGGTAAGCAACATTGGTGATGCTGGTACCGTTGGTGCCCGTCCAGACAACCTGCTGATGAGCGTTGGCCTGTCTTACCGTTTCGGTCAGGATGACCGCGTAGCACCAGTTGTTGCTCCGGCTCCAACTCCAGCTCCGGCTCCAGTTGTTGAAACCAAGCGTTTCACGCTGAAATCTGACGTCCTGTTCAACTTCAACAAAGCAACGCTGAAAGCAGAAGGCCAGCAATCACTGGATCAACTGTACACCCAGCTGAGCTCTCTGGATCCAAAAGACGGTTCCGTTGTTGTTCTGGGCTTCACTGACCGTTTAGGTTCAGAGCAATACAACCAAGGCCTGTCTGAAAAACGCGCACAGAGCGTAGTGGATTACCTGGTTTCTAAAGGTATCCCTGCGAACAAAGTCTCTGCTCGTGGCCTGGGTAAATCTCAACCAGTTACCGGTTCTACCTGTGACAACGTGAAACCTCGTGCTGCGCTGATCGACTGCCTGGCACCGGATCGTCGCGTAGAGATCGAAGTTAAAGGCATCAAAGACGTTGTAACTCAGCCTCAGGCTTAAGTTATTAACGAAAAAAACCTCGCTTCGGCGAGGTTTTTTTTTATGAAGAACATCCTTGTCTGTCACCCTTCGGGCCGTTGGTACGCAACGTTGAAAAACGCTCCCTGCGTTTTTTATGCATGTTTGTCAGCGCGATAAATGACAAAAACCGATCACGTCTCGTCTTTATTCAGAATGGCTTTAAGATCCTGTTTAAGCAGCGACATCTGGCTGGCATATTTTTCTTTGTGCTCAGCGTCTTCGATTAACTGTACAATCGTTTCTGATAAGGTCACCCCACGTCTCTGAGCGAGAGCCGCAAGGCGCTGCCAGACCAGGTATTCCAGATCGATCGATTTCTTGCGTGTATGCTGGTGCTCTGCGTTGAAATGACGTTTACGCCGTGCACGAATCGTTTGCTTCATCCGGTTTTCTAAAGAGGGATTCATACACTGTGCAATCCACTCCAGCACTTTCACCGGCTGATTTTCCATTTTAAGCAATGCCTGTACGGCGTCATCCGCAGCACTTTGCTCGAGAAAACGCGTAATCTCTTCTCCCTCCCGATGCTTCTTCATCAGGTATTTCCATTTCCACCCGCACTCAAGATTTTCTAGTTGTTGATATTTCATATTAAATTCTTCAGTGACCGCGTAACGTGACTTTCAGCATAACAGTTTTCCCTGATTTTGACCGCTTTCTGGCGGCTTTCTGACAGTTTTTAAGATGATTAGCCAAACCTGGTCTGAGCTTCAACGTATGAAAGATGACGGAGAGATGACTCTCCTTATGCGAAGTCTAGATTATTCTTGTATAATCACGCTTTTCCTTCAGACGATTACATTGATACTTTGACCAGTAACCGACTCTCATGGCAGCATTTACTGCCCAATAATACGCCTTATCAAACGCTATTCACTCAGGCAGCTCAGCTTGCTCCTGCTGAATTCTCCGCTATTCAGTCGCGTCTGGCAGACAGCCTGACGCTCTTTTGCCACCCTCGTTCTCCTTCCCGCTTTATGCTGTTGAAAGCGCAAGAGAATGATGAATATATGGCATTGATCGCCCGTGCGCTAAGCGCCATCAGGCCAGACTCCGGGGCGATACATGGCAGTAAATATATCATTGAGGGTCGTCATATCCGGGTCGAACCCGCTACGCAGCCTGCGGATAATTTTGCCGCACAGCAGCACTGTGGTTATCAGGAATGGATTGAACCTGAACAACTCTTCGGCTGCATACGCAGTTTTCACGATGAAATCACGCTGCATCCGGGACTGATTCATCAGCTCAACGGCGGCACGTTGATCCTATCAGCCAGAACGCTGCTGGCTCAGCCATTGATGTGGCTGCGTCTAAAGCAGATTATGGCTGAAGGTATTTATCGTTGGCAGTCACCAGACGAGCGCAAGCCACTTCCTGTTGATGTGCCACCGATGCCGCTTGATATTCGCCTAATCATTCTCGGTGATCGTGAAAGCCTGGCAGATATTCATGATATGGAGCCGGAATTAAGCGAACACGCTATTTACGGCGAGTTCGAAGCGCAATTACAGTTGATTGAAACGGATGACATGGCGCGCTGGTGTTCCTACATCAACGCACTATGCAGCGAAAATCAACTACCGTTGCTGGACGCCGATGCCTGGCCGGCATTAGTGAACGTTGCGATACGCTACAGCGGCGATCAAGGTAATTTACCATTATGCCCACGCTGGCTAATCGGTCAGTTAAAATATGCGTCGCTATATGCCAGAGATGGCCAAATCACGGAGCAGGCGCTGGTTGACGCCGTTGCCGCTCGCCAATGGCGTGAAGGCTACCTTCGTGAACGTATGCAGGATGAAATAGAATTAGGCCAGATCCTGATCGAAACAGAAGGCGAAGTCGTCGGCCAGATTAATGGACTTTCCGTATTGGAATTCCCAGGCTATCCCGTTGCCTTTGGCGAGCCGACACGTATCAGCTGCGTGGTTCACGCTGGCGACGGCGAATTCACCGACGTTGAACGCAAAGCCGAACTTGCTGGCAATTTACACGCCAAGGGTATGATGATTATGCAGGCGTTCCTGATTACGGAACTGGAGCTTGATCAACAGCTGCCTTTCTCGGCGTCCATGGTCTTTGAGCAGTCGTACAGCGAAGTTGATGGCGACAGCGCTTCATTGGCAGAGCTGTGCGCGTTGGTTAGCGCCCTCTCCTTGCGGCCAATCAATCAGCAGTTCGCTGTGACCGGCTCCGTCGATCAATTTGGTAACGTGCAACCCATTGGCGGCGTGAATGAGAAAATTGAAGGTTTCTTTGAGGTCTGCCAGCGTCGTGGATTGACGGGAACACAGGGAGTGGTTTTACCTGCGGCTAATTTACGCCATCTCTGTTTACAGGAAGATGTCGTTGAAGCGGTACGCGAAGGGAAATTCCACCTTTTCCCGGTAGAAACTGCGCCGGAAGCGTTGTCATTATTGACCAATTGCGCTTATGACGATGAACAGCAGCCAAACCTGCTGTCCGCCATTCGTGAACGAATTGGGCAACTGACACCGCAAGAACGTAGACGTTTCCCTTGGTTTTTCCGTTAAACCAACTGGTTCAACCAGACGCAACAGACTTGCCCAGCGTACAGGTGTACGCTAACCTGCGTGCTTCATTAAAACAAGGCTTACAGAGACCATGGTAGATAAACGCGAATCCTATACAAAAGAAGACCTCCTTGCCTCCAGTCGTGGCGAACTGTTCGGCCCGAACGGCCCTCAGTTGCCTGCCCCTAACATGCTCATGATGGACCGCGTCGTTAAAATGACGGAAGACGGCGGTAAGTATGGCAAAGGCTATGTGGAAGCCGAATTGGATATCACGCCTGACCTATGGTTCTTCGGCTGCCACTTCATCGGCGATCCGGTGATGCCAGGTTGCCTCGGTCTGGATGCCATGTGGCAGTTGGTCGGCTTCTATCTGGGCTGGCTGGGTGGCGAAGGCAAAGGCCGCGCGCTCGGCGTGGGTGAAGTTAAATTCACCGGACAAGTGCTGCCAACAGCGAAGAAAGTAACCTATCGCATTCACTTCAAACGCGTGATCAATCGCCGTTTGGTGATGGGGATTGCTGATGGCGAAGTACTGGTTGACGGTCAGCAGATCTATACCGCTGACGAACTGAAAGTCGGTCTGTTCAAAGACACCAGCGCTTTCTAAGCATCAGATAGCACTGCGGGCGAAAAATCTTTCGCCCGCGTTATCCGTTTATTTCTCCGACATTATCTCACCATCGCTTAAACCACTCGCCCTCCTATGATGGACTTTTCAGTTCATTGGTGATCGACTGCCGTACATCTTGCGGTATCTTCAATTCAGTCGCTAACGCATCCAGATAGCTTTTCTCCATGAAGTGATCGACATCAATGACCGCACAGCTCAAGAAGTAGACCTCAAGCGCCTCTTCCTCATTTTTCACATCTTTCGCCAGCAAAATTGGATCAAGCGGTTGTTCTATGGCTTCCTGCACCCAGCGCTGCGCTTCACTGCCCAGTTGCAGCTGCTGAATATTTTCATCAATACGCTGTTTCTCAGTCGCATCAATATGGCCGTCACTTTTAGCAGCAAAAACCAGAGCCTGAATCAGACGACGAGCACGAATATTGTCGCCCGAGGACTGAGTGCCAAACTGCGGATCGTCCTGATGCGTATCGCGAACGCGTTTTTTGTACTGGTTCCACAACACCACGCCCGCCGCGGCACTACCGCCAATGATCAACGCATTTTTACCCAACGAACCCATGATTTTCCGCGTGGACTTATTCGATAACAATACGCCCGCCAAACCGCCCAGCGCAGCAGGCTTTAGCATATCGCCCAAATTGCCGTTTTTACCCCCTTGATGCTGATTCCCCTGCTTGCTACCGGAGCCCAATAAGCCCTGAATCTGTTGCAGCCAATTATTCATTTTCATTCCTCAAGGAAAAGTGACATCACTGATGGTGTTGTCACCCATAGTAATGGTGCGGGAGGCGTTTGTTTGTCAGATTGTGTATAGCAATGAAAAGTATGGACCGCGCTTTCTCTGCGGTCCATCTGACTATGCCGGAAGCGTCACGAAACCGACTTCAGCGGCGCTTTTCTCACTGGGGTATTTCCGGAAACATAGTAGCGCGCTTTGCTGCGCGGCAGCGGCTGACGACGGCGGATTCGGTCGGCAATTTTCTCGGCAATCATGATGGTTGTCGCGTTCAGATTACCGGTAATAATCTGCGGCATGATGGAAGCATCCACCACGCGTAGCCCTTCCATACCGTGAACCCGGCCTTGCCCATCGACCACCGCCATCTCATCCTCTCCCATCTTACAAGAACAGGAGGGGTGGAATGCTGTCTCAGCATGAGTGCGGATAAACTCGTCCAGCTCCTCATCAGTCTGAACCGCCAGCCCAGGGCTGATTTCTCGCCCACGGTATTTATCCAGTGCAGGCTGCGCCATGATTTCACGCGTAATGCGGATCGCATCGCGAAACTCCTGCCAATCCTGCTCCGTCGACATATAGTTGAACAAGATGCTAGGGTGCTCGCGGGCGTCTTTGGATCGCACCTGTACACGCCCCCGGCTGAGTGAACGCATGGAGCCGACGTGCGCCTGAAATCCGTGCTCTTTCACCGCATTACTGCCGTTGTAATTAATGGCGACGGGCAAGAAGTGGTATTGAATATTCGGCCAGGCGAACTCATCCCGACTGCGAATAAAGCCACCCGCTTCGAACTGGTTGCTAGCCCCAACACCCGTGCCATTGAACAACCATTCCGCGCCGATTTTGGGCTGGTTAAACCACTGCAGCGCCGGATACAGCGATACAGGTTCTTTGCAGGCATATTGCAAATACATTTCCAGATGGTCCTGCAAATTCTCACCGACGCCGGGCAAATCGTGCACCACGGGAATATCGAGACGCTGGAGCAAGTCTTTCGGCCCCACGCCAGAACGTTGCAAGATCTGCGGCGAGGCGATTGCACCCGCACACAGCAGCACCTCGCGGCATGCCTTCGCCGTCTGCGCACTTTCCCCTTTAAAGTAAGCCACGCCAACGGCACGCTTTCCGTCGAAGAGAATCTTGTCGGTTAAGGCATGCGTCACGATGGTCAGATTTTTACGGCCTTTTGCCTGATCCAAATAGCCTCTCGCGGTACTGGCTCGACGCCCCTTCGGCGTGACGGTTCTATCCATCGGACCAAAGCCTTCCTGCTGATAGCCGTTAAGATCGTCCGTACGCGGATATCCGGCCTGTACGCCCGCTTCAACCATCGCGTGAAACAGCTCGTTGTTTCCCATCTTCGGCGTTGTCACTGAAACAGGACCGCTCGCGCCATGATAGTCATTCGATCCCACGTCTCGCGTTTCCGCTTTACGGAAATACGGCAGGCAGTCAAGGTAACTCCAGTCTTCCAGACCCGGCATGGTCGCCCAGTTATCAAAATCCATCGCATTGCCACGGATGTAGCACATGCCGTTAATCAGCGAGGAACCACCCAGCCCTTTGCCGCGGCCACATTCCATACGGCGATTATTCATGTGAGGTTCTGGGTCGGTTTCATAAGCCCAGTTATAGCGCTTCCCCTGCAATGGGAAAGCCAATGCGGCAGGCATTTGCGTGCGAAAATCCAAACGATAGTCCGGGCCACCCGCTTCGAGCAGCAGCACGCTTACGTCGCTTTCTTCTGTGAGACGCGTTGCCAGCACGTTGCCTGCCGAACCGGCTCCGATAATGATGTAATCATATTCCATTAGGCTTTCTCCCCTTCGTTTAAAATACCGAGCGGAATTCACCCAGTTCAACCTGTACAGACTTGATTTGCGTATAGTGTTCCAATGTTGTTATGCCGTTTTCACGTCCGACACCTGAATGTTTGTAGCCGCCCACAGGCATTTCAGCCGGGGATTCCCCCCAGGTGTTGATCCAGCAAATTCCTGCCTCAAGCTGATGAATCACCCGATGTGCCCGATTCAGATCGCAGGTCACGATGCCAGCAGCCAGTCCATATTCACTCTCATTGGCGCGGCGGATAACCTCATCCTCATTCTGATACGTCAGAATACTCATGACCGGGCCAAAGATTTCCTCGCGCACAATCGTCATATCGTCCCGGCAATCTGTGAACACGGTAGGGGCAACGAATGCACCTTGTGCATACTTCTCGCCAGTCATCGTTTCACCGCCCACCAGCACACGAGCACCTTCACGTTTTCCGCTTTCGATATAGCGCAGTACGGATTCTCTGTGCGGGAAGCTGACCAGCGGACCAAAATTCACCAGCTCGTCAGTCGGGTCACCAATACGAATGCGCTGAACGCGCGCCAGAATTTTTTCCTCAAACTTTGACTGCAATGCCTGCGGGATAAAGACGCGTGTACCGTTAGTGCACACCTGTCCTGAGCTGAAGAAATTCGCCATCATGGCGATATCCGCTGCTTTATCCAGATCGGCATCATCAAAAATGATCAGCGGCGATTTTCCACCCAACTCCATCGTGACCTCTTTCAGGGTCGAACCTGCGGCATTGGCCATTACCGTTTTCCCGCTGGCAATCCCACCAGTGAAAGAGACTTTGGCAATACTCGGATGCGTGGTCAGCGCCTGACCAACCGACTTTCCCGTCCCCGTCAGCACGTTGAATACGCCAGCCGGCAGCCCAGCCTCGGTATAGATCTCCGCCAGCTTCAGCGCGGTGAGCGACGTGACTTCACTGGGTTTGAAGATCATCGCATTGCCTGCCGCCAGCGCAGGGGCAGATTTCCACAATGCGATCTGAATGGGGTAGTTCCAGGCACCGATACCCGCGACCACGCCAAGCGGTTCACGACGGGTGTAGGCGAATGAGGTATCACGCAAGGGGATCTGCTGACCTTCCAGCATAGGAATCAGCCCTGCGTAGTACTCCAGAACATCCGCGCCAGTCACGATATCAACAGTGCGGGTTTCCGAGAGCGGCTTGCCAGTATCGTGCGTTTCAAGCAAGGCGAGTTCATCATTGCGTTCACGCAGGATATCCACGGCGCGACGTAAAATGCGCGAGCGTTCCATCGCCGTCATCGCCGCCCATACCTTCTGCCCTGCGGTTGCTGCACTGACCGCACGGTCAACATCAGCAGCAGTGGCCGACTGAATGTGGGCAATGATGTCGCCATTCGCGGGGTTAATCGCCTCAAACGTATCGTCACCCGTGCTATCGACATAAGTGCCGTTGATATAAAGCTGTTGTAAACCGTAGTGAGACATAAATTCTCCTGTCTGATGGCTGCCCGAACAAACGTTCCGGGCAGAAAAGGCAAAAATGATAAGGAAGGATTACGCGCGGACGAGCTGCTGTTCGATATAGTCGTAGGTAATGCTCAGCGCTTCTTCGCGGTTGAAGGCCTCATGGCTTAGCGCACCACGTAGCCACAGCCCATCGATCAACCCTGCCAACCCTTTTGCTGCAACACGCGCGCGCCCCTTCGGCAAACAGTGGCTGAATTCGACACACAGGTTGGAGTAAAGTCGCCGATCGTTAACCTGCTGTAACCGATGGAGCATGGGGGAATGCAGGCTACTGGCCCAGAACGCTAGCCAGGTTTTCATCGCTGCGCTATTCGTCTGGCTATCATCAAAATTCCCCTGAACAATCGCCCGCAAGCGTGCGCGAGGCGTATTTTCTGCCAGATTCAGCAACCTTGATTTCACCGCCAGCCCTAGATGACTAATCAGATAACGCATCGTCGCTTCCAGTAAGCCATTTTTATCGCGGAAGTAATGGCTGATGATTCCATTCGACACGCCCGCACGTCGGGCAATCTGTACGATTGAGGCATCATGCATCCCCACATCGTTAATCGTGGCCAACGTCGCTTCGATGAGTTGCTGCCGTCTGATGGGCTGCATTCCGACTTTAGGCACCGTACTTCCCCTTCATTTTCTTCCCTTCATTTTTGCGTGATGAATCACGGTAAACGACGGTGATTCATGATCCGATTTGTCCCATTAAACTTTTTTTTGATTGAACGTTCAATAAAAAATGAATATCTTTTATTGCTGAAAGGTTAAAAACATGTATCAATTATCATGAAAAATGGTGTGAGTTCAGACGATAACTCCACCTTAAAAAGAATAATTTCTTTTTTGTTCTGACGACCTTCTTCAACGGAAAGCGTACTCAGCGGATGTCCTGCGCCGTATTCTTGATATGCGCTAAGCGCGCTTCGTGGAGAGAGGAATCAGAGTATCTGTTCACGTCACGTAAGGGATAACCATGCCAGCATCAGAAACGACCACCCAACAGGATCGCCTGAATCCTGTCGTGTTCTACACATCCGCGGGATTAATCCTGACCTTCTCGCTGATGACCATGTTGTTTAACCAGGAAGCGAATGCCTGGATTACCCACGCGCTTAACTGGGTATCTGCCACATTCGGTTGGTACTACCTGCTAGCCGCCACGCTCTACATCGTTTTCGTCATCTTCATTGCGTCATCTCGATTTGGATCGATCAAGCTCGGGCCAGAACAGTCGAAACCTGAATTTAGCCTGATGAGCTGGGCAGCGATGCTATTTGCGGCGGGGATCGGCATCGATTTAATGTTCTTTTCCGTTGCGGAACCAATCACGCAATATATGATGCCGCCGGAAGGACAAGGCCAGACGATAGAAGCAGCACGGCAAGCCATGGTCTGGACGCTGTTTCACTACGGGTTAACCGGCTGGTCAATGTACGCGCTGATGGGCATTGCTCTGGGCTATTTCAGCTACCGATATAATCTGCCGCTGACGATTCGCTCTGCCCTGTATCCTATCTTCGGTAAACGTATTAATGGCCCGATTGGCCATAGCGTTGATATCGCAGCCGTACTCGGAACCATTTTCGGTATCGCGACTACGCTGGGCATCGGCGTCGTTCAGCTTAACTACGGGCTGAAAGTCCTGTTCCAGATCCCAGAAAATCTCACCGTTCAGGCTTCGCTCATCCTGCTTTCCGTGATCATGGCGACCGTTTCCGTGACGTCTGGGGTCAATCGCGGCATTCGCTTCCTCTCCGAGCTTAACGTCCTGCTCGCACTGGGCCTGATTCTTTTTCTGCTTTTCTGGGGTGATACTGAGTTTCTGCTAAACGCGCTCGTGCTTAATGTCGGGGATTACATCAATCGCTTTACGGGCATGACGCTCAACAGCTTTGCCTTTGATCGCCCAACCGAGTGGATGAATAGCTGGACGCTGTTCTTCTGGGCATGGTGGGTCGCATGGGCACCGTTTGTTGGGCTATTTCTGGCACGTATCTCACGCGGCAGAACGATTCGACAGTTCGTTGTCGGCACGTTGATCATTCCGTTTGTCTTTACGCTGCTGT
Organism: Pectobacterium sp. HCp5_1; assembly: GCF_032905925.1. Taxonomy (NCBI): domain Bacteria; kingdom Pseudomonadati; phylum Pseudomonadota; class Gammaproteobacteria; order Enterobacterales; family Pectobacteriaceae; genus Pectobacterium; species Pectobacterium sp. HCp5_1. Next base: position 43,031 of record NZ_JAUMIO010000024.1, read on the forward strand.
GGCTCTCCATTTTTGGCAACAGCGCACTTTATCAGGTGCTCCACGGTAATCTGGATTTTGCCAATGAAGTCATGCAGCACCCAGAGCGCGGATTCTACAGTCTGCTAGCGCAGTACCCCGGCTTTAGCCTGAGCGCGTCTGTCGCGACCATTACCGGCTTACTGTTTTATGTCACCTCTGCCGATTCCGGTTCGCTGGTACTGGGCAACTTCACCTCTCGCCTTAGTGACATCAATAATGATGCGCCAAACTGGCTACGAATTTTCTGGTCAGTCGCCATTGGCCTACTGACGTTGGGCATGCTGATGACAAACGGTGTGTCAGCCTTACAGAACACCACCGTCATTATGGGATTACCGTTTAGCTTTGTGATGTTCTTTATTATGGCGGGATTATATAAATCACTGCGGGTTGAGGATTACCGTAAAGCCAGTTCCTTACAAACCTCAGCCCCGATGCCAATCTCCGGCGACGATCGTCTGAACTGGAAGCAACGCCTCTCACGCGTCATGAATTTCCCCGGCACAACGCATACGCAAAAAATGCTGGATAACGTCTGTAAAGCCGCGATGGAGGATGTCGCGCGCGAACTACGCCTGCGAGGTGCCAGCGTTGAAGTCAACGACTTGCCGCCTGTCGAAGATGAGCGCCTGAACCACCTTGAGCTGCTGGTGGATTTGGGTGATGAGCAGAATTTCCTTTACCAAATCTGGCCACAGCGCTATAGCGTCCCGGCGTTTACCTACCGGGCCCGCTCAGGTAAATCAGATTATTACCGCCTTGAAACCTTCCTGCTGGAAGGGAGCCAGGGGAATGACCTGATGGATTACAGCAAAGAACAGGTGATTAACGACATTTTGGATCAGTACGAACGACACCTGAATTTTCTTCATCTTAATCGAGAAGCGCCGGGCAATACGCTTACCTTCCCTGACGCATAACTCCCTCCCCTATGGCGCTGAAATACAGCGCCATTTTCAATACGTTATGCTTTTATTCTCCCTTTTCCTTGTCTCGTATTTTTCCTGAATCTATGGGCTGTGCCGCATTCTTTGCTTCCACGATTTGCGCTTTATTTTTGAAACGGTATACTGCACACATCAAATTGAAATACAGTTTTAAAAAATGTATTTGTCCGTCACAGAAAAGGAACGAACATGAAAATTGCACTGATTAACGAGAACAGCCAAGCTGCCAAAAACGCCATCATCGCCGAGTCTCTGACCAAAGCGGTTGCACCGTTGGGCCACACTGTACACAACTACGGCCAATACGCCGTTGAAGATGCAGCGCAGCTGACCTACATCCAGAACGGTATTCTGGCAGCTATCCTGCTGAACTCCGGCGCGGCTGATTTCGTTGTGACCGGTTGCGGTACTGGCCAAGGCGCAATGCTGGCTTGTAACTCTTTCCCAGGCGTAATTTGCGGTCTGGTTGTTGACCCATCTGATGCTTACCTGTTCTCTCAGATCAACAACGGTAACGCGGTATCCGTTCCTTACGCTAAAGGCTTTGGCTGGGGCGCTGAACTGAACCTGGAAAACCTGTTTACCCAGCTGTTCAAAGAAGAAGGCGGCCGCGGCTATCCAAGCGATCGCGTTGCTCCTCAACAACGTAACAAGAAAATCCTGGATGCCGTAAAAGAAGTGACCTACAACGATCTGATCACCATCCTGAAAGGCCTCGATCAGGATCTGGTTAAAGGCGCGATTGCTGGTCCTAAATTCCAGGAATACTTCTTCGCTAACAGCAAAGACGAAGAACTGACTAGCTACATCAAAACGCTGCTGGCATAATCGTCAATAGCTGAAAAAGAACCACAGGCCATCGCGGTCTGTGGTTTTTTTATGCCCATTATCCATTCATTTTGCCTACACTTTAACGACAGAGTTACGCGGACTATCCGTTACCGTTCAATGCTTAGCCATACGCACCGTTCACGCTAAATACTGCTTGACCGAAGCTAAGCGACTCCCTATAGTAGCGCCCCGTTGCCCCTTGTAGGCAACCCCCGGTGAGGTGTCCGAGAGGCTGAAGGAGCACGCCTGGAAAGTGTGTATACGTGAAAACGTATCAAGGGTTCGAATCCCTTCCTCACCGCCATATAAAAGAAAACGCCCTTAACACAAGTTAAGGGCGTTTTCTTTTATATTGTTGGAACGGATGAGAAGTCTTGACAGAGTTCGACAAAACGACAGGACTGGCGTTTTGGACCGCCAACGGCGGCCCGCAGGATGCCGCGAGTCAATCCCCTGACATACTCATACCGGCCGCCCTTGACGCAAATTAGGGGGGATTCCTTTATGGGGGCCGATGAAAAAGTCTCGTAGCAAGCTAAACAAAGTAACGTCTCTACTCCACCAGCCTCATTAAGTAGATAACGCCTTTTAAAAACACCGAACCGAACAGTTATTAACTTCATCGCTATTATTAATTCTGTTGGTGTTTATTTTAAAAGTGTGATCATCATCGCCATGAAAAACATCAGAATTCCGATAATAAAATAGCACGCTAAATATTTTAGCAAAAACCATTCATTATAATAAAAAAATATCACAACAGCATCACATATAATTTTATGTTTAGCGGTGATCGACAATCATAAGCAGATAAAACAAGCAACTTCTGAGGTTCAGGTTATTATTAATGTAATCTTAATGTTATTGCCTGATAATGGCTAAAAGACAACATTTCAATGTCATATAAAAATATATATCTACCGACGGAGAACTCTAACATGACAATTGTAAAAAAACTGGTTCTGGCGATGAGCATCTTCGCTCTGGCGTTGATCTGTGTCGGGGGATTTGGGCTGAACGCACTGAGTTCATCAAAAGATCGCTTTGAGTACGTGATGACCAATACGTTGCCTAGTATAGGCAAGCTGAACACCGCCAATGATGCTATTAGCAATGCCAGAACGTATCTATTGCAGTTTATTCTCATTTCTGATCCCCAAAAGAAGAAAGAAAAAAGGCAAGAAATAGTAAATGCATTAAATGAAACAGAAAAAAGCATTAACGACTATATGAAAAATGACATTTCAGACGACAACGATCTGAATCTGTCTAAAAAGAATATAGAAGACTTCAATAGTTACCGCAGTGTCATTACTCCACTCATTCAAGAGGGTGCAACTATTGATAATTCTTCCCTGGAACAGGGGAACATTATCAATATAGAGAAAACACTATTCCAAGGATTTCAAGATCAATATCGCTATAATTTAGATTTGGCGAAGAAACTCCAAACAGAAAACAGTGATAACTTTAATTTAACAGCATGGATGCTAACCGGACTCATTATTGGCGCATTGGTTTTGGCAGGCACATTCTCTACCATGATTCTGCGCTATGTTCGGCAAAACCTGAATAATTTACGAGCAAAATTGACAACTATCAGTGAAACACTGGATTTAACTCAACAAGCTGATGCACAACGTAATGATGAGATAGGCCAAACAGCACAGGCCTTCAACGCATTGATCACGCGTTTTTCTGATGTGTTGAGCCATGTCCGTGCTTCAAGCGAGAATGTGGCGATATCCTCAAGCGAGATCGCATCGGCGAATATTGACCTCTCCTCACGAACAGAAGAGCAGGCTTCCTCGCTTGCTCAGACCGCCGCCAGTATGCATGAACTGTCGTCAACGGTGGAAAGTAATGTTGAGAATATGATGCAAGCTAATCAACTGGGTAAAAAAGCCAATGATGTGGTTGAGCATGGTGATGCTGCCGTTTCCCGGATGATTCAAGCAATGGAGGAAATCGCCAGCGGTTCCTCCAAGGTTGCCGAAATCACCACGCTGATAGAAGGCATCGCTTTTCAAACCAATATCCTGGCACTGAATGCAGCCGTTGAAGCCGCTCGAGCGGGTGAACACGGCCGTGGCTTTGCCGTCGTCGCCAGTGAGGTTAGAACACTTTCACAACGCTCATCTTCCGCAGCAAAAGAAATCAAAACCCTGATCGATAATGCACAGACGGCAGTTAAAAATGGCTCATCTCAAGCCAGCGCAGTCCGGGACTCTATTATTGATGTCAAAGACGTCATTAAGAACGTGTCAGACCTGATCAATGAGGTGTCACTGGCTTCAGAGGAACAAAGCCGCGGTATTGCACAAATCAATATTGCCGTAAACCAGATGGAAGGGGTCACCCAGCAAAACGCCGCAATGGTTGAACAGGCATCTTCAGCCGCTGACTCGCTAAGCGAACAAGCAGCAAAATTACGCAGTGCTGTTGATACCTTTAAACTTAATGGAATGGAGAAACGCAGTACTATTTCACCGCGGCCATTACAGTTAGAAAACTACCCTGGATAATGCTCACGTTATAGACAAATAAAGCCCTGATCTGTATAGACTCAGGGCTTTTTTGTCAGGCTTCCGATTTATCAGCCGTAGGCATGGAGCGTACGCTGGCACAGCGCCGAGCGCACGCAGTCCTCTTTACCGAAAGAGACCACGCCAATCATGTCATCCTCAACGAAACGCTCCAGTGCGTCGCGCAGGCCGGATTTAACCCCAGATGGCAAATCACACTGCGTCACATCGCCATTGACGATAACCGTGACATTTTCACCTAAACGCGTCAGGAACATTTTCATTTGGTTCACTGTCACGTTTTGCGCCTCATCCAGAATCACAACTGCATTTTCAAATGTCCGTCCGCGCATATACGCAAAAGGCGCGATTTCGACTTTGGCGATTTCCGGCCGCAAGCAGTACTGCATGAAAGAGGCCCCCAGTCGACGCAAAAGTATGTCGTAAACCGGGCGGAAATAAGGCGCAAACTTCTCCGCAATATCTCCAGGTAAAAAGCCAAGATCCTCGTCGGCCTGTAATACTGGCCGCGTAACAATAATACGCTCAACCTCTTTATGGATTAGTGCCTCCGCCGCTTTCGCAGCGCTCAGATACGTTTTACCGCAGCCAGCTTCGCCTGTGGCAAAAATCAACTGTTTGTTTTCTATCGCAGACAAGTAATGTTCCTGGGCGACAGTGCGAGCTTGAATAACGGAATTATCACGATTTTCACGCGCCATTCCGATTGCTTCAATCCCGCCCATCTGTACCAGAGAAGTGACCGATTCTTCCTCACGCTGACGATGGCTACGCGACTCACGACGGATAACGCGTTTGGCTTCACGACGAGCTTTGATCACTGCTTTTTGTCTTCCCATAGTGGCACCTTACAGTTTGTTTCACTTACCGCACTGCTCTACAGCGCGTGACGTTTAACTCACTAACGAGGTTAGGCTTCCTTATTAAGCCAATAGCGGACAGAGAATACGCATGATTCATCCACGAACCTCGTGAAAAACGGGTCGAGTGCTCATGGATAGAAAATATACGGAGAGTTTGGGTAACAAGAGAATGGCGAAGTGTTGAAAATAAGTAGGAGGAAAATCCCTCGCATCGGCGAGTCAGCGGCGTAGAATCCTGGCATCGACTACAAAGTCCAGAAAAGGACATTACCATTCGCGTTCCTCACTGTGACAACGACTATTCCACTGAATAATGATTGATCGCATCGTAGAACTACTGCTAACCATTACCTAAAAATTAGTGCCGAATGATTTCAGTAGTATGACAGTGCAATAGTTTGCCTCTGCAATGCAAGCATTTTTTTACACTGTCATAACATTTACGTATAGTCAGTATCCCATGGTTTGGCAATGTCAACCTGAGAACGACGCATGATGTGCGTCAGAAATGCCGCTGCCAGTCCAGATATTGATCGTATTTTCGTAAGGCGCTGCGGTAAATATTTTGCTCAATACCGGGAAGGTAATCACATACGCGCTGCTGTACCCCATCGCGATGCCGGGAAAAAGTGTCTGCGGGATAATTATTAGCGGCAAGCAGCTCATCCAGGCGCCGCAAGCGAATGACATACTCGCGCATTGTGCTATGGCGGACTTCGGTCTGCTCAATCAGATACTGTGTGAAAGCTTTAATATCGAAATAGCTAGCAGTGGTATTGCATAATATTTCGCTACAAAAGCGGCAAAGTGGGATTAATTCCTGTTGCAGGCTGGACCAGATGTCGTCGTCGATAAGCCGGTCAATGCTGCCGATCGACTTTTTATTGATGAGCTGATTGTGAAATACCAGTGAAACGCGGTCGAGCTCTTTATCACACTGGGAACAGTTAGTTTGTCTGTGTTTGAAGTCTTTCAGATAACGGCTTAGGAGCTGTTTCTTCCGAATTGATGGGTGCATGAATCCATTCCATGACAATATATAACTTCAATGTGAAGCGATAGCATCGTTCATTACACCAGAGAGCCTGGTATGCTAAAAACAGGTGACATGGATCATGTAAATACTGATGCAAGATACGCATCAATATTCAAACATGGTCATAGCCCTGCTACTTCAGTGACTGAAGATATACTTTGATAACAGTATTCCTACGCAGCGCAATTAAACATCATTCATTAATTTCACGCGCAGGCGCTTTATCGCCTGGCTATGCAACTGACTGACTCTCGACTCTCCGACTTCAAGAACGGCACCGATCTCTTTCAGGTTCAACTCTTCCTGATAGTAAAGCGTCAATACCAACTTCTCACGCTCCGGCAGGCTTTCAATCGCATCCATTACACGATGACGCAAATTGCCTTCCATCAGTTGATGCAATGGATTCGCATCTTCATTGCCTTCCAGTAACGCCTCTGCGCTGTCACCATGTTCTTCACGCCATTCATCGTAAGAGAAAAGCTGGCTGTTATTCGTATCCAGCAATATCTGACGATAATCCTCAAGCGTGATATTCAAGGTCTGCGCAACTTCCTGCTCCGTTGGAGTACGACCGAGCTGCTGTTCAGCCTGTTGCATTGCTTGTGCCACTTCCCGCGCATTACGCCGTACACTGCGTGGAGCCCAATCACGACTGCGTAATTCATCCAGCATCGAACCGCGAATTCGTTGGACGGCATAAGTGGTAAACGCCGTACCTTGTAACGAATCATAACGTTCAACGGCGCTTAGCAAGCCGATACCGCCAGCCTGTAGCAGATCGTCAAGCTCAACACTCGCGGGGAGACGAACCTGTAAACGCAAGGCTTCATGGCGCACTAGTGGTACATAGCGCTTCCAAAGGGAATTTTTATCCATTGTGCCTTCGGCGGTATACAAATCGCTCACAGTGACAAGTACCTACGATGATAATGTTATCGACACTATTATGCTTTTAGGTAGGGTAGCCAATCGTCTGAATAGCGTCAAAAAAGGAGGGTTATTCATGCTATGCATGACAGGACTGAGTAAAGAATCTGCGGAGAGAAACACAAACGGCATCTATAGATGGTGCAATGCAACAGCAAATTTGTGACGCATATCTCTTTCGAAGGGAGATGATTCTAGCGCAGATCTCGAACAGATAAACCCGAATTTTATCCTCATAGGATCAACAGTAATGTAAAACACGTAGCACCTGTAGATGTAAATGCTAGTACATATCAAAAGCATTATAATCAATAATATAAAAGCCTGCGGCCACTCATTCACCCTTTTGTTTCTGTCAATCGAGAACAAGTATCAAATTGTTATCACTGATAAATTAATATAGTATTGAGTAATATCAAGCCTTTAAAAATGCGGTGCATAAATGATATCAGTCTGCATGATCGTGAAAAACGAAGCTTTGCACTTAGGCAACGCACTGAAAGCAATTGCAAAATATTTTGACGACATTGTTGTCGTTGATACTGGCTCGACCGATAACTCAAAAGATATCGCCAGGATTTTTACTGACAAAGTTTATGACTTTGAATGGATATCAGATTTCTCCGCTGCGAGAAATTACTCACTACAATTTGCCAAATATGATTGGATTTTAGTTGTTGATGCCGATGAAGTGATTAATCAATTTGATGTAGCACTGCTTTCAGAGCTCATTAGCACACATCCGACACAGGTCGGCACCGTAGAAATTGCCAGCGTGACTAATGATGAAAATTCGGAAGAAACAGATTTAATTCAAGAGCGTATAAGTCGAATTTTCAACAAAAATTATTATGAGTTTTTTGGCATTATCCATGAGCAAATTTGCAAGAAAAACACGGGAAAAGCACCAGATGGACGTTTTGATGCACCACTATCGTTCATGCATAATGGTTACACAAAAGAAATCATAGAAAGCAAAAACAAGATCGCTCGCAATATTACATTACTCCAACATGCCATCGATAAAACAAGTGATGATGCTTATCTACATTATCAATTAGGAAAAAGTTACTATCTGGGGAAGGATTATGAGCGAGCGGCACAAAGTTTTGAAACATCACTACATCTACAAAAAGATATGCTTCAAGATTACAATGAAGTCTTGATTGAATGTTACGGCTATTGTTTAATTAATACCGCACAATATGAAAAAGCATTAGATATTTTACAATATGAAGATCTCTGCTCTTCCACCGACTTTATTTTTTTGAAAGCATTAATACTCATGAATAATGCAGATTTTCAGAATGCTATCGATACATTTCAGTTATGTACAAAAATGGGGCCAGGCCGAAAACAAGGCGTCGGCACATATAAGGCCAATTACAACATAGCAGTTATATTGGAGTGTTTTGGCATGAAACCCGAAGCTCTTGATTATTACCAACGATGCGGGAATTATAAGTTAGCGCTTGAAGGGATAATGAGGGTTAAATCGTAATTTATTTTATAAAAGCTAATGGAATATCTCTACATTACTAAGAATGATATTCCATTAGAATGAGATGGGATTTAAAAATTCATATATTCATCGTTAAGAAGATTATAGTAGTTTGAGCTAGTCAATGCTTTAGTCAAATCAGTTCGGCTATACTTATCAAAAAATGAATAATTTATTTTGCAGGCAAGCGACAATCCTGAATCTCTCATCATATAATAGCTTTCATCGCCGCTACCAAGTCTAGGCGCTCTGTAATTATTCAGTAACTCCTGACCATTAAGGTTAAATGTTTCATGAACACCAAATGTATTAAGATGTATTGACTCAAACAATAAACTTAAATGTTTATTACTCGGATGGCTAATTGTTGAAAAACAGTTTTGATCCTGAGATAAAGAAGATAAATAGTAATCAGAGTAATCAAAAATCAGCTTTCCTGATTTATACAATCTCTTATATTTATCAGCATCCTCAATCAGTACAGCATGTTTTTTATCTTGGGACAAACTAACATTATGGTATTGAGTGATGGCATCCTGATAATTAAAACCAGAGAGATACAAATGTAGAAACCGATAGTCTACATAAACCATCAAGTCAGGCAGGTCTTTATCAATGTAAGCTAGTTGTGGGCTGGATACTCGAGACTCCATAGTCGGAAGCATTTTTATATCAAAGTATCTTTCCAGTGCGGAGGTAGAAAAACGCCCCCATCGTTCTGAGTGATACTGCATAAAAATAACATCGCAAGACTCTAATTCATGGTAGAAATTTATAACATCGACCTTCTCTTTTAATTTATAGATTGGTGTATTAAAAATATAATCATACTCATGGCCGCTTATATTTTTATTACCTTTTAGCAACTCACCAATAATTTCTAGCTGACAATTCCCAACTAAGGCAATTTTCATTAAAGCATCCTTTATTAGTTAAAAATGTTCCTATTAAAAAATAAATCAAAGAGAGTAAAAATATCATAATAATTTAAATTAGCAAATTACTTTCTTGATAGAAATCAAAAAAATCATCATCAAGACAGGGAGAAAATAGTGATGGAGTGTAATAGATATTTTTAATTACAACTTCACCATCGGAAGAGATAACCAATCTATCTTCATAGATCCACTTGAATAATTGAAGCACAGAATAATACTGTAAAAGAAAGACTTTATGTCTATTTACCACTTCTGGAAGTAACCTATCCAGAGGAACAACAGACTGAATAAGTGGTTTTCCAGTATCGATGCCTTCATCAACAATATGAATAGTACTTCCCATAAATTTACAAGATGATGCGAGTGTATCTTCAAAACCACTCATCCCTTTAAAAAGGGGCAAGAGAGATGGATGACAATTAAAAATTTTTTTCTCTTTTATAAACCGGCCAGTTAGGATTTTAGTATAGAAGCTTAAGAATAAAACATCCTTTTCTTCCGCATACATCTCAGCAAGTTTTTCTGAAAACTCACTACCATTAGTGCAATTTAAATTAAATGCAGGTATAGCGAATTTTTCTGCCACCAAAAGAAAACCACAATTCCTATCGGAGATGGCGGCATGAATTACATCTCTAACTTTTTTTTTTTGGCGACTGCTGAGAAAACACTACCACCAGTGCTTCCAATTAATACTAATTTATATTTTCTCATACAACCTCGTAGTGTTTTATTATATTAGCGATGGCATCTTTATTGTTAAACATAATAATATCAACAATTGAAAGTCCACTTACAAATTCATTATCAAATTGCTTATACATCAAAAAACCAGGTTTTAGAAAAGATAATTCAATCCCATTTTGTAAAAAAAACTCTTTAGAATAAAGATCGATACCACCAATCGCATTAATATATCGCCCCCCTCCTAGATGCTTCGATATATTTATTAACCTCAGGTCTTTTTGTAATCCAAAAAAATTATCTTTGAGCTCAGATGAGCGAAGAAATGTTTTTTCATCAAAACTAAACATATTATAAAAATTCAGAATAGAAGATATTGAAAGATCTGCTATTTTGTCACTTTTTACGTCGTCAAGAACAGCATCAACATATTGATAACCACTTTCAAAAAAAGGAGCTTTTTTATATGCGTGAAATATCTTGTTTTTAAAATCCTTTTTGAATTTATCATAATCATGAATATTAACATCTCCGATTAAAACATTCTGGCTAGAATTACTTATCGGAATTGAAAATTTATACGATCCATTATTAATTAATATTCTATTTCTATTTATCCATCCGTTTTTTATATAGTTTACGTCATCATAAAAAACAAAAATATCCACAGAGTCAATTAGAGAAAAATATCCTACATATGGAAAAACATATGGTTGCATAATTGCAATTGATTTATTCATATCAAATCACACCTGGATGATGCCGATATGAAGCATCATTTTCATAACAATGAAATAAAAACAGAAATAATATGACCCTGTTCAACTTCACTCAGATCAGGATATATTGGCAAACATAACACAGAGTTAGCTAAAAAATTCGCTCTTGACAAATTACTCACATTAGCACTATCAAAGCCACGATACATTGGAAATGAACTGATTAATGGATAAAAATATCTTCGAGTCAAAATCCCAGCATCTTTCATCGATGCATAAACCTCATCCCTCTTATATATTATCTCTTCATCAAAAAAAACCGGGAAATATGAATAATTCCATTCAGTATCCTTAGGAATGTTTATTACTCTAATACCTTTTATTTTTTTTAATCGTTCACAATATCGTAAATAAATTTCTTTTCTTTTCAAAAAAGCAGCGTCTATATACTTTAACTGTAATAAACCGAATGCAGCCTGAACTTCATTCATTTTCCCATTGATACCTGGTGCAACAACAGTAACTTCATCAGCGAAGCCAAAATTTTTCAAATAATCAATGCGCTTTTTAGTCTTGGCGTCCTGAGAGATAATTGCACCGCCTTCAATGGTATTGAAGACCTTCGTCGCATGAAAACTAAGAATAGATAGATCACCATGATTTAAAATACTGTAACCATCTTTTTCTACGCCAAATGCATGGGCTGCATCATAGATAACCTTCAGGCCATAGTTGTCCGCAATCGCTTGGATACGCTCAACATCGCAAGGAATACCATAACAATGCACTGGCATAATAGCAGAGGTATCAGAGGTAATAGCTTGCTCAATTTTATCAGGATCGAGATTACATGTAAGAGGATCAATATCTACAAATACGGGTTTTAATCCATTCCACAAAAGCGAGTGTGAGGTAGCCACAAAGGAATAAGGGGTAGTGATAACCTCACCCGTAATGCGCAACGTCTGCAATGCAGTCAATAGTGCCAACGTGCCATTTGAAAAAAGGCTGATATACTTAACTCCCAAGTATTTTGCCAGTTCTTCTTCAAGCTGCTCGTGCAGAGGCCCACCATTCGTTAATCTTTTGTTCTCCCATATTTTTTCCAAATAAGGAATAAATTCCTCAAGCGGAGGAAGTAGTGGACTGGTGACATATATTTCATTTTTCATAAACAGCCCTTAACATAATAAATTATCGTGGCAGCCAAATTTTCTTTATAATTTCTAGCTTTTTTTGATTAAGCATCCAGTCTTCTTGAACTTCACTTTTCAGCACAGCGCCAACCGTTCTGGCCGAATCAACATCATCGATATATTGGCTCATTGCAGCAGACCAGTCCTTGTATCTGTTTTTCACAAGGTTAACAGAAAGTCTGCCTTTGTAGCATAAAACATCGCTGCATATAACCGGTATTCCACATATACCAAGTTCTAATAAGCGAATATTACTGCGTGTTCGATTCGCATTATTATCAGCCAACGGTGCTATTGCAAAATCAAGATTGAGAGAGGCTAGCTGTTGAGGGTAATGTGTAAAACCATGATAGCGATGATATTCATGAATAAACGGTTTCAGTTTAGGAGGATAAGTTCCCAAAAATACCCATGTAACGTGGTGAGAAAAATCACGGATGACGTTAGAAACCAACTCAATATCTTCATCACTGAGGCCCAGCGTTATACACCCAACTCGAGGCTTATCGCTTACCCTTCCCGTGAGGGCAAGGTCATTCCAGAAATGAGGTAAATATGTAGGCAGAACCTGAATATCGTGATGTACTCTACCATATTGGTCGGCTAATGCTTCAGACCCGACAATCACCCTATCAAAAGAAGCCAAGTTTTCTTTTATTTTATTCAAGTGTTCTTTTTTATTTTTATTATCATCAAACCTGTTTGATTCATAATAATTCATATCATAAATAGAAAAACAATCTTTCATCGATTTGAAATTAATTGCCTTTCCACTTTGAATAGGGTTCTGAGTGATAATAACATCAGGCTCTATTTGCAAAAAATCAGATATAACAAGGGGTTCTGAAACCACAGCCCCTTCAACCATTCCGTTATATCTCATTTTATAAAAAGGCTCGTCTAACCGATATATCTCCATCGGATTACAACCGCCAGAATACATCATTACGCGAGGAAGCCGTTGAGGCTCTAGCGATAGCTCGCGCGGCCTGATATATTTTTCTATTCTATAAGCCCTAGTTAGTGAAAAATTCTTATTATAAGCAGGATCATTAGCAATGACATCTCCCCACTTATGATAGATAACGTTCTCTTGTTCTGAGCAAGTTTCGTTCTTCCTATCATTTTTTCCCGGAGATAAATCAGTTGCAACAATAGAGTAAGGGGTCCAAACAGAAAGATAACCTGCGTCACGAATTTTTAGACTTAAATCGATATCAGCAAGATATTGCTCAGTCAGCAACTCGTCTACTCCACCGATATCTTGATAAACCGAGCGCCTTACCAGTAAACATAATGAGGGGAGCGCGCTATAATTTTGTTCTATTGCTAAACGATGCATATAACCCGAAGCTGAATAGTGGCTTCCAACAAAAGGACTTTCAGCTACACCATTGAGCCCAAGAATCATTCCTGCTGAATAAACTTTCTCATTAAGATTAATAACTTTGCTGCCAACACATCCTACGTCATCACGCAGACAATGATTGACTAAATTTTCTAGCCATTCATCATGCGCGGGAAAAACAGCAACATCAAGCAAGAGTAAATACTCACCCGATGCTTGATTAGCTGCAATATTATTGAGTCTTGAGCGGCTTTCCTGATGTGGAAATAGAATGACTTTTATTCTTTTAGGATCAATTTTACTGACTTCTTCTAGCCAATAACGATTCTCTTCAACCTCAGCATAGCAACTTAGAATAAAAATTTCATAATTAGTATATTTAGATTTTTCCAACAACCCCATAACACAGCGTTGCAATATATTGACATCACCGCTATCGATGATAAAAATACTAACCTTAGGTAGCTCCTTGGCATGGCCATAAACAATCCGACATCCACCTGAGGAATTGTGTAAAATCAAGCTATTCACATAACCTTTTTTACTCAAATAGTTACTAATCAACTGTTCTGCTTTACTACTATCTAGCTCTTTTTTTGATTCACTGATTAACAAAGGCTCAGAAAAATGGCCGACACTTCCATTCCCTTTTTCTGTAATCACCTCCATCAGAACATCGAAATCAAAAAAATCAGGAGAAATGCTATTATAATAGCTCGTGTCTCTAAATATGCTTTGATGGAAGAAGCAACCAATAAAAAATGCGCTGGGGAAACCAATGAAATAATCAATACTAAAATCAGGCAAAAAGGCCGATTCTAATTCACCACTATCATTAGTAAATATTTTATCAGAATAAATCGCGCTATATTCACTCACTTTATTTAAGTAGCATATAGCAGCAAAAACTCCATCTGCGATAAATGTAACACCAGCCCTCACATACTGCAGCCAGTTAAAACGCTGCTCCATTGATATATTTTTTATAGTTGTGCTTAGCTTTGTTGTTTCGCATAATGAGGTCCAAGACTCAAAATCTTTAGGAAGAGTATATTCTCCATCGGTAAAAACAATACAGTTTAATTTCGAATACATCTTCTTAACGGGCAATAAAGACTCTAATGTAGTTAAAACCTCACGCCAGGATTTCGATTGATCATAGATGCAAATATAAATAGCTTGAGGTGATACCAATTCACTAATACTTCTGGAAATAAGGGCGATTCGTTCAGGGGAAAGCTCCCGCCGTTTAACCCATTCCATTACATTTTCTTTATAATTTTTATTATAACAATCCTGTGCTTTATCTTGTGTAAGTTCCAGAAACTGGAAAAACTGCTGATTGGATACACTTTCCAATCCCTCATAAAACTCTTTATATTTATAAAGATTTGCCTTTGCCCGTTCCAACTCCTGCTGGGAATCATCCCAGGCAACATCAGCATTACCTACATCTTTGGATGTCTTCTCCGTAATAGCATACTTTTCATACCCGACTGCAATTTTTGCCACCACAGGACAACCACATAATCCAGCCAAAACACAGGTACCAGATGCTTCATAAGAATACATAACGCGTCCACGCTTCAGAACTTTAGCAAGTTCATTCAGCGATAATGGCTGCTCCATCGATAAAACTTTTATATTTTCAGGCAACGTTGAAAAGTCGACAGAACTTCGCGGAACTCGATTCAAGTACAAGAGGTCAAGATCTTTCTCTTTCACATCATCACAAAATACTGACAAGTCATAAGTTGATATTGTCAATAAATTCACATTCGCTTCATTTTCAGCAAATTCTTGCCGATAAAAGAAAAAGAGATCATCCTCACCTGCATTAATGTCGTTGCCATTCAGAACCCCCTCTCTATTCAGCATGTATCTAACACAAACAGGGGCCTCCAAAGGGTTACCTGACTCTATTTCAGGATAAACAGCAATAAATACCTTCCCTGACGATTTATACTCTTCGAATTGCCCAGAAGTTAATTGTGGCGTATTCCACTCTGGGTTTGTTACCGGAGAAACAATATGTGCTTCCCCACCATGCTGATTAATAAGATGACAAAGACGATGCACAACCTGAATCCCAAGAGAAGATTCAGTGTAGCCTGGGGCAGTAATTACATAAGGATATTTAAATTTTTTATTCATCGTTTATCCTGAAACTCAAACGCTCATATACACTGTTTACAAAAAATCTATTGGCATTATCTAAAAGAGAGAATGCTACCGCCCTTGGCTTTTCAGCAACCAATACGCTATGACACTGTCATGTTGTATTACTACGTTATCTCACTATTTTGGCAACCAAGCCTGTAACCAATCCGTCAAGCCATCACCTTCCAGCATCCAATCTTTATACACGGCATCTCTCAGTTGATCGCCCACTCTTGCTGTCGCATCCATATCAGAGATATGCATACGTATTGCATCCATCCAATCCTTAAAACGGTTATCAACCCGTGTTACGGGCAAACCACAGCGGTAAGGCTCAATGTCAGTACAAATCACAGGTACCCCACAAGCCCCTAACTCCATGAGCCGCAGATTACTTTTGCATTCATTGAACAAGTTATGTTCTAGCGGTACCAGCGCTAAATCGAGATTCAGGCTCGCTGTTTTTTGTGGGTAATATTCAATAGGGACGCCTGCATGAAATTCACATTTCACACCTTCAGGTTTCATCCCCATGAAAACCCACTCAACTTCATCTTCAAGCGCTTTCACCACCGAGCGGAGAATAGCCAAATCACCTTTATGGCTACTCCCGCCAGCCCAACCCACCCGAGGTTTACGCCCTTGCTGACGCAGACTCGTCAAGCCTTTCCACCAGGATGCTGGTAGCCGGTTATAAGCAACACGAATATCTGAGTGGTAAGCTGAATAGGCTTCAGCCAGTGCTGGCGTAGAAACCACAACCCAATCAACAGATTCCAGTGAACGACGGAAATTTTTAATTAACTGTTGTGAGAACGCTTTTCTATTACCACTATTGATAGGGATATTAAGAATATAGTCATCGAATTCCGCAACAATTGATGAACGCGTATATTTGCGATACTGTGCCACCATCTCCGGCGTCTGGGCTCCAGCGGCGGATTGAACAATCACAACATCGGGTTCCATATCAACCGCATCGACCAGTTTTGGTACACCATGCTTCAGTCCCCCTTCTATATGCATCTCTCTCTCTAGAGCCTGAAAAGGGAAAATAACACGATAATGACCACATCCATGCCAATCACTATGACTCCCAATAACCACTGGCAGAGGTCGTCCTGGTAATGCGCGTTGGCATCTTGCCATTTCTGGCGTTAGAGAAAACCCTGGAGCATGCTTACCGTAAGCTGGGTGATAACATGGATCGTTCGCGAGCTGCGGTAACCAACGATCATAAAGCAGGTCAACATCTGACTTTTGAGGTAACGGTGGTAACTTGAAGTGCTGCTGTAATAAGCGCGATGCACCACCTAAATGCATCACTTGAGCATCTGGCGTCCACACAACCAAATAGCCCTGTTGTCGAGCTTTAAGCGCAAGATCAACATCGCCAAAATAGGTGGGATATTGCTGCTCATCAAATCCACCAAGCTCAACATAAACGTCACGCCGCATCATCATGCAAGCCGCACTAACCGCACTGACATTATGAGTCGTACGGAGACGACTCATGTAGCCTTTTGATTCCGCTCCCATCCCCTGAAACGCAATAGCGGCACTATCATTCATACCTAATACAATACCGCCATGTTGAATGCATCCATCATCAAACACCAATTTAGCCCCAACGATACCAACCTCAGGACGTAGTGCATGATTTAATAAAGCATTCAGCCAATCTCCATTTGTAATTTCAGTATCATTATTAAGGAAAAGCAGAACATCGCCTTTCGCTTTTTGAGCAGCAAAATTATTAATGGCGGAAAAATTAAATGGATGTGGCCACGACAGAACCTGAACCTGAGCTAACTCCATTGCAGCAAGCTGTCTTAAATATTGACATGCACCCGCCTCTGCTGACTGATTATCTACAATTAACAATTCATAATTGAGGTATTGCGTACGTTCCATCAACGTTTCAATGCATCGACTGATGACCGGCAGATGATCACGCGTAGGAATAATAATGGAAACAAGCGGCTTACTTGCATGTTGATACTGAATACGGCATATTCCGTCATTGTTGCGTGCTGAAACAACCGCTTCAACATGGCAACGAGCAAGATGGCGTTGGATAATATCAGGATAGTGCTGTGTCACACCGTCGCTGTTCAACCAATCGAACAATGAGTCTGTGGTATAAACCAGCACTTCCGGAATATGGCCAATTGCTTGTGGTCCTTCTTGTTCTATCAGTTGCCAAATAACATCATGCAGTTCAAGAGATTCACCTATCGAAGGAATAATACCTTGCTGGCGCAAAGTTGATACATCCACAGCCAGATTACGGCCTATGTAGGGGAAACTGCGCAACATATCAATATTACATTCTGGCTTAAGCATTGGGTTTTCTGCTTTACCTTCTTTCAGGATCGCTTCGTCAAAATAGAAGGCTTTCGCAGAAGGAAAACGCAGGCGGTGCTCAGCTAATAATAATGATGCATGTGGAAGTAAACGTTCCCCAGCACGTAAAACGAACAGATAGGATGCTGATGTTTGAGCCAGAATCGCATTTAGTTGGCTCTCCTCAGCACAATCGGATGATAACCATGTGACCGTACCGAGAGCATCAGCACAAGCGAAATTATTCGAGGTCAATACATAGACCTCTTTGGCCAAATAAAATTGTTCATGGATGCTAGCCAATGAAGCATTGATGGCATTTTTATCGTTAGATTGTGCCAGTATCACAACACTGATATTACCAACATCTGGATAGGCTTGGATAAACGCTTGTAATAAATCACGGCGAGCAGGACTAATCAACCGCTCGCTCAACCACTTGTCAACAGAATAAAAAGGCTTTGTTTTATCCTGCAACGTTAAGTTATGAAGAGCAAGCCTTTGCAGTTCCTGATCGGTTATTGTTTTAAGCGTCGGCTCTGGCAAGCTGTCAATCAGTGATGGCAACGTATTTGATAACCGCCAGGATTTATTATAATAATCTGAACGCTTCTGGGTATATTTAGCCGCTTGCTCATAACCCTTATAAATGTTCTCTGCTACTTCCTCGGAAGAAAGAGCCTTCCCGGTCGTTTCATTACGAAATACATTACCCTCAACCAATTCATCGATAATATACCCAATGAAAAAATTATCTTGATACAAATAGGCTGGTTTTCCTGCACACAGCGCATATTGTGCAATAATCCCACTAGCAACAATAGCATCAAAATCCGCAACAGAATTATTATGAACCCATTGTTCTCGGTTCATGATTTCACAAACTATCGAAAATTTCTCCAATTCACTTATCAACGCCTTCAGCATCGGTGTGGTTTCTTCCACAACGATAAGTATCTTTTTTAGACTATTATCATGTTCAGGCGAAGAGTGATTGAAATAAAGATCGGGAGCAGAATGTGGAAACACAGATATCAGCGAGCTAGTTATCCCACTCTCATTCAGAAAGTCGGTTAAACGAGGCAGCGTGACGAGCGCTTGATCACATAAGCGATTTTCAAGCAAAATATCAGCCGATGCAGCTTCTCGGCTATCCAATGACTGGTGATCGAATATCATATTCGTTGTGACACCACCATTCAGGAACCGGTCTAATATACTTGTACTTAATGAAAAATATTGAACCCAGAATAGATCATAATTTTCATTGAAAACATGATCAGTATCAGCAGTGGCAAAAATGTCTCTACCTGGAAATTTCTTCTCTATCAGATTTTTTATGCGCACATCATACTGATGGCAATAGACATCTACACTCCAACCGTTATCGATGAATCCACCGATCAGGTCTAAAATGGCCAGTGTTTCATCTCTGTAGTCGATAAGTTGAAGTGTGCTGATAAAGACGCGTGGCATAGAAAGGAGCCTTGTAGACAAAACGGATGTATAAATACTTCCATTCTAAAGAGAGAAAATCAAACTAAACGATAAATAAACCAATCAATTACCATGCTATTTAGAGCATTAAAATCAAAACTATCGTTCTTCTCTTAACGAAATGTACTAAGGTCTATTTTTTATCGTTCGCTTAGTTCGATTGCATGATAAACAATCACTTATAGGTATTTTTTTGAAACTATAAACAAGCAAAAAGTTGTTCGCAAGGTGCAAAAAGATAAAGAATGGAAAAAATCAAGATAGAAGAATCATGGAAATGTTGTTAAAAACAGGCTTAAGATGACATTCAAATACAAACGATTGATATATTTAACCCGGCGCATGGCCGGGTTAAAATTCATATCATATTGCTTACGATTAACGCAGCAGAGACAGAACGGTCTGAGGAACCTGGTTCGCCTGAGACAGAACTGACGTACCTGCCTGTTGCAGAATGTTCGCCTTGGTCATGTTCGACACCTCCACCGCGTAATCCGCATCCTGAATTCGGCCACGGGCGTTGGACAGGTTATTGATGGTGTTGTTCACGTTGGTGATCGTGGATTCGAAACGGTTCTGGATCGCACCCAGGTTACTACGTGCGGTATCTACTGCTTTCAGTGCGGTATCAACGGCATCAACAATCTGTTGTGCCAGACCACCAGAACCACCGATGGCACCTGAACCACTTGCAGCACCTGTACCACCGCTGATTGTATCTACCGCAGTAGATACACCAGAAGACAGGCCAGAAGTCGTTGAGGCATTAACCAGCGCGCCAGAGTCGATAGTGATAACTTCATTAGCACCGGTGTTTGCGCCAACCTGAATGTTGATACCACCGCTTGCCGTACCGTCCAGCAGGTTCGTGCCGTTGAAAGACGCTGATTTAGCAACACGGTCGATTTCGTCCAGACGTTGCTTCATTTCAGTGTAGATTGAAGTACGGTCAGTACTGCCGTTGGTGTCACTTGCTGCCTGAACCGCCAGCTCACGAACACGCTGTAAGTTGTTGTTGATTTCGTTCAGGTTACCTTCCGCAGTTTGCGTCAGGGAGATACCGTCGTTCGCGTTACGCGCAGCCTGAGTCAGGCCTTTAACCTGTGCAGTCATACGGTTGGCAATCGCCTGACCAGCAGCATCGTCTTTTGCACTATTGATACGCAGACCAGAAGACAGACGCTCAATAGCGGTGCCCAGAGAAGATTGTGATTTGTTCAGGTTGTTCTGGGTGACCAGAGACATGATGTTAGTATTAATCGATGCCATGATAAGCGTTCCTTAATCAATGAGATGTTAAGTGTCGGGTTCAGCTCATTGGCTCATCCCCGTCCTTACTAATTATCGGAACCTTTCTTAAAATCTTTAATTTTTTGTCTGTCCGTATTTTTTATTCAAAATCATCTGTTTCAGAAAGAAAAAACCCAGCACAGGGCTGGGTTTAACATCACGCTGTGTTGCTTACGATTAACGCAGCAGAGACAGAACGGTCTGAGGAACCTGGTTCGCCTGAGACAGGACTGACGTACCTGCCTGTTGCAGAATGTTCGCCTTGGTCATGTTCGACACTTCCACTGCATAATCCGCATCCTGAATTCGGCCGCGGGCATTGGACAGGTTGTTGATGGTGTTGTTCACGTTGGTGATCGTGGATTCGAAACGGTTCTGGATCGCACCCAGATTACTACGCGCGGTATCTACTGCTTTCAGTGCGGTATCAACGGCATCAACGATATCCTGTGCCAGACCACCAGAACCACCAATGCCGCTTACGGTACCGCTTGCAGTTGTTCCGCTGATTGCTGCAACAGCACTAGATACGCCAGATGACAAACCGCCAGAGGTTTTAGCGTTAACCAGCGCGCCAGAGTCGATAGTGATAACTTCATTAGCACCGGTGTTTGCGCCAACCTGAATGTTGATACCGCCACTTGCCGTACCGTCCAGCAGGTTCGTGCCGTTGAAAGACGCTGAACCCGCAACACGGTCGATTTCGTCCAGACGTTGCTTCATTTCAGTGTAGATTGAACCACGGTCAGTCTGGCCGTTGGTGTCACTTGCTGCCTGAACCGCCAGCTCACGAACACGCTGTAAGTTGTTGTTGATTTCGTTCAGGTTACCTTCCGCAGTTTGCGTCAGGGAGATACCGTCGTTCGCGTTACGCGCAGCCTGAGTCAGG
>NZ_JAUMIO010000025.1:0-60445 GCF_032905925.1 Pectobacterium sp. HCp5_1
GCCTGGCGGCGATAGCGCGGTGGTCCCACCTGACCCCATGCCGAACTCAGAAGTGAAACGCCGTAGCGCCGATGGTAGTGTGGGGCTTCCCCATGTGAGAGTAGGGAACTGCCAGGCATCAAACAAGTGGAAAGCCCCTGTCGAAAGACAGGGGCTTTTTGCTATGGGGAATTTGGGATTATGTGCAACGATTTGCTCGCCGTTGTGGATCTATTGCGGTTATCCGACTGATAACCTGACCGCCAAGAGATATGGGGGCGAAAATCGACGTCCTGTCAGATATTACCCAATGGTTCAGTGTGAGCGGTAGTCTATTCCGCACTACAGACTGTTATTTTTGAGCCATTGTCGGATAAAAGCAGCAACCTGTTCTGGTTGATTGATATCGAGCACAGGAAGTCGGGTGTCTATCTCTGTATCCGCTGCAATCGCAATGACATATTCATCGATCAAATCACTTAATTCTCTACCCAACGATTGGCGAAACAAGGCTATTTTAGCGATCTTCTCGTGTTTGAACCCCTCAACCAGCACTAGATCGAGAGCTGATGCATCCATTTTCCCTGCTAGATCGTAAATATTGGGTTCTTCCTGATCAGGCGTCTCCGTCATCAGCGCCCACCTTTGGCTGCTGGCGACAATCGTTTGTGCTGCGCCTGCCTTACGGAGTTCATAGCTATCTTTACCTGGTGTATCAATATCCATCTGATGATGTGTATGTTTAATAAGTCCGACTCGAACGCCATGCTGAGTCAGCAGCGGGATGACGTGTTTAAGTAATGTCGTTTTACCTGTACCGCTATAAGCAGTAATAGCGAGCAAGGGGACACGATTAGGATTCACGGTGTTGCTTCTCCCAATTGGATAAATCTTCAGGCGAATTCATATTGCGAAAAGCTTCAGACTGATCGCTAAATGAAACGGCGTTTGCTCCAACCTGTTCCATAAATAGCATCAGCTTACGGTTTCCGAGATGCAGATAGGTCTCTAGTGATTCAATAAGGTTTTTATTGATTAAGAGTAATGTGGGATGTGGCCGTTCTCCATCAGTGGCATAAGCCGCATTGGCTTCCCCACGTGCTTGCCACAAGCGGTTTACCAGATCGCAAGGGAGTGCTGGGACATCGCAAGGAACGAATGCGACCCATTCGGATGGAGAGGCATGTAATCCACTCAGAATACCCGCCAGCGGGCCTGGAAAGCTTGTATCAACGTCACTAATAATACGGCAGCCACTTTGTGCATACACAGCCTGATTGCGATTAGCGCTGATCATGACTTGATTGACCTGTGCTTTAAGCCGAGACAGAACATGCAGATATAGCGGCTCACCGTTCAGTGCTATCAGACCTTTATCGTGCCCGCCCATGCGTGTTGCCCGTCCGCCTGCGAGAATAACGCCTGTAATCATTTCACTTTCCAATTATCGATGCCCACTTTCCTCTACCGAAAGTTTGTGGGGCTAAACCATACGCTATTCTCTGAAAACTTTCGCAGAAGACCAAGTTCTTTCCTCATGTGAGCAAGGCTGTTATTTTTATCGCTATATACTCAATAGCGCTCAAGTCGCTTCCTGCATATTGAAATTTATTGAGTACAAATCGTTTTTAAGGAGAAAAAAATGAAATGTCATCGTGTTAATGAGTTGATTGAGCTGTTGCACCCAGCCTGGCAAAAAGAGCCCGATTTAAATCTGGTGCAATTTTTACAAAACCTTGCACAGGAGGCGGGGTTCGAGGGGCAGTTAAATGAACTGACTGATGATATCCTTATTTACCATCTAAAAATGCGTGATGCAGATAAAGAACAAGTCATCCCCGGGTTGAAGAAGGATTACGAAGAAGATTTTAAGACAGCTTTGCTTCGTGCCCGGGGAGTTATTAAAGACTAGTGGAAAGGAATAACACGTTCATGATGCTAACTATTGCACGCATACCTCTTACGTTGCCTCTAACCATTTGTGGCCGTAATGAATAGTTCGATATTTAATTTTCAGACGCTATTCCCAGATCTGATCGTGGATGCCTTGCTGGATGTTGGGCTGCGCGTTGATTCTGGTTTGACGGCATTAAACAGTTATGAGAATCGGGTGTACCAGTTTGCGGATGAAGATCGTAAACGATTCGTGGTGAAATTTTATCGCCCGGAACGGTGGAGTGCAGCGCAGATTCAGGAAGAGCATATTTTTGCCCAGCAATTGGCAGAAGATGAAGTCCCTGTTGTCGCGCCCGTCTCGCTTAATGGGCAAACGTTGAACGTCTATGAAGGGTTTCA
Organism: Pectobacterium sp. HCp5_1; assembly: GCF_032905925.1. Lineage (NCBI taxonomy): Bacteria > Pseudomonadati > Pseudomonadota > Gammaproteobacteria > Enterobacterales > Pectobacteriaceae > Pectobacterium > Pectobacterium sp. HCp5_1. The sequence goes on from NZ_JAUMIO010000025.1 coordinate 2,275, forward strand.
TTTTGCCGTATTCCCCAGCATGGGTGGGCGGCAGTATGAAATGGATAATGAAGACCAGCTAGAGTGGGTCGGTCGTTTTCTCGGCCGGATTCACCAGACGGGGCAGAAATCGTTATTCACCGAGCGTCCTACGATCGGGGTAAATGAATACCTGCATGAATCTTATCGGTTGTTGGAGACATGTCCGCTAATACCGAAAATACATCGACATGATTTTTTACAAGCGACCCGTCAACTGATTGATACAGTTGAAACTTATTGGCATAACGACTGGCGACCACTGCGTCTGCATGGGGATTGTCATCCAGGCAATATTTTGTGGCGTGATGGCCCGCTATTTGTGGATTTGGATGATGCCCGTAATGGTCCGGCAATACAGGATTTATGGATGCTGTTGCACGGGGACCGTCGTGAACAACGTATTCAACTGGATATCTTGTTAGAAGCCTATAGCGAATTTGCGGAATTTCAGGAGAAAGAGCTCTCGCTGATTGAGCCTCTTCGCGCGATGCGGCAGGTTTACTATTTAGCTTGGGTTGCCCGTCGCTGGGAAGACCCCGCTTTTCCGAAAAATTTCCCCTGGATGACGGATGCTGATTTCTGGTTGAAGCAAACGGCAATATTTATTGGGCAAACTCAGCTGTTGCAGGAACCTCCTCTACAGCTAATGCCAATGTACTGAAATTAAATGGAGAGAGTTAAATTTATGAAAAAGTTATGGCTTGCGCTGATTGGCGTTGTTCTGGCATTTAGTGCTTCTGCTGCAGAGTTTTCTGACGGCAAGCAATATGTAGAATTAGATAAACCTGCAACCCAAGAGCCTCAGGTTCTTGAGTTCTTCTCATTCTATTGCCCGCACTGCTATCAATTTGAACAGGTTTACCACGTTCCAGATGCAGTAAAAAAAGCGTTGCCAGAGGGTACGAAGATGACACGTTATCACGTGGACTTCTTGGGCCCATTGGGTAAAAACCTGACGCAGGCATGGGCTGTTGCTATGGCGCTGGGCGTTGAAGATAAAATTACCCCGCTGATGTTTGATGCGGTTCAGAAAACACAGACTGTACAAAAACCGGAAGATATTCGCGAAGTCTTTGTGAAAGCTGGCGTGAGTGCGGAAGAGTTTGATGGTGCTCTGAATAGCTTTGTTGTGAAATCTCTGGTTGCCCAGCAGGAAAAAGCAGCCGCCGATTTACAATTACGCGGCGTTCCAGCCATGTTCGTTAACGGTAAATATATGATCAAGAATGATGGTCTTGATACCAGTTCAATGGATGGGTATGTAAAACAGTACGCTGACGTGGTGAAGTTCCTCATTACCAAGAAGTAATTATTTAATAAGTCATGCGGGTAAAACCGCATGACTTTATACCTTCCCGCGGTTCATCTTCTTATCTTTTATATCTCATCAGCTCGCAATATCTATTTATCTGTTTGTTTATATCCACAAATTGGATGACGGTTTATCACGCCTTAAAAATAAACAGCTTATATTATAACTTCATGAAATTAAGGGATATAAAAAAATAACTTAAGATAATAGGGAAAATTAGCAATTAAGCGGATAAAACTATTCACAAAGTTATCCACAGGAGGATCTTGCGAGGATCCATGCAAAATCAGCCAATATCTCACGTTAAGGATCGTCTCTTTCCCTGACCTATGGCATGCTTAGCGCTATGACAGACCACAACGATCATGGCAGGCTATGGCTCAGATTGCAGAAAATCCTTTAATACTGGTAGACGGTTCATCCTATTTGTATCGTGCTTATCACGCTTTCCCACCGTTAACAAACAGCGCGGGAGAAGCCACCGGTGCAATGTATGGCGTACTGAATATGCTACGCAGTTTGCTGTTGCAATATCAGCCCAGCCACGTTGCCGTCGTTTTTGATGCGAAAGGAAAAACGTTTCGCGATGAACTGTTCGAAAATTATAAGGCTCACCGCCCACCGATGCCGGAGGATCTACGCGAGCAAATAGAGCCTCTGCATAAGATGGTGAAAGCAATGGGGCTGCCGCTTCTGGCGGTTTCCGGCGTAGAGGCGGACGATGTGATTGGTACGCTCGCCGTTCAGGCTGAAAAAGCGGGTAAGTCGGTGCTGATTAGTACCGGCGATAAAGATATGGCGCAGTTGGTGACGCCGAGCGTGACGCTCATTAATACCATGAATAATTCGATTCTTGGCCCACAGGAAGTGTGTGATAAGTACGGTATTCCTCCTGAGCTGATTATCGATTTCCTTGCGCTGATGGGGGATGCATCAGATAACATTCCCGGTGTACCTGGCGTGGGTGAAAAAACGGCTCAAGCGCTATTGCAAGGGCTCGGCGGGCTGGATTCGCTCTATGCCAATCTTGATAAAATTGCCGGGCTTTCCTTCCGTGGTGCGAAAACCATGGCGCCGAAGCTGGAACAGCACAAAGACGTGGCCTACCTCTCTTATCAGCTAGCCACTATTAAAACGGATGTCGAGCTGGATCTTAGCTGCGATCAGCTCACCGTTAACGAGCTGGATGTGGATGAGCTGCATCGTCTCTTTTCCCGCTATGAATTTAAACGCTGGTTATCAGATATTGAATCCGGTACCTGGATGCAGGGTAAAAAGAGCAGCCAGCCTGTCCAGGCTGTCAGTAACGCGGTGGTTGAGCAAGTTGCTGAAGAAGATAATGCGCCTACACTTTCTGCCGACGGTTATGTCACGATTCTTGATGAAAAAACGCTGCTCGATTGGGTTGAGCGTTTAAAACAGGCTGAAGTTTTCGCTTTTGATACGGAAACCGACGGGCTGGATACACTCACCGCTAATCTGATTGGGTTGTCATTCGCCATTAAGCCGGGTGAAGCCGCTTATTTGCCGTTGGCGCATGACTATCTGGATGCGCCGGATCAGTTGGATCGCACCAAGGTGTTGGCCTTGTTCAAACCGCTGCTGGAAGATGAGAAGCTGCTGAAGATTGGTCAGAATCTCAAATTTGATAAAGGCGTGATGCAGCGGTATGACATCGATTTACACGGCATCGCGTTTGATACCATGTTGGAATCTTATGTGCTCGACAGCGTGGCGGGCCGCCACGATATGGATAGCCTGGCCGAACGCTATCTGAGCCACAAAACCATTACCTTTGAAGAGATCGCGGGTAAGGGAAAAAATCAGCTGACGTTTAATCAGATTGCGCTGGAACAGGCTGGGCCTTATGCAGCCGAGGATGCGGACGTTACGCTGCATCTGCACCAGAAGCTCTGGGGGAAACTCCAGCCGCATGCCGATCTGTGCCAGGTTTTCCAGACTATTGATATGCCGCTGGTGCCGGTTTTATCCCGCATCGAGCGTACAGGTGTACTGATCGATCCTGCTATTCTCGCGGAACATTCAAAAGAGCTCACAGTCCGTCTGGCAGAGCTGGAAACACAAGCCTATGAGCTGGCGGGCGAAGAGTTCAATCTCTCATCGACCAAGCAGCTACAGGGTATTTTGTATGAAAAACAAAAGCTGCCGATTCTGAAGAAAACGCCAAAAGGCGCACCGTCAACCAATGAGGAAGTGCTGGCTGAACTGGCTCTGGATTACCCTCTGCCGAAGTTGATCCTGGAATATCGTGGGTTGGCCAAGCTGAAATCTACTTACACCGATAAGCTGCCGTTAATGATCAATCCGGCGACGAAGCGTGTTCATACGTCTTATCATCAGGCTGTTACCGCGACCGGGCGTTTGTCCTCCAGCGATCCGAACCTGCAAAACATCCCGGTGCGTAATGACGAAGGGCGCCGTATTCGTCAGGCATTCATTGCGCCTAAAGGCTACAGCATTGTTGCGGCGGACTACTCGCAAATCGAACTGCGTATCATGGCGCACTTATCGGGTGATAAAGGGCTGTTGAACGCGTTTGCGAACGGGTTGGATATCCACCGGGCAACGGCGTCAGAAGTGTTTGGCATCGCACTGGATAAGGTGACATCGGAACAGCGCCGCAGTGCGAAAGCGATCAACTTTGGTCTGATCTACGGCATGAGCGCATTTGGTCTGTCGCGCCAGTTGAATATTCCCCGTAGCGAATCGCAGAAATACATGAACCTGTATTTTGAGCGTTACCCGGGTGTACAGGATTACATGGAACGTACGCGCCAGCAGGCTGCGGAACATGGCTATGTGTCCACGCTTGACGGTCGCCGTCTCTATCTGCCTGATATCCATTCTCGTAATGCGATGGCGCGTAAAGGCGCAGAACGTGCGGCGATTAACGCCCCAATGCAGGGCACCGCTGCTGATATTATTAAGAAAGCAATGATCGCGATTGACGATTGGCTACAGAAAGACACGCCGAAGGTGAAGATGATCATGCAGGTTCACGATGAATTGGTTTTCGAGATTCATGATTCGGTTATTGAAGAATCCATTAGTAAAATCAAAGCATTAATGGAAGGTTGTATGCAATTGAATGTTCCGTTACAGGTAGACATCGGTACGGGCATGAACTGGGATGAAGCACATTAATGGCCGATTTTTGCGCTATTTCTGTAATTAAATAACAGTATTGTGTGACCTGGTTTAACTTTGTGTAATCGATAACCATTTTCTATGAAAGTAAACAACAAAAAAACCTTTGTTCCCGTGAAAAAATAGGGTAGAGTTAAAGACGTAGGGTACAGAGGTAAGATGTTCTATCTTTCAGACCTTTTACTTCACGTAATCGGATTTGGCTGAATATTAGCCGCCCCGCTCAGTTTTGAGCGGGGCGTTTTTTATGGGCTTTATCCAGGATTTTTACCCTCAAACGCCGGTAGCCGTGTAGCAGACAGCAACATGTCAGCACGGCTTCGCGTGTGAAAATAACGTTTCTGGTGGGCGATCATTGCGAGAAAGCGGGGCGTGATGCGAGTGATGATACTCTGCACCACGCGAAAGGATTACTCTGCTTCTTGTTCTTCTTCAGCGTGTTCCAACGTGCTGAACCAGTTATCCAATTTCTGCCGTAGTTTATCGACGCCGAGCTTTTTCAGTGACGAAAATGCTTCGACCTGAATATCACCCATAAATGGCAAGACAGCCTCGCGAACCATGTTCAACTGTGTCTTACGCGCGCCTGAAGCCAGCTTATCGGCTTTGGTCAGCAGCACTAAGACTGGAAGCTGGACATCAACAGCCCACTGAATCATTTGCTGATCGAGATCTTTCAGCGGATGGCGAATATCCATCAGCACAACCAGACCCTTAAGGCTGTTACGCTTTTGCAGGTATTCACCGAGCGCACGTTGCCATTTGATCTTCATTTGCTCCGGCACTTCGGCATAGCCATAGCCGGGAAGGTCGACCAAACGCACGCCGTCTACCACCTGAAACAGGTTAATCAACTGAGTACGGCCTGGCGTTTTACTGGTTCGTGCCAGGTTTTTCTGGTTGGTCAGTGTGTTCAGTGCGCTGGATTTTCCGGCATTAGAGCGCCCAGCAAAGGCCACTTCAATACCGCTATCTGTTGCCAGATGGCGAATATCCGGGGCGCTGATGATAAAACGCGTCATGTGGTAGTTATATTGCTGGGTCACGATGGTTATCTCTATCTGGATCTCTGTCTGGTTGGGGATTATACCTGTAACTGACAATAAAGGCGGCTTTATCTGTCGTGAAATGCAGCAGACTGATGCGAAAAGAAAAGCTCAGCTGTCTGATGTGGACGCTTTTTTATTCGCGGGCTTTCTGCTAGATTCCGCCGCACTTCCCTTATATCTGTGTACCTGAGAACAATATTATGAACCGACCTGTCAAAGGGGCTGCCGATAAGGCAGGGAAACCCAAAGTAAAAAGAAAGACCCGCGAAGAGCTGGAGCGTGAAGCGCGCGAGCGGAAAAAAGATAAAAAGCATCGTGGCAACGCGTCGGGCAGCCGAACTCAGGAAAAAGCGTCCAACGATCAGCGTTCTGGTCAGCGTAAAGCTGTCGATCCGCGTATCGGCAGCAAAAAGCCTGTACAGCTTGGTGTGTTAGACAGCGCTGTGGCTAAGCCGAAGCCTAAATCGAAGCCTTCTGAACCTGTGGAGAAAGTCGTTGCTGCGAAGCCGACAATGTCGCCGGAAGAAGAGCTGGAAATGTTAGAAAACGATGCACGCCTGGATGCCTTGTTGGATCGTCTGGATAGCGGCGAGACGCTAAGCGCCAAAGATCAGTCATGGGTTGATGAAACGCTGGATCGTATCGACATCCTGATGGAAGAGCTTGGAATTGAGCTGGGTGATGATGACGAAGAAGAGCCGCAGGAAGATATGTTGCAGCTTTTGAAACGTAATAACCCGAAAGACACGTTCTAATCAATGAAATGGCTGTTTCTGTTCCTGATATTGCTGGTTGCGTTTTATCTGCTCTGTCTGTTCAGTAAACTATGGCTATTGTCGAAGCGTAAGCATCGGTTGCACCGCGCCCTGTTTAACGGGCGCATGAATCAGGTGCGACGCCCAAGACAAAAACGCCGGGAGCGTTTTTGAACGTCACAACGTGACGGCCCTTTAGGGCGAGTCTCATGGATGAGACGAGTAGCAAAACGCCGGGAGCGTTTTTGAACGCCATTTTTGGTGATCTGAAGGAGGGGAAGGATGACCCACCGAGCAAAAACTGGAAGGAGTGAGCGAATATGTCGATACCGTCCGTTGACTGGGATCTGGCCCTGATTCAAAAATATAACTATTCTGGGCCGCGTTATACGTCTTATCCCACAGCGTTAGAATTCAGTGAAGCTTACGATGAGCCGGCGTTTCAGCAGGCCATTGCCCGTTATCCGCAGCGACCGCTGTCGCTGTATATCCACATCCCTTTTTGCCATCGGCTGTGCTATTTCTGCGGCTGTAATAAGCTGGTTACGCGTCAGCAGCATAAAGCGGATGAATACCTTGATGTGCTGGATCTGGAAATCCGCCAGCGTGCGCCGCTATTCGCTGGACGAACGGTGACGCAATTGCATTGGGGTGGCGGTACACCAACCTATCTAAATAAAGTACAAATCAGCCGACTGATGTCGCTGCTGCGCGAGCAGTTCTCTTTTTCCGAGCAGGCTGAGCTGTCGCTTGAAGTCGATCCGCGAGAAATTGAGCTGGACGTCCTCGATCATCTGCGTGCCGAAGGGTTTAACCGCCTGAGCATGGGCGTGCAGGATTTTAATAAAGACGTGCAGAAGCTGGTCAATCGTGAGCAGGATGAAGACTTTATTTTTGCCCTTATTGAACGGGCAAAAGCGCTTGGCTTCACCTCAACCAATATCGATTTGATTTACGGCCTGCCGAAACAAACGCCGGAAAGCTTCGCCTTTACGTTACAGCGCGTTGCGGAATTAAGCCCGCACCGGCTTAGCGTCTTTAACTATGCGCATTTACCCAGCCTGTTCGCCGCGCAGCGCAAGATTAAAGAAGCGGATTTACCGAGCGCCGAGCAAAAGCTGGACATTCTGCAACAGACGATTGGATCGCTGACGCAATCGGGCTATCAGTTTATCGGTATGGATCACTTTGCTCGCCCGGACGATGAGCTGGCGGTGGCGCAGCGAGAAGGGAAACTGCATCGCAATTTCCAGGGCTATACGACGCAGGGCGACAGCGATCTGCTTGGGATGGGCGTTTCGGCGATTAGTATGATCGGTGATAGCTATGCTCAGAACCAGAAAGAGCTGAAGCAGTATTATGCGCAGGTCAAAGACCAAGGGAATGGCTTGTGGCGTGGGTTACAGCTGACGCGTGATGACTGCCTCCGCCGCGATGTGATTAAGACCCTCATTTGTAATTTCCAGCTCAGCTATGCGCCCATTGAGGTGGAATATGCTATCGATTTTAAAACCTACTTTGAGCAGGATTTAGCGCTGCTTGCTCCGCTGGTGGCCGATGGGCTGGTGGATAGTCAGGAAGACGGGCTGGTGGTGACGCCAAAAGGACGGTTGCTGATCCGCAATATCTGTATGTGCTTTGACGTTTATCTACGTAGCAAGCTTAGAACACAGCAATTTTCCCGCGTGATTTAACCAAAAAAACAGCCAGTCGATATTATTACCGACTGGCTGTTCTTGAACGTATATAGGATTAACTAAAGAAGTTAATCAGTGCGGCACACAAAACGGCGGCAATAGCAGCCTGCGGCGAATGGCTTGCCGCGGAGCCAATTTCAGCGCCGTGTGTTGCAACGGAAAGCGTTGCCGCAGAAATCAGTGAATCCAGCATGGTGTTCCTCCCGAATCAGCGACACGATCATACTGCTGACTCGAGGCAAGTAAAGGACAAATTAATGACAATTTCGTGCGCCAGATTGTATTTTTTATCACCAGTTTGTTTGTTAACAATTGAGCAATAAAAAAGCAATCTTGCTACTCCATTCCCAGCTCTTTTAATTTACGCGTCAGGGTATTTCTGCCCCATCCCAACAATCTTGCCGCTTCCTGTTTATGCCCCTGCGTATGTCGCAGTGCCGTCGTCAGCAACGTCCTTTCCATTTCTGGCTGTGCCTCTGACAACAGGTTTTGATGACCGGAACGCAGTGCGCGATCGGCCCATTGTGCCAACAGTGTGGCCCAACTGTCAGGCAGAATATGCACGGTGGAATCAGGCGCGGTGGTCTCGAACAGTTCAGGCGGCAGATCCTGGATCAGCACTTCCTGACCGGCGGCCATGACCGTCAACCAACGGCAGGTATTTTCCAATTGGCGCACGTTGCCGGGCCACGGTAAACGGGTTAGCGCCGTTTCCGCTTCTGGGTGCAGATTCTTCGGCTCAACGCCCAGTTCTTTGGCGGTGGCCTGCAAGAAATAGCGCACCAGACGAGGGATATCTTCCCGACGTTCGCGCAGCGGCGGCAGATGGACGCGGATCACATTCAGGCGGTGGAACAAATCCTCACGGAACTTGCCTTCTTGCACGCGTTGTTCAAGATTTTGGTGCGTTGCCGCGATAATACGAACATCCACTTTTACCGCGGCATAGCCGCCAACGCGGTAAAACTGCCCGTCTGCCAATACACGCAACAGACGTGTTTGTACGTCTAGCGGCATATCGCCGATTTCATCCAGAAACAGCGTACCGCCATCGGCTTGCTCAAAGCGGCCCTGACGAATCTGGTTTGCGCCTGTAAACGCGCCTTTTTCATGGCCGAACAGTTCTGATTCGATCAGATCCTTGGGAATGGCCGCCATATTCAGCGCGATAAAAGGGGCTTTGGTACGCGGGCTGTGGCGATGCAGAGCGTGCGCTACCAACTCTTTACCCGTCCCCGATTCGCCATTAATCAGCACGCTGATTGACGAGCGAGACAGGCGACCGATGATGCGAAAGACATCCTGCATCGCGGGGGCTTCGCCGATAATGTCCGTCGTTGGGCCATTCATCGGCTGGTTACGTACCGGCTGCTGCTGTTCCAGATAATGGCTGATCGCGCGCTCAACCAGCGCAACGGCTTCATCAATATCGAACGGTTTCGGCAAATAGTCGAACGCACCCTGTTGATAAGCGCTGACGGCGGCATCCAGATCGGAGTGTGCCGTCATAATGATGACCGGGAGCATTGGGTGGCGCTGTTTGATTTGCTGTAAGAGCGCTAATCCATCCATCCCTGGCATACGGATGTCGGACAGCAGAACGTCGGGCGTTTGTGTCGCCAGCGCATGCAGTACCTGATTTCCGTTCTCAAACGTTGCGCAGGTTAAACCCGCACCAGCAAGCGCGCGCTCAAGCACCCAACGGATGGAGCTATCGTCATCGACAATCCAGACTATCCCTCGTTGCATTGTGAACCTCACTGGCGAATGGGCAAGTAAACCGAAAATTCGGTGTGTCCTGGCCAACTGTTAAATTCAATTTTACCGGAGTGTTGGTCGATAAGACTGCGGGCGATGGAAAGCCCCAAACCTGTGCCCCCTTCGCGTCCGCTCACCATCGGGTAAAACAGTGTGTCCTGTAGTTGAGCAGGCACGCCGGGGCCGTCATCTTCCACGTCAATACGCGCGGCGAGACGATAGCGCACACCGTGTAACGTAAGCTGAAAAGCCGTGCGGGTACGTATCGTAATCGTCCCGCCTTCCTCGCCCAGCGCCTGTAGCGCGTTGCGGGTAATATTCAGCAGTACCTGTTCAATTTGATCGGGATCGTGCGTCAGCTCTGGCAGGCTAGGGTCATAGTCTTTCACCAGCGTCACGTTATCTGGCTTTTCCAGAGAGACAAGCTGACAAACGCGTTCAGCGACCTGATGGATGCTTTGGGTGACGTGCAGGCCGGGTTGCTGTGGCCCCAGCAGGCGATCAACCAGATTGCGCAGGCGATCCGCCTGTTCAATGATGACCTTGGTATATTCCGTCAATGCCGGGTCGGGCAGTGCTTTAGCAAGCAACTGCGCGGCACCACGCAATCCGCCAAGCGGATTTTTTATCTCATGCGCCAGACCCCGGACCAAATCACGGGCGGCCTGCTGTTGTGCATGTTGAAGCTGTTCCTGACTGAGACGGCGCTGGTTATCCATCGGCGCCATTTCCAGTAGGATAAAATCGTTTTGTACCCGCTGAGCGGTGAGCGACATGATGTGCGCTTTGCCATCTACGACGAGGGTGACTTCGTTATCCGTAAAACCTTGTCCTGAATCCAGACTTTCACGCAGTAAATCGATATTCAGAGAAAAGTATCCCAGCAAATCGGGCAGCGGCGTGCCGGATAATTTACGCGAACTTTGTGCCAGTAATTGCTGTGCTGCCGGGTTGGAATAGTGAATCGCCAGATCGTTATCCAGCAATAAGATGCTGTTTATCAGGGAATTTAGGATCTGCCCAGCATCGGGCAGCGTGCCTGTTGCCATAACGCAGACTCCCGCACCGTCGTGGTGCATTGTAGTGTGAATGATGGATGTTACGTCGCAACGGCCAATGCCGGTGGTGAAAAAAGCCCATCCGAAGATGGGCTGAAGCGTTTCCACGGCAACAAGAACAAACTTCTTAGTATTCTGTTGTTTATCGGTCATGGTCGGGTATCAGCACACCCAACCACGCCGAGGTAGAGATTAGACGCTGTAGTTACTAGACGTTTAGTTATTAAACGCTGTAGTACAGTTCGAACTCAACTGGGTGCGGCGTCATACGAACGCGGTCAATCTCAGATTTACGCAGTTCGATATACGCTTCGATAGCGTCGTCGGTGAACACGCCACCACGGGTCAGGAACTCGCGGTCTTCGTTCAGTGCAGCCAGGGCCTCGTCCAGAGAACCTGCAACTTTTGGAATCTCTGCTTCTTCTTCCGGCGGCAGGTCGTACAGGTTTTTGTCCATTGCATCGCCAGGGTGGATTTTGTTGATGATGCCGTCGAGGCCAGCCATCAGCAGTGCAGCGAAGCACAGGTACGGGTTAGCTGCTGGATCCGGGAAGCGCGCTTCGATACGACGTGCTTTCGGGCTCGCAACCACTGGGATACGGATTGAAGCAGAACGGTTACGGGCAGAGTAAGCCAGCATAACTGGGGCTTCGTAGCCTGGGACCAGACGCTTGTAGGAGTTGGTGGTCGGGTTCGCCAGGGCGTTGATAGCTTTAGCGTGTTTGATAACACCGCCGATGTAGAACAGCGCCATTTCAGACAGGCCGCCGTATTTGTCGCCAGCGAACAGGTTAGTACCGTCTTTAGACAGAGACATATGGCAGTGCATACCAGAACCGTTATCACCGAACATTGGTTTTGGCATGAAGGTCGCGGTTTTACCGTAGGCGTGAGCCACGTTGTGCACGACATATTTGTAGATCTGAATTTCGTCAGCTTTTTTGGTCATGGTGTTGAAGCGGGTAGCCACTTCGTTCTGACCAGCGGTAGCCACTTCGTGGTGGTGGGCTTCAACAACCAGACCCATTTGCTCCATGGTCAGACACATAGCAGAACGGATGTCCTGTGATGAATCGACTGGTGGAACTGGGAAGTAGCCGCCTTTCAGACCTGGACGGTGACCTTTGTTACCGCCTTCGTAGGCTTTACCGGAGTTCCAGTAAGCTTCGACATCGTCGATAGCAACGTGGGAACCGGAAGTGCTGCTGCCGAAACGGATGTCATCGAACAGGAAGAATTCTGGCTCAGGCCCGAACAGGACGGTATCGGCAATGCCGGAAGAACGCAGGAAATCTTCCGCACGTTTCGCGATAGAACGCGGGTCGCGGTCATAACCTTGCATCGTGCCTGGCTCGAGGATGTCACAACGAATGATCAGTGTAGAATCTTCGAAGAACGGGTCGATCATTGCGGTGCTGGCATCGGGCATCAGAACCATGTCTGACTCGTTAATACCTTTCCAGCCGCCAATCGAGGAACCATCAAACATTTTACCTTCTTCGAAGAAGTCGGCATTGACTTGATGAGCCGGAATGGTGACGTGCTGCTCTTTACCTTTAGTATCAGTGAAGCGTAAATCAACAAACTTCACTTCGTGCTCATTCAGCATCGTCAAAACATGTTCTGCGGACATACTTGGTTCTCCCGATTGGTCATTTATCGTCGTGGAACGAATATCGTTGTGGATTGATGTTGTTGCCGTGAGTAGACTAAAGCTAAAAGTGTGCCAACTTTTTAAATGTGTGCAATGTGTTGCTCCTTGGGGCTTTCTCACGGAAATCCACTGCACCATTATAGTCTAAAGCACCAAAATGGTGCTCCATATGTGAATTATTGCACTTATTTAGTGCATTTGTGTTCGCTTGTAGCGCTTTTGCACCGTGAAAGGGATCACAAAGCAGGCAGCTCTAGGTTGTTTATCATAGATGCTTGTGATCTTGTTTAGTCCCTCGATTAATACGTGTACAATAGCGCGCTATTTCTAAATGCCTGAGGCAAAGCTGTGATCGAAAATTTGCGTAACATCGCCATTATTGCGCACGTTGACCATGGGAAAACCACCCTGGTTGACAAGCTGTTGCAACAATCCGGAACGTTCGGTGAACGTGTCGAAGCAACCGAGCGTGTAATGGACTCCAACGATTTGGAGAAAGAGCGTGGAATTACCATCCTCGCAAAAAATACCGCCATTAATTGGAAAGACTACCGTATTAACATCGTGGATACCCCGGGACACGCCGACTTCGGCGGCGAGGTTGAGCGTGTAATGTCGATGGTTGACTCGGTACTGCTGGTTGTTGATGCGATGGATGGCCCGATGCCGCAAACGCGTTTCGTGACCAAAAAAGCATTTGCCAACGGTCTGAAACCGATTGTGGTTATCAACAAAGTTGACCGTCCTGGCGCGCGTCCTGACTGGGTTGTCGATCAGGTATTCGACCTGTTCGTGAACCTGGATGCGACTGACGAGCAGTTGGATTTCCCGATCATTTATGCTTCTGCGCTGAATGGTATCGCGGGTCTCGACCATACCGACATGGCGGAAGATATGACTCCGCTGTATCAGGCGATTGTCGATCACGTTTCTCCGCCTCAGGTTGAGATGGATGCGCCGTTCCAGATGCAGATCTCTCAGCTGGACTACAACAACTATGTTGGCGTTATCGGTATCGGCCGTATCAAGCGCGGTAAAGTTAAGCCTAACCAACAAGTTACTATTGTTGATAGCGAAGGCAAAACCCGTAACGGCAAAGTCGGTAAAGTTCTGACTCACCTGGGTCTGGAGCGTATCGACGCGACTGAAGCGGAAGCAGGCGATATCATCGCGATCACCGGTCTGGGCGAGCTGAACATTTCCGACACCATCTGCGATCCGCAGAATGTCGAAGCGCTGCCAGCACTGAGCGTCGATGAACCTACCGTTACCATGTTCTTCAACGTCAATACTTCACCATTCTGCGGTAAAGAAGGTAAGTATGTTACGTCGCGCCAGATTCTGGAGCGTCTGAACAAAGAGCTGGTACACAACGTTGCCCTGCGCGTTGACGAAACCGAAGACGCTGATGCATTCCGCGTTTCTGGTCGTGGTGAGCTGCACCTGTCAGTTCTGATCGAAAACATGCGTCGTGAAGGCTTTGAACTGGCCGTATCACGTCCGAAAGTTATCAACCGCGTTATCGACGGTCGTAACCAAGAGCCGTTTGAAAACGTGACGCTGGACATCGAAGAACAGCACCAGGGTTCAGTCATGCAAGCCATGGGTGAGCGTAAAGGTGATGTGAAAGACATGATCCCAGATGGCAAGGGTCGTATCCGTCTGGATTACCTGATCCCAGCTCGCGGTCTGATCGGTTTCCGTACCGAATTCATGACTATGACGTCTGGTACAGGTCTGCTGTACTCCACGTTCAGCCACTACGATGACGTGCGTCCGGGTGAAATCGGCCAGCGTCAGAACGGCGTACTGATCTCTAACGGTCAGGGTAAAGCTGTCGCGTTTGCGCTGTTCAGCCTGCAGGATCGCGGTAAGCTGTTCCTCGGACACGGTGCAGAAGTGTATGAAGGCCAGATCATCGGTATTCACTCACGTTCTAACGATCTGACAGTAAACTGTCTGACCGGTAAGAAACTGACCAACATGCGTGCATCGGGTACTGATGAAGCCACCACACTGGTTCCGGCGATCAAAATGTCTCTGGAACAAGCGCTGGAGTTCATTGATGATGACGAACTGGTTGAAGTTACGCCACAGTCTATCCGTATTCGTAAGCGTCACCTGACCGAAAACGATCGTAAACGCGCTAGCCGCGGCAGCAAAGACGTCTAATTTCAGACGGATTTGTCTTGTTACGCAACAGGGCACCTTCGGGTGCCCTGAATTTTATGCGCTTTCTTCCACTTTAACCTTTCCTTTATATTTCCTCCCTGTTCAGTTTCTCCATTTCCCGCTACAGTGAAAATCCTACGATTACGTCAGGAGGTCACTGCCATGCTGTATATCTTTGATTTAGGCAATGTCGTCATAGATATTGATTTCAATAGAGTATTGGGTGTCTGGAGTAATCTGAGCAGCGCGCCGCTCGCGACGTTGCAAGAGCGTTTTGTCATGGGCGACGCGTTTGAACAGCATGAGCGGGGTGAGATCAGTGACGAGGAATTTGCCACCAGGCTGTGCCAGGAAATGGGCATCGCCCTGAGCTTCGAACAATTCACCGCTGGCTGGCAGGCTATTTTTGTCGCGTTGCGTCCTGAGGTTATCGACATCATGCAGCGCCTGCGTCAGGAAGGGCACCGCGTGGTGATTCTGTCGAACACCAATCGCCTCCACTGTTCACACTGGCCTGCGCTATTCCCAGAAGTGGCGACGGCGGCTGACAGACTCTACCTGTCGCAAGAGATTGGATTACGTAAGCCGGAGCTGGCGATTTACCAATATGTCCTGACAGAGGAAGGTGTTCCGCCTGCGCAAGCCGTCTTTTTTGACGATAATGCTGCGAACGTCGATGCGGCACAAAGCCTGGGCATTCACAGCATTCTGGTGACCGATCGTCAGGTGGTGCCGGATTTTTTCGCCATGCAGGCGATGACGGCTAAAGCATGATTTATATCGCAGGGGCGGACATCGCCCCTATTGGGAATGATGACATCAGGAGTAGTCGGGTTTTATGATTGCGCTAATTCAGCGAGTATCCAGCGCCAGCGTTACGGTAGAAGGCAGTGTAGTTGGGGAAATCGATAAAGGTTTACTGATCCTGCTGGGCGTTGAGCAGGGCGATGACGAACAAAAAGCCACGCGACTCTGCGAGCGCGTGTTGGGTTACCGCATATTCGGTGACGATGACGGGAAAATGAATCTCAATGTTCGTCAGGCTGGCGGCAATGTGCTGGTGGTTTCGCAGTTTACGCTGGTGGCTGATACGCAGCGTGGTATGCGGCCTGGGTTTTCTCGCGGTGCGAATCCTTCAGAGGCCGATCGTCTCTATCAATACTTTGTCGGACAGTGTCGTGAGCAAGGCGTTCACACAGAAACAGGGCAGTTTGCGGCGGATATGAAAGTGGCATTAGTGAATGATGGCCCAGTGACGTTTTGGCTACAGACATAGGGTTATGACGTCTGGGGTTGTAATGTCATAGGTTTGTAACGCCATTGTCTTATGGCGTGCTATCGCCGCTGCTGTTCCGCGTATAAATTTGCTTCAACAGTCTGGTCTTATGAACCCCGATGCCATGAGGCATCTCGGTATAGAGGAAGGGTTATGTATCATTTGAGAGTACCTGAAAGCGCGGAAGAACTGGAGGCGTACTATCAATTTCGCTGGGAAATGCTGCGTAAACCTCTACGCCAGCCGCTGGGTTCTGAACGTGATGCTTACGATGCTTTGGCACATCACCAAACTGTGGTGGATGAACAGGGAAGGCTGGTCGCAATTGGGCGTCTTTCTATCAATGCAGATAATGAAGCGGCAATCCGTTTTGTCGCCGTTCATCCTGACGTCCGAGGGAAAGGGTTAGGCACGCTGCTGGCGATTACTCTGGAGTCAGTCGCGCGTCAGGAAGGCGCCAAGCGCGTGGTCTGTAGCGCCCGTGAAGACGCAATAGATTTCTTCTCCAAACTGGGTTTTGTTAACCAGGGGGAGATCACTGCGCCACAAACCACACCTGTGCGGCACTTTCTGATGATTAAACCGGTGGCGACGCTGGATGACATTTTGCATCGTCCTGACTGGTGTGGACAGTTGCAGCAGGCGTGGTACGAGCATATTCCCCTGAGTGAAAAAATGGGCGTGCGGATAAGCCAGTACACCGGAAAGCAGTTTATTACCACCATGCCTGAAACAGGCAACCAGAACCCGCACCATACGCTTTTTGCCGGCAGCATGTTTTCTCTCGCTACGCTCACGGGGTGGGGATTAATCTGGCTGTTGCTACGTGAACGGCACCTCGGTGGCACGATTATTCTGGCGGATGCGCATATTCGTTACAGTGCGCCAGTCAGTGGCCGACCGAACGCCATCGCTGATTTAGGATCGCTGAGTGGCGATCTGGATCGCCTCGCGCGTGGGCGCAAGGCGCGTGTGCAGCTTAATGTTGAGCTCTTTGGTGATGACAATAAAGGGGCGTTGTTCGAAGGGGTTTACATCGTGCTGCCTGCTCAACCGGATGCACCGCTGGAAGAAGGTGGGTCAGAAGTAGATTAACCCGAAGCTACCATATTATGAGAACCAAGCATTATCACGTTCTTCCCATCAGTACATCACGCTAGTTGGCAGTACCCTCGAAATAAGTCGTACCCCGTGATTTTCACGGGGTTTATGATGCTGTTTCAGCACGCAACAACGTTGCGGATGCTTTGAAAACTCTTATTTAAAAAACCGTATTTTGAAAACGTATAATTTTGAAAACGTAATGATTACGGCGTTTCTATCACGGTGCCCTGATGCATTTGCTGTCTGATGGGATGATCATTGCTATCCACACCTTGCAGCGTACCGCTTAGTGTCGGCTTCAGCGGCGTATCAGCGGCAAGCCGTCCATTCAGTTGCAATTGCAGATTTGTATTGCCCGTCGGTGCGGTTGCGGGTTCTGGCCATCCCCAACGCGTCAGAACATCCAGCGGTACGGCGCGTCCTGTCAGTGACAGGGAAAAATTGCGTGCTGGTTGCTGGTTGATCGTTGCCTTGGCATCCAGCATGCCATTTTGCGTAAACGCGCTGAGTTCATTAATGGCGATCTGATTATCGTCGGCTACCAGTGCCATCGACGGACGGCGGACATCGACTTTATTAAACGTCGCGTCGCTGGCATTAAGATTCAACGATCCTGTCCACATTCCCCACTGGTGATTGCGAGCCAGTAGCAAATTGCTGCCGTAGCCATCTAATGCGGTTAGCTGGAAGGGGAAATCCGGGTTGATATCGATCAGCAGATTGCGGTTCGCCGTGAATTTTCGCACATTCACTTCTGCCAGCCATGATGGCAGGGTCGCTTGCCACCGCTGACGCCAGTCGCCGGGGAGCGTGTACTCCATCCCTGCGACAACAAACTCATTCAGCTCTAAACGGTGGTTACTACGCTGCCAACTGCCGTTGGTTCGCAGTAAACCGCCTTCCCAGCGTGTAGAAAACTGCTTGATGTTAACGCCCGCCGGTGACAAGTCCAGATTCACGATAGGGTCGATAAGGTGCATGTTGCCGTTCACAATGTCAGTTGCATTGAATGACAGCGTTCCACCCTCGCTCTGCCAGTCATTCTGCTTAAACGTGACATTTTGCAGGGCAATATCAAGGTCGATAAACGCCCATCCCGGCCCTTCAATACGGGCATCAATCAGATCAAAGCGGTCAACGGTAACAGATGGCAGTTCGGTAACGGGCTGCCAGAAGGCCTCCGGCGTTCTCTGCGTTTGCAAACGGACATTGCTGAGTCGCAGGTTACCGATCTGCCAACTGCCGTCTTCTGCGCGGCTGGCATTGCCCGTTAGTTGCCCCTGAGCGACATCTGCGCCGAAATTGCTCAGAATCAGCTGATTGTGGTTGATTTCGCCCTGAACCAATACCTGACTGGCGGGAATATCGTTGAGTTCGAGTGAGCGGGCGCTGAGCTGGAACTGCCCCTGTTTACCCAGCAGATAGCCTGCCTCGGGCTGCCACGGCATCATGCCGCCGTTAATTTGTTGACCGTTCAGATGCCAATCGCCGTCCTTTGCCTGCAGTGCCATTGTACGCAGCTGTAGCACATCGGCTTCGATAGGGAGTGTGGCGGCCTGTGAGGAAAGGTTTAGCGTACCGCCTTCCAGTTCGAGACTGGCGAAGTGGTGCGGATCGGTAATTTGACGGGCGCTAAACCCGGCTGAAATTTGCTTTGCCGTGAGTGTCGGTGGCTGATTTTTCTGGCCAAAACTGACATCGGTGAGTTGGATATGATCGGCTGTTGACCAGTCATGATTAATTTTGCCCAGTGACAACTGGTAGTCGGTATTTTGGTTTACCCAATTACTCACCCAGCCTGCTGCCCAACTGGTTTGCAGTAATACATATACGACTACTAGCGCTAAAAAGGCCAGCAGCAGTAGGGTCAGCAACAATTTCCCGATAAATTTCATCGTGTCAGTCCATGCCAATCGTCAGGGAGAACTGTTCTTATGCCGTAATTTCCCTGAAGGCTCAATAGGTAATGCTGTTACAGACAGTAAAAAGCGAGCGGTGTTGCATCACTGCTCGCTTTTACATGAACTGAACTGAAATTATTGCGGGCTGGCGCTATTTTTCTTCGTGTGGGAAGACAATATTCAGTACGATTGCCGTAATCCCACCAGCGGCGATACCGGAAGACAGTAATGTTTTAATCCAATCCGGTGCGAACTGCAGAATCAGCGGCTGCTGTGATACGCCAAGGCCAACAGCCAGCGACAGCGCAATAATCATGATCGCACGACGATTCAGCGGCTCACGGGACACAATACGCACACCAGAAGCGGCGATCGTACCGAACATCACGATAGTGGCACCGCCCAGAACTGGTTCTGGAATATGCTGCACAAATCCGCTAACGGCAGGGAACAGCCCCAGTGCGATCAGCATCAGCGAAACCACGAAGCCCACATAGCGGCTCGCAACCCCGGTAAGCTGAATGACGCCGTTATTCTGGCCGAAGCAAGAGTTGGGGAAGGTGTTGAATACGGCAGAAAGGCAAGAGTTCAGGCCGTTTGCCAGCACGCCGCCTTTTAAGCGTTTCATGTACAGCGGGCCTCTGACCGGCTGCTCTGAAACGTCGGAGGTCGCGGTGATGTCGCCGATGGTTTCTAACGATGTCACCATGAAGACCAGCATCAGCGGAATCAACAGATTCCAGTCAAAGCCTAGGCCGTAATGCAGCGGTGTAGGCACCATAATGACAGTGTCGTTTTGAGCAGGCGCATTTTCCGGCAGCATTCCCATCAACCAGGCACCCAGATAACCCACTGCCATGGCAATCACCAGCGACGCGACACGCAGGTAAGGGTTACGCTGGCGGTTAAGCAGAATAATAACCAGCAACACCACACCCGCTAAGAGTAAGTTCTTGGGTGCGCCGAAGGTGTTATTACCCATTGCAGCATAGCCGCCGCCGATGGAGGTCAGGCCGACCTGAATCAACGACAGCCCAATAATCATCACTACAATGCCAGAAACCAGCGGGGTAATGATGCGGCGGGTTAAATGCAGAAAGCGTGAAAGAATGATTTCGGTGAAGGACGCGACCATCAGCGTACCGAACAGTGCTGCCATCATCGTGGGAACATCTGCTCCGCCGTTTTTCAGCGCCAGTCCACCCATAATCAGTGGCGTCACGAAGTTAAAGCTGGTGCCCTGAATGGACAGCAGACCAGAACCGATAGGGCCCCAGGTTTTAATTTGTAGAATAGAAGCCAGACCGGAAGCGAAAAGCGACATGCTGATGATGCGCTGCGTATCCTCAGTGGGTAAACCTAATGCCTGACAGATCAGTAGCGCGGGGGTAATCACCGCAACAAACATGGCAAGCAAGTGCTGACTGGCGGCGAACAGCGTTTGCGGTAGCGGCGGCCGGTCTTCAAGATGATAGATGAGTTCACTGCGCTGAGGTGCGGCAGCGGCTTCTGTTTGGGACGTTTCCGTGGTGGTAGTCATGATGTAAGTTGGCGTTCCTGAAACGACAAAGAGCGCATTTTAATGATCTCTTTGCTGAAAGCAAACGTTTGCTAAGTCATCTTTTCGATATGAATTTTGTCTGATAAGCAAGGCCTTATTATTTAAGGGGATATACCCGTCATACTTCAAGCTGCATGTGCGTTGGCTGCGTTCACTCACCCGAATCACTTACTTGAGTAAGCTCATCGGGATTCCTTCGCTTGCCGCCTTCCTGCAACTTGAATTATTTAGTGTATTTTTTTAAAAAATGAAGAATGCGCAGCTGCGATTAGGCGTTGGTGTAGCGTGCGCGTTCTGGTAGCCAGCGTTCGATTAGTGCAACGGCATGCTCGGGATAGTGTTCGTGCAAGTGGCGAGCAACGCGCTGTACCTGTGGAATCAGGTCCTGATCGCGCAGGAGGTCAGCAACTTTAAACTCGGCATTGCCCGTCTGGCGCGTACCGAGTAATTCTCCCGGCCCGCGAATTTCCAGATCGCGCTGCGCGATAACAAAGCCATCGTTGCTATCGCGTAGAACCTGGAGCCGCTTTTGTGCAGTCTTGCTCATTGGCGTTTTGTAGAGCAGCACGCAGTGAGATGCCACCGCACCGCGTCCGACGCGCCCGCGCAACTGGTGCAGTTGCGCTAAGCCCAGGCGCTCTGGGTTCTCAATGATCATCAGGCTGGCATTCGGTACATCCACACCTACCTCAATGACGGTGGTCGCTACCAGCAGTTGCAGTTCGCCCTGTTTGAAAGCCTGCATCACCGCCTGCTTTTCCTGCGCTTTCATGCGGCCGTGAACCAATCCAACCTTGAGATTCGGCAGGGCAGCCTTCAGCTCTTCGCTGGTGGCTTCTGCTGCCTGTGCTTCCAGCAGGTCGGATTCTTCGATCAGCGTACACACCCAATAGGCCTGCCGCCCTTCCTGCTGGCAGGCATTATTCACGCGTTCGATAATATCGCTGCGGCGTGAATCGGGTATGGCGACGGTGGTGACGGGGGTTCTGCCCGGAGGCAGTTCATCAATAACGGACGTATCCAGATCGGCATAGGCCGTCATCGCCAGCGTGCGGGGAATCGGTGTCGCGGTCATGATTAATTGATGGGCATGAAAGCCCTGTTCTTCGCCTTTTTCCCACAGCGCAAGGCGTTGATGCACGCCAAAGCGGTGCTGTTCGTCAATGATGACTAATGCCAGCCCGTTGAATTGTACCTGCTGCTGGAAAATAGCGTGCGTCCCGACAACCATGGAAACCTGACCGTTGGCGATGGCATCCTGCTGCGCCTGACGCGCTTTCCCTTTTTGTTTGCCAGCCAGCCAGCCGACTTCAAGCCCTAGTGGTTCAAACCACTGGCGGAAATTATGGGCGTGCTGTTCGGCCAATAGCTCTGTGGGTGCCATCAGCGCGACCTGCTTACCGTTGGCAATGGCGCGTAATGCTGCCAGTGCGGCGACCAGCGTTTTTCCTGAACCCACATCGCCCTGCACCAGACGCATCATCGGGAAATCTTTCGCCATATCCGCTTCAATTTCGGCTACGACACGTTCTTGCGCCTGCGTGGGTTTGAACGGCAGTGCAGCGAGCAACTGTTGCTTCAAACCGTCTTGCGCCTGTAGTGGCGAGGCTTTATGCCGTTGTTCCCCCGCCCGCACCGCGAGCATACTCAGGTTATGCGCCAGCAGTTCTTCCATAATCAACCGCTGCTGTGCCGGGTGTTTCCCGTGCTCAAGCTCGCTGAGCTGCATATCCGGCGGGGGACGATGTAAGGTGCGTAGTGCGTCCGGCAGGCTAATGAGCGAACGGCTTAGAGATTCAGGCAGCAGCTCATCGATGTGGTTGGCATCGAGCAACGCCAGCGCCTGATCGGTCAGTTTGCGGAGCGTGGCCTGACGAACGCCCTCTGTGGAAGGGTAAACCGGCGTGAGCGATTCTTGTAATTCGACCTGCGTACTATCCCCCTGAACTCGATATTCAGGATGGATGATCTCCGCGCCGATTTTGCCACGCTTGATTTCGCCATAAGCGGTAACGCGCTGTCCCGGTGCCAGGCTGTTTTTCATCGCGGCGCTGAAATTGAAGAAGCGCATGGTCAGCATGCCGCTGCCGTCGCTGATTTGGCAGGTCAACATGCGACGGCTGCCAAAGGTGATGTCGTTGCGTAGGATTTCACCTTCCACGGTGGCATACATACCGGGGAGGAGGTCGCCAATCGGGTAAAGATGCGTGCGGTCTTCGTAGCGCAGAGGTAAGTGCAGGAGGAGATCCTGCACGGTTTCCAGCCCGAGTCGCGCGAGCTTCGCTGCCTGACTTGCACCCACGCCAGTAAGTGTACTCAGCGGTTGGGTGTTCAGCAGGCGGCCCTTCATCAGCACTCCGACGATTGCATCGCGGCCCACCACGGGGTATCCGCTACAATCTGACCCTGATGGTCAATATAAGGGCGAGGTAGTCCTTTACGTTTTGCGACGCGCGCCAGTACCGGGTAGCCCCCTTCAAAAAGCAGGCGCTGCTGCTCTTCTTCATCCAACGGGCTGTCTTCACGCTGGTACATACCGGCGATCTGGCGCTGGCGCTGCGCTTCATACAGGATCAACGCCGAGGCAACGGAGACATTCAGCGACTGCACCATGCCGGTCATCGGAATGATGATATCCCGATCGGCCAGTTTGAGCGCTTCGGCTGTAATACCGGTTTTTTCTTGCCCGAGCAGAATACAGGTAGGACGGGTGTAATCAATTTCCCGAAAATCGACCGCGTGTTCAGATAAATTGGTCGCCAGAACCTGCATGCCTTCTGCTTTCAGATGGCCGACTGCATCACCGATATTGCGATGAGTTTTCACCTGTACCCAGCTATTGCTGCCTGCGGCGGAGGAAACCAGCGTTTTCATCCGGCTGGTGGGCCAAATCGCATGGACCTGATGCACGCCGACTGCATCCGCCGTACGGATAACGGCGGAAATATTATGGGGTTTATGCACCTGCTCCATGCAAATCGTCAGATCGGGCTGACGACAGTTGAGCATTTCTTTTATACGTGCATAACGTTGAGGGGTCATGACGATTAATTTCGGTTACGGTTAACTTTGATGACATCCGGCATTACGCGGATTTTACGCATAATATTGGCCAGATGAACACGATCGAGAGTAGTGAGACGGATAAAGGCACTGTATACGCGGCCGTCCTTCTCTTCCGTATTGATGCTCTGAATATTGGAGTTCGCGGCGTTGATCGCTGCCGTCAGGTTCGCCAGCGCGCCCTGATGGTTGAACATATCGACTTTGATTTCGGCGATGAACTCTTGTTCCGTCACCTTATCCCACTCTACCGCCATGAATTTTTCAGGTTCTTTCTGATAGCCGCGAATATTGCGACAGGATTCATGGTGAATAACCAGACCTTTACCGGGGCTGACGTGGGCAATAATCGGGTCGCCGGGGATGGGGCGGCAGCACTTGGCAAATGAGATCATGACGCCATCTGCGCCTTTGATCGGCAACTTGCGCAGCCCCGTGGTTCCCAGTTCAGATTGTTCGTTCAGCAGATTTTTCGCCACAACGACGCTCATGGCATTACCCATACCAATTTCCGCCATCAGATCGTCCAGCGTAGCGAGCTTCATGCGCTCAAGCTCAAGTTGAATCGACTTTTCAGGGATGTCGGAGAGTTTGCGACCGTTGCCCAATGCGTGGTTCAACAAACGGCGACCGAGGCTCACGGAATCATCACGCTTGAGGTTTTTCAGCATCTGGCGAATTTTGGAGCGTGCTCTGGAACTCACTACGAAATTAAGCCATGCGGCGTTTGGTCTGGCACCCGGTGCGGTAATGATTTCAACGGTTTGGCCGCTGGTGAGCGACTGTGACAGCGGGTAAGGCTGGCGGTCGACGCGAGCGCCGACGCAGGCATGCCCGATATCGGTGTGTACCGCGTAGGCGAAATCGACGGGCGTCGCGCCTGCGGGGAGTTCCACAATACGGCCTTCCGGCGTAAAGACATACATCTCGTCAGGGAAGAGATCGGACTTCACGCTTTCGATAAATTCGAAGGAGCTACCGGCGCTTTGCTGGAGTTCCAGCAGGCTTTGCATCCAGCGTTGAGCGCGTACCTGTGCGGTAGTGCTGCTTTCGCCTTCTTTATAGGCCCAGTGCGCGGCAACACCCATTTCCGCCATTTGATCCATGTCGTCGGTACGAATTTGTACTTCGACCGGCACGCCGTGCGGACCAATCAGAGACGTGTGCAGCGATTGATAGCCGTTAGCTTTGGGAATGGCAATGTAGTCTTTTACCCGACCTGGGCGCGGCTTATACAGGCTGTGAACCTGACCGAGCACGCGATAGCAAGTGTCCAACTCTTTCACGATGACCCGAAACGCGTAAATATCCATGATGGAATGAAAACGCTGTTCTTTCAGGTGCATTTTGCAGTAGATGGAATACAGGTGTTTTTCGCGACCGCTGACGCGGCAGGCAATCCCGGCTTCCGTCAAACGCCCCTCGATTTCCGACAGGATTTTCTGAATCATTTCCTTGCGGTTACCGCGTGCGGCCTTGACGACTTCTTTAATGACGCGATAGCGGTTCGGATACAGCGCCTCAAAACCCAGTTCTTCCAGCTCGGTTTTGAGGTGATGGATACCCAGCCGATGTGCCAGCGGGCTGTATATTTCCAGTGTTTCACGGGCAATGCGGCGGCGCTTGTCCGGGCGCAATGAGCCCAGTGTGCGCATGTTATGGGTACGGTCTGCGAGTTTGATCAGGATGACGCGAATATCTTGCACCATCGCCATGATCATTTTGCGAAAGTTTTCAGCCTGCGCTTCTTTCTTATCGCGGAACTTCAACTTGTCCAGCTTGGACACGCCCTCTACCAGTTCAGCAACGCTTTTACCAAAAAGCTGTTCCATGTCCTGATAGGTGGCGGGGGTGTCCTCTATGACATCATGCAGCAGTGCTGCCATCAGCGTTTCGTAATCGAGACGCATCTCCGCCAGAATACAGGCGACGGCAACAGGGTGTGTGATGTAGGGTTCACCGCTGGAGCGAGTCTGCCCCTCGTGAGCATCACGTGCAACTAAGTAAGCCTGCTGTAAACGTTTGATCTGATCTTCTGGCAGATAACGTTGAATCAGCAGATTAAGGCTTTCAAAAATGTACAAGGGCGACTCGTGGTGTGATTAACGACGGCCTTCAGCAATCGCGGTAACCGCCTGAATCTCTGCGGCTTCCTGCTCTTGCTGTTCCTGACGGTCACGAACATCCAGAATCTGGTTGTTGATCAGACCTTCTTCGATTTCACGCAGTGCGATCACGGTGTACTTATCGTTTTCTTCAGGAACCAGCGGATCTTTGCCGCCAGTCTGGATTTGACGGGCGCGACGAGCAGCGACCAACACCAAGTCAAAACGGTTACCAATTTTCTCTACAGCGTCTTGAACAGTTACGCGTGCCATAATGTGCTACTCCACAGGAAATAAAATGACTGCGCATCATACTGAAAGAGGCGTCAGTCTGCCAATAGTTTGGTGATTAATGCATCATGCCGAACCTGTTGTCTGCTCAAACGCAGACGTTCGGCGCGAATAATGGTTTTTAGATCGAGCAGCGCCAGATCGAAATCATCATTCACAATCAGGTAATCATACTCGCCGTAGTGCGTCATTTCAGCCACTGCCTGAGACATACGACGGGCAATGACTTCATCGCTGTCTTGTCCACGGCCACGCAGGCGGCGAGCCAACTCTTCTTTTGACGGCGGCAGAATGAAAATACTGCGCGCGTGCGGCATCTGGGCACGGATTTGCTTGGCTCCTTGCCAATCGATATCCAGAAAAACATCAACGCCAGTCGCTAATACCTGCTCAATTGCCGGCCGGGATGTACCGTAGTAATTGCCAAAGACTTCAGCGTGTTCCAGAAACTCGTTATCCTGAATCATACGCTTAAATTCATCGACTTCGACGAAGAAATAGTGTTCGCCGTGGTTTTCTCCCGGTCGTTTCGCTCGCGTGGTATGCGAAATCGATACCTGAGTGTCGTAAAGCGGCTGAGTTTTTAATAACGCCTGAATCAGGCTGGATTTCCCAGCTCCACTGGGAGCAGAAACGATATATAACGTGCCTTGAGCCATAATGAAGTTTTATTAACGGTTACGGTGGTGAATGGTGATATGCAGCAGAAAAATGCGCATTTCCCCGCATTATACACGCCTATATGTCATCAGTCGCGTTGCGATAAATTCTCCGCTGACTGTTTTTTCGTTATGCCATCGGGAAAACTTTTTGCCAACGTTTCTTTTTTAGATTGCGAAGCGCGTTCCCGTCTTTTTTATTGCGGCTGCAAACAATGAATCATCTTGCGGCGCGTTTGGCATTTCTCCTTTTTTCGCCTCGTATTTTCCTCTCCGTTGCTATGTACTGCGGCCCTTCGCTAATGGATGGCAGGAGGGGTTATGTGGCTCAGGATTCGTACATTTTTAATCATCATCGTTATGGGGGGCATCAGCAATTTTCCTGCCATGGCTGCGGTGTGCCCCGATTGGGATAGCACGCGTTCCGGCAAGGAAATTGATGCATTGCGTCACCAGCTAGAGCAGTGGGATGACGCGTATTACACCGAAGGGAAAAACCCGATAGAAGATGATGTTTACGATCAACTGCGGGACCAGTTAAACCAGTGGCTAGGCTGTTTTCAGCCTCAAAACGCTATTCCTGCTCGGTTGCCCGATAATGGCAAGCAGCCTCACCCCGTTGCCCATACGGGACTGAAAAAATTGTCCGATCGTCGACAACTGGTGCAATGGATCGCATCGCGTGAGGATTTATGGATTCAGCCAAAAGTTGATGGTGTGGCTGTTACGTTGGTCTATCAGCACGGTAAGCTCGTGTCCGCAGTTAGCCGGGGTAACGGCCTGCAAGGTGAAGACTGGACGGAGAAAGTGCGCCTGATTCCGGGAATTCCTCATTTATTAACCGATGTGCCTTCCTCATTGGTACTACAAGGGGAGCTTTTCCTGAAGATGACCGATCATCAACAGCGTACCCAGGGCGGCGTTAATGCCCGCTCGGTCGTGGCCGGTGAGATGCGTCGTCATCAGCGATCTCCCGTGTTGTCGCAGATTGGTCTGTTTGTCTGGGAATGGCCGGATGGCCCAAAAGCGATGCCCGAGCGTCTGGAGAAATTGAAGGAAATGGGGTTTGCGATGACGGCGGACTATACCCATGCCATTGGGTCATTCGCCGACGCGGAGAAATGGCGTCATCACTGGTATCACAGTCCGCTGCCGTTCGTGACGGATGGCGTGGTGATTCGCCAGACTAAAGAGCCGCAGGGGCGCTACTGGCGTAATACATCAGCCGACTGGGCGATCGCATGGAAATACCCACCTGTTCATCAGGTTGCGGAAGTGGCTGATGTGGCATTTTCTGTCGGGCGGACGGGTAAAGTCGCCGTAGTACTGAAGCTTAATCCTTTGAAATTGGATGACAAATCGGTCAGCCGGGTGAATGTGGGCTCGCTGTCGCGTTGGAAACAGTGGGATGTGTTGCCCGGCGATCGGGTGAGCGTCAGTTTGGCAGGGCAGGGGATTCCACGTCTGGATAATGTGGTATGGCGTGGCACTGAGCGGCCTGCCATCGTTTCTCCTAATGAACATGATTTCCATGCTCTTAGCTGTTTTCGGTATAGCGTGGCTTGCCAGCAGCAATTTCTGGCGCGCTTAGTCTGGTTGAGTGGAGAACATGGTTTAAATCTGGCAGGAGTGCGTGAAGGGATGTGGCAGCGCCTGATACAACATGATTTACTGGAGGATGTGCTGTCATGGCTATCTCTGACGGAGGCACAGCTTAATGCGGTCAATGGCATGGGCGATAAGCGGGCGCGAGATATTTATACAAGCTTGCAGTCTGCACGGCAGATGCCACTATCCCGCTGGCTGCTTGCGCTGGGTATTCCTGTGCCTCGTTCCGCCAGTAGCGCATTGGATAATGTGGGTTGGCTGGCGTTACAGCAATGGACAGCGCAACAGTGGCGACAGTTCTCTGGTATTGGGGAGCGACGCGCGGAAGAGATTATGGCGTTCCTGAAGCACCCTATCGTGGTGGAATTAATTGCCCGATTAGGTCGCGAAGGCGTACATAGATAAGCAGTGGTAATTTTTCATGACAGATTGGGAGCGTGCCTTTTATTTTTTCATGGATTCATTCACATAAAAGGACAATTTTTTTCTGTTCTCCCTACTTAATCATAAGTAAAATTTACGAATTAAAGATCCTACGCCTATTTGCTGTTTTGCGATATAGAAATGCCTGTGAGTCTGATTATTTCCGTTGAACTCAGGCATACGGATGTTGTCGTATAACTTCAGATAATAAGAAAGGTTTGTTGGAGCACTTGTCATAATGAAGTTTGTAGCATCTTTTTCGCAACCCAAATTATCGTTTGTCCTGGCAGTCTATATTGGTCTTTTTCTCAATATCTCAGTGTATTATCGCCGGTTTGATTATTTTTCACTCTCTGCTGGTAGCCAGGTTCCAACGTTTATTCCTGCTCTTGTCGAATTGACCGCGAGTATCTTATTTACCTTTTTCCTGATGAGGATTATTTCACTCGGGGGACGCCGTTTTTATCGGATAATCGCTTCTCTCTTGGTGCTGATCTCCGTTGCTGCCAGCTATTACATGACGTTTTTTAATGTTGTGATTGGCTATGGCATTATTGCTGCGGTCATGACCACGGATATTGATCTTTCTAAAGAAGTGATTGGTTTTCGTTTTTTCCTGTGGATGCTGGTGGTAAGTGCGCTGCCGCTGTTTTTGATCTGGAAGAACTCACTACGTCATACGCTGATCGAACAGCTTAAGTCACCGGGAAAGCGGCTGATTCCTCTTCTGGTTCTTATCGCCGTTGTTGCGCTGGTTTGGATGCCGCTTCGCTATATGGACAACGTTCAGTCAGTGTCCGAGCGAGAATCCAATGTGGATTTGCCCAGCTATGGTGGTGTGGTGGCTCACTCGTATCTGCCGTCTAACTGGTTGTCTGCGTTAGGATTATTTGCGTACACCAAGTATGACGAGAGCCAGGATTCTTCTAATCTTTTCGATCCGGCTCAGCATTTTACCTATGTCCCGCCGAAAGGCATTGACGATACCTACGTCGTTTTCATTATCGGTGAAACCACTCGATGGGATCATATGGGGCTGTTAGGCTACGAGCGAGATACGACGCCGAAGCTATCAAAAGAAAAAAACCTGGTCGCATTCCGTGGTCAGTCGTGTGATACCTCAACCAAGCTTTCCATGCGCTGTATGTTTGTGCGAGAAGGCGGTACGGAAGACAACCCGCAGCGAACCCTGAAAGAGCAGAACATCTTTGCCGTGCTGAAAGAGCTGGGCTTTACCTCTGAGCTGTTTGCTATGCAGAGTGAGGTGTGGTTTTACAATAGTATCGAGGCAAACAACTATTCTTTCCGTGAAATGATTGCGTCAGAGAAACACAATGACGGCAAGTCGGTGCAAGATATGTTGCTGGTCGACGAGGTTAAGGAATCGCTGGCACGCTACCCCAAAGGTAAGCACCTGATTGTGCTGCATACCAAAGGTTCCCACTATCTGTATTCCAT
The DNA here is from genome assembly GCF_032905925.1 of Pectobacterium sp. HCp5_1. Lineage (NCBI taxonomy): Bacteria > Pseudomonadati > Pseudomonadota > Gammaproteobacteria > Enterobacterales > Pectobacteriaceae > Pectobacterium > Pectobacterium sp. HCp5_1. The sequence continues at coordinate 32,368 of NZ_JAUMIO010000025.1, forward strand.
GCGCTATCCCCGCAGCTATGCGCGCTATCAGCCAGAATGTATGGGCGTTGATGCCTCTTGTACGCGTGAGCAGTTGATTAATGCTTTCGATAATAGCGTGCTCTATACCGATAGCTTTATTGATAGCGTGATCGATCAGGTGCGGGATAAGAAAGCGATTGTGTTTTATGCCTCCGATCACGGTGAATCCATCGATGATAACTATCATTTGCACGGCACGCCGCGTCAGATGGCACCGCCTGAACAGTTCCGTTCACCGATGATGGTGTGGACATCGGATAAGTTTCTGGCTGATCCCGATAACCAGCATGCGTTTGAGCAGTTGAAGGCTCAGCAGCGCGTTGGCAAAACACATCGCCATGAAGAGCTGTTTGATACGATTCTTGGATGTGTGGGATACACATCGCCTGACGGCGGTATTAACCCTAAAAATAACTGGTGTCAGAAACCTGCTAATTGATATGAATCACGGACAAGGACGTCGGTTTCAGGCTGTAAATACAAGAGATGGATACTTTAACGACAGCCGGAATCCTTTTGCTAAAAAGGTATTGACGCTCTAATAAGGTAGCAGTAATATGCGCCCGCATTCGGCGAGTAGCGCAGCTTGGTAGCGCAACTGGTTTGGGACCAGTGGGTCGGAGGTTCGAATCCTCTCTCGCCGACCAACTTTCTTCCTCAGTAAGTCATCCTCAATATTTCTCCTGTTTCGATCATCGTCTATTCAAATTATCGGTTCAAAAATAATCTCGTTTTAAGCACGTTTTTGTTTAAAAAATAGTCATTTTGAAACGATTCCCTTTATGAGAGTAGGGTTTTACCTCAGTATTCTTTGGCGTCGAAAATTTCCATATTTCCTCGGTCTTCAGTTCAGAATGTTCCCAAAAATAGTGTTAAAACTCGCACGTTAATTACCATGAATAATATCTATCTGTTTGTTTTTTAATGATTTAAATAAATTTAAACTCGACTATTTAAAAATAATACTGACTTTACCTCTTCGTATTTAAATGTAAGTTTATGTGCGGCCAACATTCGCGATACTTATATATTCGCTTTGTTGAAACCGTCTTTTTATTCAAATATGGAAGATGTTTCGATCATGAAAAAAACAACACTGCTACTCTCCACTTTGATTGCTTGTGCCATGGGAATGTCTGCTGCTCAGGCGACACAAACCGTATCTTTGGGTTATGCTCAGGCGAAAGTCGATAACTTTAAAGATCCAAAAGGAATTACGGCAAAGTATCATTATCAGGGCGATTCTGCGCTCGGTATTATCGGTTCTTTCACTTATGTGAGCGCGGAACAAACTGAGTATTATCAGAATTCAAGCAGTGATGTTTATCAGCTGAAATACTATTCACTCATGGCTGGCCCATCTTACCGTTTTAACGACTATGTCAGTGTTTATGGCCTGGCGGGTATTGGCCACGGAAAATCCAGTTGGGAAGAAGGGGATGCTTTCCGCCAATCTGGTAGCGAAAGCAAATCCAGCTTCGCTTATGGTGCCGGCATTCAAATTACACCAGTAGAAAACTGGGCGATTGATATTGGCTACGAAGGCACGAAGATTTATGAAACGCGTGTAGACGCCTTTAATATTGGCGTCGGTTACCGTTTCTGATTTTCCTATTATTGAATGCCGGTGGATAGGCTTCCGCCGGTTATTACTGCTTTTCTCCTTCTTTGTTTTTATTCATAAAGCTCTCAATCGATTTATTGCCATTATAGTGAAGCCAGACCAGCAACGATTCATTGTCCATAGGCTTGGCATAAAGGAATCCCTGTATATATTTGACGCCACGCCGTTGTAAATACAGGAGCTGTTGTTCGGTTTCCACGCCCTCCGCTACGGATTGAAGCTTGATGCGATGGCTCAACGTAATAATGGCATCAAGAATAGGAGCTTCTTCATCCGGTGATGAAACCGCGCCGACAAATCCCTGATCTATTTTCAGGCAATCCAGCGGAAAATTTTGCAGGTAAGAGAGTGAACAGTGGCCGGTGCCGAAGTCATCAATGGCAATCATAAAGCCATCTTCACGCAGCTGATGCAGGCGCTGTATGATTTCAGGACCGTTGCTGATGAGGTTACGTTCTGTCAGTTCCAGCGTAATGTTTAATGAATGAGCGGCGACTTTCTCTGCGAAGCGGTGTACGTCTGATACGAAACTTGGGTGATGCAAATGCTCTGCTGCAACGTTGAGCCCCAGATGGAACCCCGGCTTTACCTGCCAACTGGCGATATCTGACGCTACCAGCTCAAATAAATGCCGTGTGATGGGAATGATCATACTTTCTGCTTCGGCGGCAGAGATAAATATATCGGGCCTAATCCACTGCCCGTCGCTGCGTCGCCAGCGCAGTAGCGTTTCTACTCCAGTACAGGCTCGTGATTCCGTGTCATAGATAGGCTGGTAATAGACGGAAAATTCGCCGTTAGCGATACCCTTACGAATTTCTTCGCGGAAGAATAATTTACGCTTTTGCCAGTACCACATGGCTGTAGTGAAAAGCAGAGAGAGAATAATGGCCAGTGGCAGAAACGTGAAAAATGCCTGCTTCCAGTTGGTGAGTTCCTGGGTGGCGGGGGCGGTAACATTGAGGGTAATCGGAAAGCGGCTCGACTTGATTTCAAGCGCAGAGGTAGAAAATAGGCTTCTGTGCGGCGTAATGGTTGCGCCCGTTTGAATCGGATGGCCGTTATCCATTTGCAGGATAAGTTGATAGCCCCGAATCTTGCTAATCGCAGTCATGAGGTCGATCAGATATTGCGCATCGACCATGGCATAAGCGCCGTAACCCGTAGGAGGCATCTGGACGAAGATCAGCGCCGGGCGTTCTTTCACGTTATCTGAACCGGCAATCGACAGGCTCCAGCGTTCAGAATAGGTCCCCGGTAGCGGCTGTTGAATGACGCGGCTTAGTGGCGTCAGCGTGCTGCCAAACGTTGAAGAGCAATAGACGTCGGTATTATGGATAACGCCGATTGCGCGAAAGTAAGAAAAGACCGAGCCGAGACGTTGCAGCTCATCGCCGATGACGTCGCAGGGCTGACCCTGAAAGCGCTGGAGGCGATCCACCATCTGCCATGCCTGTGTCGAAATATTCTCGGCATGATTCATTGCTATTTGCGCGGTGGATTCCAGATCGCGCTTTACCATTAATCTGGACTCAACAAACGTGAACAATAAACCAAGCAGCAGTGGCAGCATGCCCGCAACCAGCAACTGCAATATGTTGATTTTAGGTTTACTACGTCTAGGGCTCATCCACATCTCCTTTCTGGCAGCAGAGGCCTATGTAGAGACGTCCTTTTCTCCGTGAATCAAAGGAGAGTGCTGAATAGAGATTATTATAGTGCCTATTTGCTAAAAGGCAGTGCCTGCGCGCACGCCCATGCTGAGCTCCACGCCCATTGGAAGTTATAGCCGCCGAGCCAGCCGGTCACATCGACCACTTCGCCGATGAAATACAACCCCGGCACCGCGTTGGCTTCCATAGTTTTGGAGGACAGCGCACGGGTGTCAACGCCGCCGATGGTGACTTCGGCTGTGCGATAACCTTCCGTACCGTTTGGCTGCACGCGCCACTGTTGCAGGCTCTGTTCAATCTGCGTTTGCTGTGCGCTGTTGAGCTGTTTCAATGTGACGTCCGGCAGTTGTCCTAACTCCTGTAGGCATTCAACCAGTCGTTTAGGTAGCCACTGTGCCAGCGTGTTTTTCAGGCTTTGGTTCGGGTGAGCGGCGCGCTCGTCATTAATAAGCTGGGTGAGATCGCGATCGGGTAGCAAATTGATGGTGACGAATTCACCCGCTTGCCAGTAGCTGGAGATCTGCAAAATAGCCGGGCCAGAAAGCCCGCGATGCGTAAACAGGATGTTTTCACGGAACGTCACGCCGTTTTCTGCGGTGACGACGGTCGGCACGGAGACGCCGGAGAGCGTTTGCAGCTGTTCGAGCAGCGGCTTGTGTAGCGTAAAGGGTACCAGTGCAGCACGAGTTGGGAGCACGTTGATACCGAACTGTGCGGCAAGCTGGTAGCCGAACGGCGTCGCGCCCAGACCGGGCATCGACAGGCCGCCGCAGGCAACGACCAACGATGCGCTCTGGAATGATGTGCCGTTGCTTAGCTGGACGATGAACCGATCGTCTGATTTCTCCACCGAGGTCACTTCACTGCGCAGACGGAGGGTGACATTCGCCCGCTCACATTCTGTTACCAGCATGTCCACGATTTGCTGTGCGGAATCATCGCAGAATAGCTGACCGAGCGTTTTCTCGTGATAAGCGATGCGGTGGCTGTTGACCAGGCTGATGAAATCCCATTGGGTATAACGTGCCAGTGCTGATTTACAAAAGTGAGGATTGTGAGACAGATAGGCTGCTGACTCTGCATACATATTGGTAAAGTTGCAGCGCCCGCCGCCGGACATCAATATTTTCCGGCCAGCCTTCTTGCCGTTATCGAGCAGTAGAACACGCAGTCCGCGTTGTCCTGCCTGTGCCGCACAAAACATGCCTGCTGCACCGGCACCGATGATGACAGCGTCAAACTGTTCCACAATGCATTTCTCCGATGAGTGATTTTATCTTCTTGGATTGCCACAGGCCGATAAGCCATAGGGCGGCAAATTGTAGTGTTGGTTTTTGTTCGATACCAGCGTAACAATTTGCATATTTTAGTAAAAATATATAATTATTTGATTTTTATTGATTAAGTGATTTATCCATCGATCGTCGTCACATATTAAGTCAAAAAAATGTCATATTTCGCTTTTCCCGACCCCTGCTTGTCGCCGATAATGCGCCGCGTTCATGACCACTAAATGGCCTAACGTTTATGCTACATTTATTTGCCGGTTTGGATTACTACACTGGCCTGATGTTGATATTGGCTTTGTTGTTTGTACTGATGTATGAAGCCATCAATGGTTTTCACGATACTGCGAACGCCGTTGCCACTGTTATTTATACCCGCGCCATGCGTGCCGAGTTTGCTGTTGTTATGGCGGGTGTCTTTAATTTCTTCGGTGTACTGTTGGGCGGCCTGAGCGTGGCCTATGCAATTGTTCACCTTCTCCCCACGGATTTATTGCTGAACGTGAGTTCGGCGCACGGTCTGGCGATGGTCTTTTCCATGCTGCTGGCCGCCATTATCTGGAACCTGGGTACCTGGTACTTCGGTATTCCTGCCTCCAGTTCTCACACGCTGATCGGCTCCATTATTGGTATTGGTTTAACCAACGCGCTGTTGACGGATACCTCCGTTGTGGATGCGTTGAACGTGCCGAAAATGATCAGCATTTTCCTGTCGTTGCTGCTCTCGCCGATTGTGGGGATGGTGGTTGCAGGCCTGCTGGTGCTGGTGCTGCGTCGGTTCTGGAACAACAGCAAAAAACGCAAGCGCGTGCATCTGACGCCTGTCGATCGCGAAAAGCAGGACGGCAAACGTAAGCCGCCGTTCTGGACGCGTACCGCGCTGATTTTATCGGCGATTGGCGTGAGCTTCTCTCACGGTGCAAACGACGGTCAGAAAGGTATCGGCTTGATTATGCTGGTGCTGATTGGCGTCGCGCCAGCCGGGTTTATTGTCAACATGAACGCGTCTGGCTATGACATCAGCCGTACCCGTGATGCCGTTGTCAATTTGCAGGAATACTACAAGCAGCACGGCGACGCGCTGACGCACGTTATCGACCTGTCTCCGCCAGTCATTCCTACGCCAGAAAGCACGATTCCCGGCAACGGTCAGAAAGAGTTTCACTGTGACAGTTCACGCGTGATGATTGCGATTGACCGTACACAGGGTCTGCTGAATAACCTGAAAAGTTACGACCAGCTGAACCCTGACGATCGTAGCAGAGTGCGTCGTTTGCTGATGTGTATCTCTGACACAATGGATCGGGTGATCAAGCTGCCAGAAACGTCGGGCGAAGATAAGCGCTACCTGAGCAATCTGCGTACAGATATGCTGCAGACGGTTGAGTATGCCCCTCTTTGGATTATCGTCGCTGTCGCATTGGCGCTGTCTCTGGGCACCATGGTGGGCTGGAAACGTGTTGCAGTGACCATCGGCGAGAAGATTGGTAAGAAAGGCATGACGTACGCACAGGGCGTTTCGGCGCAGGTGACGGCGGCCCTGTCGATTGGTGTTGCCAGCTATACCGGTATGCCAGTTTCCACCACGCACGTATTGTCCTCGGCGGTTGCCGGGACGATGATTGCGGACGGTGGTGGCGTACAGGGCAAAACGATAAGAAGTATTCTGCTTGCCTGGGTGTTGACGCTGCCTGTCTCAATGCTGATGTCCGGTACGTTGTACTGGCTGGCGTTGAAGCTGATCTAATTGCGGTAATTCATCACGCATAAATAAAAAAGGCGATTCTGTGGGGAATCGCCTTTTTACTTTTTATCGACGTTCATGGTTGTCATACCAATGATGGTTGTAATACCAGAGAATTGTGTAAGTACCCGCGTTTAATACCATATTGTCATCGCAAACAGACTGATGACGATAAGGCCACACAGGGCAGTCGTAAGCAGAAACTGTCCCCGCACTCGCTCGCAACGGCGAATAAACTCAGGGTCGTGATGATCAAGATAGCGTTGCGCGTAGATATAGCGTACCAGCCGGATTTGTTTACTTGGCTGGCCGTGCGATGTAAAGAAGCCACCCCCGTCAACGTATTGGTAAAGCAGCGGGTCACAGTCACGCAAAATCAGCAGTAACACACGTAATGAAGAGTAGTACCTCGCCATATTGATGATGCAGACGATACATAAAGCCCAGAAAAGCGCAAATGTACTAATCATGCTTCCCTCCCGGTCGTTCTATTCGTCAGATTCGATGGCCATACCTTCCCGTTGTCCACCTGTCACCGATGACAAGCGTTACTCTTTATCCGCGACGCTTATCTACGACGTTTGTCTGTGACACTTTTCTACGAATAGTTATGCCACGCGCTTGCGCACGATTTTATTGTCATTTTGGATAGCCAACGGCATCACGGCTAGCCCCATTCTCGTTTTCCATCCCAGGGTGTAGTGGACAGGCTCACCACTCCCTACTTGTAGTGTAGAAGAAGAATGTTCGTTTGTGCCAGAGAGGCAGGCGCAATCGGCATGAAGGACGATTTTCGACGAGATAATGCCCTTTCTGAAAGGAGAAGCTACGCGATTTAACTGTGAAAAGGAGCGGTTTCTACTACACTTATCAATAGAAATAACAGGTTTGAAAACGGGTTGTGATCGACTGAACAGTCCGATAGCGTGGACGAGTGCTATCCTATAATCCGCTGGTAAGTATCAGATTGGCAGGAGAAATATCTGCTAACCCTTAATTAGTCTTTACGGAAGGAGTCTTATTATGGCTTACAAACACATCCTTATTGCTGTTGACCTTTCTCCAGAAAGCAAAGTGTTAGTGGAAAAAGCGGTTTCAATGGCAAGACCGTACAATGCAAAAGTGTCGTTAATCCACGTCGATGTGAACTACTCCGATCTCTACACTGGGCTTATTGACGTCAATCTGGGTGACATGCAACAGCGTATCTCCGAAGAAACCCAGAACGCGTTGGCTGAGCTGTCCCAGAACGCGGGCTACCCTATCAGCGAGACGCTGAGCGGCAGCGGCGATTTAGGGCAGGTGCTGGTTGATGCGATTAAGAAATACAATGTCGACCTCGTGCTGTGCGGTCACCATCAGGACTTCTGGAGCAAACTGATGTCTTCGGCGCGCCAGCTGATTAATACCGTACATGTCGACATGCTCATCGTGCCGTTGCGTGATGATGAAGACGAATAAAAATTAGCTTTTTTTGCATTTTTTTTCAGTGATGAAAGGCACGGCTTCTTAGCTGTGCCTTTTGTTATATAACAAAAACTTATGACAAATTTTCCTTCTCAAAACGCCAAAAAACCCTTCCTATCCCATTGGATTATAACGTTTATCTGAAAAGAAAACGCTTGCTTAAATATCCATCGCCAGTGTTATAGTCCAGAGGACACAACATCATTTTCACCGATCCCACAAGCTTCTACGTGTCTAAAAATAAAGAAGCAGACGGGGACTTATTCGTTCAATCAGGAGCTGTTCATGGCACAAATCGTATCTCTGGCAAGTTTTCTTGATTCTGTTCAACAACGCGATCCGCATCAGCCTGAATTTCTACAGGCCGTTAATGAAGTCCTTTCCACTCTGTGGCCTTTTCTGGAGCAGAACCCTCACTATGCGGATTACAGCCTGCTGGAACGATTGGTAGAACCAGAACGCGTGATTCAGTTCCGCGTCGCATGGACGGACGACAAAGGTCAGGTACAGGTGAACCGCGCCTGGCGTGTCCAGTTCAGCTCCGCGATTGGTCCGTACAAAGGCGGCATGCGTTTCCACCCGTCCGTTAACCTGTCGATTCTGAAATTCCTCGGATTCGAGCAGACCTTCAAAAATGCGCTGACGACGCTGCCAATGGGCGGCGGCAAGGGCGGCTCGGACTTTAACCCGAAAGGGAAAAGCCAGGGCGAAGTCATGCGCTTCTGTCAGGCGCTGATGACGGAGTTGTATCGTCATCTGGGCGCGGATACGGACGTTCCGGCAGGCGACATCGGCGTGGGCGGCCGTGAAGTCGGTTTCATGACCGGCATGATGAAGAAACTGACCAACAACACGGCGTGCGTCTTCACGGGTAAAGGATTGTCGTTCGGCGGCAGTCTGATCCGTCCTGAAGCGACGGGCTACGGCCTGATCTACTTTACGGAAGCGATGCTGAAACGCCACGGTCTTGGCTTTGAAGGCATGCGTGTCGCGGTATCCGGTTCTGGTAACGTGGCGCAGTACGCGATTGAAAAAGCGATGGAACTGGGTGCACGCGTGGTTACGGCATCGGATTCTAACGGCACGGTGGTGGATGAGAGCGGGTTTACCCCAGAGAAACTGGCGCTGCTGGAAGAGATTAAAAACAAACGCTATGGCCGCGTGGAAGATTACGCGCGCGAAGCGAAGCTGACCTACCTCGCAGGCAAAACGCCGTGGGAAGTACCGGTAGACATCGCGCTGCCGTGTGCGACGCAGAATGAGCTGGATCTACCTGCGGCGCAGACGCTGATTGCTAACGGTGTGAAAGCCGTGGCAGAAGGCGCCAACATGCCAACCACGATCCCAGCAACCGACGCGTTCCTGGATGCTGGCGTACTGTTTGCGCCGGGCAAAGCGGCCAACGCCGGCGGCGTGGCGACATCCGGTCTGGAAATGGCGCAGAACGCAGCACGTTTGGGCTGGAAAGCCGAGAAGGTGGATGCGCGTCTGCACCACATCATGCTGGATATTCACAATGCCTGTGTGCAGTACGGCGGTGAAAACAGCCAGACTAACTACGTGCGCGGTGCTAACGTGGCGGGCTTTGTAAAAGTGGCCGACGCGATGCTGGCGCAGGGCGTCGTGTAACGACTGCTTTACTTAAAGCGCCTGTATTCGCAGGCGCTTTGACTTTTCACTTATTTATCTAAGTTTTAGCGACATTTCTTGCTGGACACCGCTTCCTGCCTTTCTTTATCTTAATCAGCATTGCGTATCGTCAGTCTTCTGGTACAACCCGTTCTCTTCAAGGCTTACACCATTGTGAAAATCAAACATCTTCCTTTCGATCAGAATCGTAATGGCTGGTCGGCAGATCTTATCGATAAACCGAATTACCCGCAGCAGCGCGGAAAAGCAACGGCGGACTGGCTGGTGATCGGCGCGGGCTATGCGGGGATTGCCTTTGCACAGCGTCTGGCTGAACAGCGCCCGGATAAACACATTATCCTGCTGGATGCGGGCGAGATTGGCGACAATGCCTCTGGGCGTAACTCCGGTTTCGTTATCGATTTGCCGCACAACATCGGCAGTTCGACGGCCGAACTGGAAAAAGCGGCGGCGTATCGTCGCCTGTTGCAGTCCGGCGTCGCGCATCTGAAAGAGAAGGTGGATCGCCATGCGATCGCGTGCGACTGGAGCGTGGCGGGGAAATATCACTGCGCCGTCAGTTCGACGTTTGACGGCCTGATCGATACCTATGTCCGTGAATTGGACGATTTGGGTGAATCCTATCAGGTGGTGGAAAAAGATGAGCTTGCTCGCCGCCTCGGCACATCTTTCTATCATCGTGCGGTGTACACCCCCAATTGCATTCTGCTAAACCCGGCGGCGCTGGTGGTCGGGCTGGTGGCGAACCTACCGAAGAACGTGACGGTTTACGCCCATTCTCCGGCGTTGAATATCGAAACGGGATCGCGCATTCGCGTGGAAACGCCGTACGGCGAGATTCAGGCGGATAAGCTGATGATGGCGATTAACGGCGCGGCGCGCGGCCTGCCGCTGTTCAATGGTCGGGTGTTTGCCGTGGCGACCTTCGCAACGCTGACGGAACCGCTGAATGCGGAACAGATAGCACGTATGGGCGACATGCCGGACTGGGGGCTGACGCCGGTCAATGCGCTGGCCAGCGCGACGCTGCGCTATACGCGCGACCATCGCTTCCTGATTCGGGAGCATGTGAAATTTACGCCTGAGTTGGTCAATAGCGCGGTAGAAACCGGACGCCACGCGCGTCGTCATGCGGCTATTTTTGCCCGCATGTTCCCGCAGTTGAGCGATGTGAAGATGGCGCATACCTGGTCAGGCTTGATTAGCGTCACGCGCAACGGCGCGCCAATTTGGGGGCAGTTAAGCGACAATGTGTACGCGTCAGCGGGCTGTAACGGGGCGGGGTTGTCGAAGCAAACCGCTGCCGGGCATATTCTGGCGGATTTGGCACTAGGTGAAGACAACCCGCTGATTAGCGATATGCAATCGCTCGGGCAGGCAAATTACTTACCGCCACGTCCTTTCCTGGACGTGGGCGTGAACGGCTACCTGGCGAGCGAACGCTGGAAAGCCCGCAGCGAGAGATAATACAGCCTGCCAATGGCAGGCTGTGCAGCGTCTTTACGATCTATCCATTATCAGCGCTCGACACACGCGGTCAGCCATTTCGGCTTCCCGCTGACGTGTCGGTTAGTTAATGGCTGCGATAATCGTCAGTTGATCGTTCAGCCGCTGTTTGGTCAACGCGTTGGTGGCGCTGTCGCGCTGTTGCGTCAATTCCGCTACGCGTTTCTCCCTCTGCGCGGTATCCGGCAGCAATAATGCTTTCACGTTGATGGATTGCACGTTGCTGTAGCGACCGTCGTCTGACGTCGGCACGCTGATTTTCCCGCTGTTGAGCAGCGATTCGACGATGTGGCGTTCGCGCTCATAGCCCTGCAATCCTGCCAGCTTCCAGCGCTGCGGCACCGTACCCTCGTATTGGCCTTTTTTCACCTCGGTCAGATAGCGGATGGTCAGGTTACGAATTGTGCCTGCCTCTTCGCCATATTCCGCTTTGGTGTCTGACAGCACCGGGAACTGCATGCCTTCCAGCACGCCGCCTTTTTGCGTCAGGTGGCCCATACGGTAGCTGTTCATGCCCAGACGAATCGGCATGTCGTCGGTAACCGGCGTGCCGTTATTCATTTTCAGGTCGGTGATGCGCTGCCCGGCGGGTTTCGTCAGGTCGATGGTGTACGTCACGCCGTCGAAGAAATCATTGGTGGAATACTTGGACGCGCGGCGTTGTGGATTGAAGCTGTAAGTCACATCGCCGTCCTGCAACTGGTTGAAGTAACCCGCAGACCATTCCATGTATTTCTTCAGTTCTTTACCGGTGAGCTGATAAACCGTGATCTCGCCGCCAGCGTATTGATAGTTAAAGGCAATGTCCTTCGCGGCGATGGTGCCGACGTTCAGCTTGGGCCGATCGTTATCGATTTGCAGTGCGATGACCTGCGCTTTAGGGGCGTAATGGCGGCTGGCTTCCTGGAACAGGGCGCTGATACCGGTGTCCTGCACGTGTACCTGAGGAATGCCTTTCACGGCATCTTGCGGCACCAGATCGTGCCCGAGAAGCTGCGCAATCGGGCGGTTAGCGTTGGCGCGCAGGGTATTGTGATAAGGCTCGTAGATGTCTTCCATCTTGCGGTCAGAATCCACGTCCTTGATCGAATAGGTATAGCTGTCTTTGTTGATCAGCACGTACTTGCCGTTCTGCTGTTCAAACTGCAAATCGATGCGCGACAGTGCACGACCATATCTGTCCGGTTCGGTGACAATCACGCCATTAATCACCTCTTTGTCCACTTTTACGTGCATATGGCCCGCGACGATGGCGGCTAATTCAGGGTTAGCGCGAGCGATATCACCGACGCCAGTGCCCGGCCGCTGGTTCTCGTTATCGATGCCCATATGGGCGACCAGCACGATGGCATCCACTTTACCGTGGATTTGCTGGATAACGGTTTTTACCGCCCCGACAGGATCGGTAAAGTTCAGCCCTTTAACACGGTCAGTGCCTTTGGCGAATTCCGCGGTCATCGGCGTATCCATGCCGATGATGCCAATCTTCACGCCCTGCCGTTCGACAATTTTATAGGCGGGTAAGTAAGGCTTACCGCTCTCCCAAAAAATGTTGCCCGCCAGCGCGGTGCCTTTGAACTGGTCAAGCGAGGTGGAAAGCACGTTCAGCCCGAAATCGAACTCGTGGTTGCCCAGCACCCAGACGTCATAATTCAGGGCATTAAAACCGAGGATCATCGGGCTGGTTTTGTCATTTTTGAAGGTTTCGACAAAGTTGCCCTGAATGGTATCGCCCGCATCAACCAGAATCACATTCGGCTGCTGCGCACGAACCTTATGCACCTGCGTGGCGATCTGGCTCAGGCTGCCAGCCATGTTGGCGGTGTCGGTGGCGTAATCCCAGGGAACAAAGGTGCCATGCAGATCGGATGTCCCCAGAATCGTAATATTGACGGGTTCTTGAGCGGCCATAGCAGAAGTACTCAAACAAAGCAGAAGTGACAGAAGCGTTTTTTTCATTATGTCATCTTAGTGTCATAAAAGGTGATGCGCGGAATTATGCGATTTGCTTCTCATTAGTGCCACAGACTTTGCAAAAGCAGCGTAGGAAATGCGAAGCAGGCTAAGTTTTTAGTCGCCGATACGCTTAGCGTCGCGGCGACGAGATTGTTCAGGCGGGAAGATAGAAATCGAAGCGGTGGCTTTTGGTTTCCAGCATAGACTGTGCCGGTATGCCAGCCAGCGGCGGCGCATAGTCTGGTCGCTTCACCACGACGCGTTTTTTCGCCAGTGCGCGGGCGGGTTCCAGCAGCGCATCGGCATCGTCATCCGCACCCACCAGCGACTGAAATACCCGCATTTCTTTCTTCACCAGCGCGCTCTTTTGTTTATGCGGGAACATCGGATCGAGATAAACCACATCAGGCGGCGGTGTGATATCGTGCAGCGCGGTCATGCTCGACGCGTGCAGCAGCGTCAGTCGCTCTCGTAGCCACGGGCCAATTTCTGCGTCCCGATAGCCACGCTGCAACCCGTCGTCCAGCAGCGCCGCAACCACCGGATTGCGTTCCACCATGCGTACCCGACAGCCTAATGCGGCCAGCACGAAGGCATCGCGCCCCAGTCCGGCCGTCGCATCCACGACATCCGGCAGGTAGTCTTTTTTGATACCGACGGCTTTGGCTACAGCTTCACCGCGTCCACCGCCAAAGCGGCGACGGTGCGCCATCGCCCCACCAACGAAATCCACGAAAATAGCGCCAAGCTTTGGTTCGTCCTGTTTACGCAGCTCCAAACGTTCGGCTGTTAGCACCAGCGCCATGACCGCATCGGGATCGGAAACCAGCCCCCAGCGTGCGGCCAGAGAAGATAAGGCGCCACTATCGGCGCCTTCCTCTGCGATTAAGCAGATGCTCATCCTTTGATGCCGTAATGCGCGAGCATGGCGTCTAACTGCGGTTCACGGCCACGGAAGCGTTTGAACAGCTCCATTGGCTCTTCGGAACCGCCGCGGGTCAAGATGTTATCCAGGAAAGACTGGCCGGTTTCACGGTTGAAGATCCCTTCTTCCTCGAAGCGGGAATAGGCATCGGCTGCCAGCACGTCGGCCCACAGATAGCTGTAATAGCCTGCGGCATAGCCGCCCGCGAAGATGTGGCTGAACGCGTGCGGGAAGCGGCCCCAACTAGGGCTTGGTACCACGGCCACCTGCGCTTTGATTTCGGCCAACGTCGGCAGAATCTGTGCGCCTTTCGCAGGATCAAACTCGGCATGCAGGCGGAAATCGAACAGGCCGAATTCCAGCTGGCGCAGAATGAACAGTGCAGCCTGATAGTTCTTCGCCGCCAGCATTTTATCCAGCAGTTCCTGCGGCAGCGGTTCACCGGTTTCGTGGTGGCCGGAGATAAAGGCCAGCGCTTCCGGTTCCCAGCACCAGTTTTCCATAAACTGACTTGGCAGCTCGACCGCATCCCACGGTACACCGTTGATGCCCGCAACACCGGCGGTATCGATCTGGGTCAGCATGTGGTGCAGGCCGTGACCAAATTCGTGGAACAGCGTAGTGACTTCGTCGTGAGTAAACAGCGCTGGTTTGCCGTTGACCGGACGGTTGAAGTTACAGACCAGATAGGCGACCGGTTTTTGCAGTTCGCCGTTTCCTTTACGCAGTTTACCCGCGCAGTCGTCCATCCAGGCTCCGCCGCGCTTGTGTTCACGGGCATATAAATCGAGGTAGAAGCTGCCACGCAGTTCACCGCTTTCATCGAACAGATCGAAGAAGCGAACGTCCGGGTGCCAGACATCGACGTCTTTACGCTCTTTTGCGGTGATGCCGTAGATGCGTTTAACCACTTCGAACAGGCCGTTCACCGCGCGTTCTTCTGGGAAGTACGGACGAAGCTGCTCGTCGCTGATGGAATATCGATGCTGCTTCTGCTGTTCGCTGTAGTAGGTGATATCCCAGGCCTGCAATTCCTCTACGCCGTAGTGTTCTTTGGCGAAGGCACGCAGCTGCGCGAGTTCTTCTTCCGCCTGTGGACGGGCGCGTTTCGCCAGGTCGGTCAGGAAATCGAGTACCTGCTGTGGGTTTTCTGCCATTTTGGTCGCCAGCGATTTGTGCGCGTAGCTGTCGAAGCCCAGTAGCTGTGCCAGTTCGTGACGCAGCGCCAGCTCTTCTGCCATCACCTCACTGTTGTCCCATTTGCCTGCGTTCGGTCCCTGATCGGAGGCGCGCGTGCCGAAGGCACGGTACATCTCTTCACGCAGCGCCTGATTGGTGCAGTAGGTCATCACCGGCAGGTAGCTTGGGATATCCAGCGTCAGCAGCCAGCCGTCTTGTTCTTTGGCTTCAGCCTGCGCTTTGGCCGCTGCCAGCGCGCTTTCCGGCATGCCATCCAGCTCGGCGACGTCGGTAATCAGCTTGCTCCAGCCCATCGTGGCATCCAGCACGTTGTTGCTGTACTGCGAGCCAAGTTCGGACAGGCGAGCGGAAATTTCACCATAGCGTTTCTGTTTTTCTGGCGACAGACCGATACCAGACAGCTCAAAATCGCGCAGCGCGTTATCAACGGATTTCTTCTGCGCCAGGCTCAGTGCGGTGTAGTGCTCGCCGTCGCGCAGGCTGCGATAGGCCTGATAGAGTCCAGCATGTTGGCCGACCCAGGTGCTGTGTTCGGACAGCAGCGGCAGACATTCTTCATAAACCGCACGCAGCTCCGGGCTGTTCTTTACCGCGTTCAGGTGGCTGATGGGGGAGAATATGCGGCCAAGACGATCGTCGCTGTCTGCCAGCGGCTGGCACAGATTATCCCATGTAAACGGCCCCGCTTGCGCCACCACACGCTCTACCGTCTCGCGGCATTCATCCAGTGCGGACTTCACCGCTGGGACAATATCTTCCGTTTTGATACTGGAGAACGGGGGCAGGGTAAATGAGGTCAGTAATGGATTCGTCATGGTGCCGTCCTGATAATTGTGGGTGATCTCGTTGCCGGTAAGTGGAATCTGTTGAATAAAGGCCGGCAAGGCGGATATCTACTGCGGATTAATTACTAAGATGAGGTCAAGCGCCGTGAAAATCAATGGTGGATTACGTGCGCGTCATGAAAGGAGATATCAGTGGTTAATGTGTCGCCCCAGAAGATATCAGCAAGCGGTGTGGCCTACGCATTAAACGCTAAGATCAGTATCGGCGGCTCGCCAATTTCCAACCTGCGCCAGTTAACAAAGGCGGCACATTCAATCAATTCCTGATATTGCTTAGGACTTTTGGCTTTAAAAACCGCCGCCTGTTCAATGTTAATGCACACCAACTCGCCCTGTTTAATCTGAACCCGGTTGAATTCTTCATCAAGGTTGGTCATGCAATCGATCCAAGCATCCATGCTGTGACCAAAAAATGCCGGGAAACCAAAAGCATCGGAGAATACCTGATAAAAAGAAGGCCAGTCTGTTATTTCACTGCCGTCGATACTGATATGCGTCATCGTCACGGTCTGTTCCTATTTATGCTTTGCTATGAAAAAGAATGGGAGTTGCTGAGCGTGAAAACATGGCTCTCCTCGATATAGCGCGGTGAGGGTGTAAGGTACTCCGGTTTATGCAGCCAGTATTGTTCACCGAACATATCCAACATGGCCCAGTGCCACGCCTCATCATGCAGGATTAAGCCGCGGTTCGGTGTACCCGGAGGTTGATAACCATACAGATCGGCGGCTTTTGCGGTGGCGGCGTCAGCGGGGATGGCGCCATACGTGATTAAGCACCAGCGAAACAGGTAGCGTTCATGCCGCAGTTGCGCCAGATAGTCCTCTTCATCACAGAAAGATGAGTCATCATTCAGCCGTGCCATGTTGCTTTTGATCGTCGCCACCTCAAGAAAAGGCCTGGAGGCCTACTATCTCTGGTTGAGGTTTGATGATCAACCGCTTGACGTCTGGCACGGCGGGGAAGGGCGAGCACATGGGTTGCCACTCATCATCACACTCCCCATCCACGGTGCGTTACGGGAAACTAGCGGGGGAGGTTTGCATCATAGCCTGCATAAAAAAACCGAATCGCGTACGGGTTGCCTTGTTCGGTAAAGAACTCTGCGACTCTCTCCCGCTCCAGCCCGTAGCGGCGTGACAACAACCCTGCCTCGAAGGCGGCCTGCTGGCGGTCGCCTTTGGTTTCAGCCAAATTGTGAGCATAGCCACAGATATAGCCGCGCCGATAGTCGTAGCAGTAGGGATTAATGTCGTTGGTGGATTTTGGGTTGGCCGATCTCAGCCCCGCGAGGACGCCCCGCTCAAAATGGTTTCCCATGATAATGCTCCGTGAATGATCGTTATATAGTAAATAATATAACGCTTATTTATCACTCACCAGATCTGTTGAAAAATATTCCTGAATCCGTCGTGCGCGGTCTTTTCCCGATCAAGATGTATATACTGTTGCCCTGCTCGCCGAACGGGCTATTGATCTGCGCCTGATGGGCACTCTGGGAATAGGTAGTGTACGGAATGGTTAAATAAGGAATAACAGCATGACGCACCCGCAAGACGTTTCTCTGGCGATTGGTATCGATCTGGGCACGACGAACAGCCTGATTAGCGTTTGGCAACATGGCGAGGCCCGCCTGATACCGAATGCGCTGAATGATAACTTCACGCCCTCGGCCGTCAGTATTGATGAAGACGGTAGCATTCTGGTCGGTAAACCCGCGATTTCCCGTTTGACCACGCACCCGCAGGTGTCGGCGTCGCTGTTTAAACGCTACATGGGGAGCAAGAAAGCCTTCCGGCTCGGGGACAAAACGTTCTCTCCCGCCGAACTGTCGGCCATGGTGTTGAAATCGCTCAAAGCCGATGCGGAAAGTTACCTCGGGCACCCCATTAAGGATGTGGTGATCTCCGTGCCAGCCTATTTCAGCGATGAACAGCGTAAGCAGACGCGTTTTGCGGCGGAACTGGCCGATCTGAATGCGGTTCGCTTAATCAATGAACCCACCGCTGCCTCTATGGCTTACGGCTTACATACGCAGGAGCTGGGGCGTACGCTGGTCTTCGATTTAGGCGGCGGCACTTTTGACGTCAGCGTGTTGGAATACGCGTTTCCGCTAATCGAAGTACACAGCTCGGCGGGCGACAACTATCTGGGTGGAGAAGACTTCACGCAGGCGATGGTGAAAACCTGTCTGAAAGCGTGGGAGCTTGAGGGTGCGGAGATTCCTGCGACGGATCTGGCACGTCTTTACAGTCATGCAGAAGCGCTGAAATGTCAGCCCGGCTTTCCTTCTCAATCGAATGAACTGGTATGGCACTGGCGCGATGAAGAATGGCGCATCGTACTGGATAATGAAGAAATCGAAGCCGCTTGGCTGCCGTTGATGAACCGCATTCGCGCGCCGATAGAACAGGCGCTGCACGATGCCCGCCTGAAACCGGAGCAGCTAGACCATGTGGTGCTGGTCGGCGGAGCATCAAAGATGTCGGTTATCCAGAAGCTGGTGGTCAGGCTGTTTGGCAAATTACCTTATCAGCATCTGGATGCCGATACCGTGGTTGCCAAAGGCGCGGCGGTGCAGGCCGCCTGTCGGTTGCGTGAGCAGGATATCGAAGAAGTGATCCTGACGGACGTTTGCCCGTACACCCTCGGGATTAAAACCGCCAACGACAAACAAAGCGGTCTGTTTTCCCCGATACTGGAGCGCAATACGGTGGTGCCGACCTCGCGGGTCGAGACGTTTTCCACGGGCTCCGCCGGACAAGACAATATCTGCATCGCGATCTATCAGGGGGAAAGCCCTTACGTCGATAACAACGTGTTTATCGATGAATTCACCATGCCGATAAAAGCGAAATCGTATAAGCAATCCATTGAAGTACGTTTCAGTTATGACATCAATGGGCTGCTGGAAGTGGATGTTAATCTGCCGGACAGCGGCGATAACTTCACGAAAGTGATCGATCGCAGTCCGACCGGCCTGAGTGCCGAGCAGCAGCAGAAAAGTCATCAGAAACTGCAAGCGCTGAAGATCCACCCAAGAGATAACCTCATGAACCGCAACCTGCTGGCGCGGCTGGAAAAAGCCTGGGCGCAGACGCGTCTGGAAGAGCGGGAACAGATTGGCTTCTGGCTGCGGGATTTTGAACAGGTGCTGGCGGGGCAATACGCTCCGGCGATTGACGAAACGCGGCAGCGTATTGAGCAATATCTGGATGAATTCTCTCGTTGATATTTGGGCGGCGTATCATTGCTACGCCGCCCGATTCACTGTCGTCAGCTAGGCTGGGTGTCCGTTTCGGCTTTCTTGCCAGCCGGAGGCGGCCCGAATTGGTTCCAGCGGTTAAGGCTCGGTGTCAGCAAGGGGAGCAGCAGAAACAGCGGTATGAGTAGGGTGAAGAAACTCATCACCCACGGCATATTGGAACCGATATCGTTATAGCGTCGACGCGTCGCACTCAGCAGATTGAGTACGATGAGCACCATCAGTAGCCCTTCAATAAACGCCGGTGGTGACCCGACCCAGTCACTCGCGCGATAGAGAAAATAGCTTCCCAACCCGGCCTGCATCAGAAAACCGAGACGGCCGATGCGAGCGTTTGTGCGCCACAGTTGCCACCAGTAGCTCTTTTTAGCCTGTGATGCCTGGAACTGACGTTCGCGCCGATCGGCACATTGCAGCAGCACTTTCGACACCAATCTCAGCGTAACGTCTTCGTGCGGATAGGACAGATGCTCGGTTAGAAATTCCTGATCGCTGTTATCGAATAAGGACGTGTCATCCTTCGCACAGTTCTGAATCAGCTTGCCGATGAGCGTGACCCGTTTGTCGTCGGAGAGCTGTTTTAGCTGTTTCTCCAGTTCATCCGACCCTTCGGTAAAGGCAGTGCGGATCGCATCTTCCTGTTCCCTTTCTACGGGAATAGCAGCCAGCCGCTCAAGGTGTTGCCCGGCCTGTTCTTCCTCTCCCACAAGGGCATAAAACGCGTGGAAAAAGATCTGGTAGATGATGGGCGATTTTGCCAGTTCCGTCTGCCAATGCTCATCGGTAAGATAAAAATGGCCTGCAGCGGACTCGCTGTAAGTCTCCCTGCTGCCGAGATATTCCTCAATAGACGCGGGGAAGTTCATCCAGCAGTGATAGTGCAGCGGATCGGTGAGTTCCAGCTGTTTTTTCAACGGCGTTACCGCATCACCATCGTGGCATTCCGCCTTGCGGAAGAGCTGAGAGAGCGAATGTGCAGGGTGGGTTAAGGCCAGTTCGGGCAGCACCGATTGACGCGGTAAACCCAGACAAGAGGTTGGATCGGTCATCATTAATGCGATCAGAATAGCCTGTCTCAGTTCCTCTTTAGCGCTGAGATCCTGCGGTTTCTCTGCCCCTTGCGGCACCAGAGACACATCGCACTGGTAGCGTGCGGACAGCTCGACCAGACAATCGTTGATCGGGTCGATTTCTTCCGTATGTATGCCGCTGCTATACAGCTTGTTCAACTGATTCAGCGACAGCGGACGCCATTGTCGCAGCCAGGTTTGCGCTTGTAGCCAGGCGGACGATTTCTGGTTAGTGAACACGCTGGGCAACGTTTCTTCTGACGGCGAATACAGCCATTCCGTGAAGGTGTGAATCGCGCCGGAAGTGTGCAGCCAGGATAGGCGCTGTGTCGCCTGAAACTGTAATCCCTGTAAAATCAACGCATACAGCGGTTCCTCGGGCAACGGCTGCGCCAGAATGTCCTGCAACAGGCGTTCATTACCCACGGTTAACATGCTGGCGTGCCAATACAGGCGATCCTGAATCGCCTCCCCGCTGTGTAGCAGCAGATGTCGGTAGATGTCCTGCAAATCCTGTTTGCCCAGCTTCCAACGGGCATAGCTTTCTGCCATAGGCGACAGCGACAGTTTCAGCGCTTCTCCCCAACGTATCAGCATTTGGGTGTTGTGCTGGGAAATGAAGAAACGCTGGCGCGGATCGTCCAGCGCTAACCCTGTCAGGTCTGGCGCTGGCGTATAGTTGAACGACTGAATCAGTAAGGGAAGCGTATCCGGCTGATGCTGTTTGCACCAGTTAATCAGCCATTGTTCCGCCTGTGCATGGCGGGTTTGCTGATAAAGCGTCAGCCACAGCGTGAAGGCCTGCTCGTTTTCTCCGGTAAGCGAACAGAGGCTGGCGCTGAGTTCGAGCCATTCCGCGTCGTTCGGGGTCGCATCCAACTGTTGCAGGCAGTAATCGCGCAGGATGGCGTTGGGTACACCGGCGTGGCTGTGCCAGCGCACGAGCTTTTGCATCAGCGACGGGCTGTCGGGCCAATAAATTGCGGTCGGGGTGCGCAGCAGCGTGGCCAACATAAATGCCGGCCGATTCCAGTACATGCCGTTGGCCTGCTGGAAATAGAAGATAGTTTCCAACTGTGCGGGCAGGTTCAGGTGCGATAGCAGGGAAAAATCAAACAGATCCTCATAGCCGAGCGAGTCGAGGAAGTGGCGGACATCTTCCACCCCGTCGCCGGACAGCTCCCCTTGCCGCTGTTGCCAGCGCAGGCGTTCGGCCAGCACGCGGACACAGAGAATTGAGATACAAGACTCACGCATCAGGCGCTGAAGCAGCGGCCAGCGAATGCGATCGATCACCTCGAAATCCTGCTGATTCAACAGCTGAATGTAGCGCTCCCAGCACAGCGGAACGAAACGTTCGGCTGGGTTGCTTAACAACTGCTCAAACGCGTTAACCAGCGCTTCTGCTTGCTCAGCGGAGGCCTTCTCGGTTGCCGAGGAGGCGTTTTGTGGTTCGGCAGGGGTCTGCTCTTCTTCACCCGACAGTACGGGATTTTTCGCCAGCTTACAGGCGGTGTCGTACGCGTCGCGCAGCTGTTTAAAGCCCTCGGGGTCGGTTTCCGGGTGAAACTGCGGTACTTTCTGACGATAAGCCTGACGGATAACATCCAGATCCTGAGTCGGCTCAATGCCTAGTCGCTGCCAGCATTGTGTGTCCATTATATTTCCGCTTCTGGTAAGGACTCGGGCTTATCCATTTCTATCGGATCAACATCCCAGTCGAGGTCATGAATCGGGCAGTCCGGGTGAGTATAGAGCGTGCCGATCTGGTCAATGTAGTCAGGATTTTGGCTAGCGTTGCTGAAAATGTAGCGCTGGCACTCAGGGTCTTCTTCATCCAGAGTGAGCCAGTAAGTGCGGCCGATTAAGAACGCCGCGTAATAATTCTCCCAACTGCGGTAATAGTAACGCGCCCTGTCGGCTAG
The DNA here is from genome assembly GCF_032905925.1 of Pectobacterium sp. HCp5_1. NCBI lineage: Bacteria > Pseudomonadati > Pseudomonadota > Gammaproteobacteria > Enterobacterales > Pectobacteriaceae > Pectobacterium > Pectobacterium sp. HCp5_1. The sequence continues at coordinate 54,525 of NZ_JAUMIO010000025.1, forward strand.
CCGGGTGTGAATCCACAGGTTCTCTTTTTCGCTAATCCAGCCGTTGAGTAATCCGATGCGGCTCAGGAAACTCATGCGCCCCAGATCCCAGGCGCGGATCCCGCCTTCACCGCATAGCGCGGCCGTTTCGCTCACCAGCGCGAGTGCACCCTGTACGTCTTCAGATTGATTGGTGCAGTAGTGCTGCCATTCGGATGCCGTCAGGTGGTGCCAAAGGTGATAGTAATACGCCAGACGCTCGGCGTGGCCGCCGTCTGTCATATCGTTAATCATTGAGATCAGGCCTTCGCGGGAAGTGATGCCCCAGCTGTTGCTCAGACTGACGGGTTCACCGGGCTCATAGAAGGTCGGCTCGCAGAAGCGGGCACCATACTTGATGTTGAGTGCGACCATCGGGGCTGAAAGCGCCATCAGCCAGCGCTGATATTCAGGTTCCATCAGAATAACGTCCAATTCCATCATGGTTAGCGTGCGATCGTACTTTATGTGCCTGAATATCGGTAGTTTTCAATCGAATGAAAAACGGCCATGTTTCTCAATTTACTGATTTAAGACGATAAAAATGGCTGGTTTGCGGGGCGGCTCGCAGAGGGGAGCGTTTGACGGGATATTTTCCGCCACAGGCGGTTATACTCGTCATACTTCAAGTTGCATGTACGTTGGCGGCGTTCACTCACCCGAATCACTTACTTAAGTAAGCTCATCGGGATTCCTTCTCTTGCCGCCTGCCTGAAACTTGAATTATTTAGAGTATATACTGTCAGCTAATCGACGTTATTTATAAAAACTTCACCGGAAAGCAAGCATGCTAAGTTACCGCCACAGTTTCCATGCCGGCAATCACGCCGACGTGCTGAAACACACCGTTCAGAGCCTGATCATCACTGCCCTGAAAGAGAAAGAGAAACCTTTCCTGTATCTGGATACCCACGCGGGTGCCGGTCGCTATCAGCTCAGCGGCGAACACGCCGAGCGCACAGGCGAGTATCTGGATGGCATCGCGAAAATCTGGCAGCGTGACGACATTCCGGCTGAACTTGAACCTTACATGCAGGCCGTGCGCACCTATAACCACAATGGCCAACTGCGCTATTACCCCGGTTCCCCGCTGATTGCGCGCCAGTTGCTGCGCGAACAGGACAAACTCCACCTGACCGAACTGCACCCCAGCGATTTCCCATTGCTGCGCAATGAATTCCAGAAGGATTCGCGTACCAAAGTGCTGCGTGACGATGGCTACCAGCAGTTGAAATCACAGCTGCCGCCGCTTTCCCGTCGCGGTTTTGTACTGATCGACCCACCGTATGAGCTGAAGACGGACTATCAGGCCGTGGTGAAAGGCATTCAGGAAGGGCATAAGCGCTTTGCTACCGGCGTCTTTGCGCTGTGGTATCCAGTGGTGCTGCGCCAGCACATCAAACGCATGCTGAAAGAGCTGGAAGCTACGGGCATTCGCAACATTCTGCAAATTGAGCTGGCGGTGCTGCCGGACAGCGATCGCTACGGCATGACGGCGTCTGGCATGATTGTAATTAACCCGCCGTGGAAGCTGGCATCTCAGATGAAGAGCGTGCTGCCGTGGCTGCATAGCGTACTGGTACCAGAAGGCACCGGACATACGCTGGTGGAGCAAATCGTACCGGAGTAATGCGCACCGTTGCGGTGGGTGACCCGGTTGGTTTTTCCTATCGCAACCATAGGCATAACCTTTATTCGGCGTATGGCTCTGGCGTTACACTCTAGGCAAATTTTATTCACTTAAGCATGGATACACTGATGACCAAACACTATGACTACCTTGCTATTGGCGGCGGCAGCGGCGGTATCGCGTCTATTAACCGCGCGGCGATGTATGGACAAAAATGTGCGTTGATCGAAGCAAAATATCTGGGCGGCACCTGCGTCAACGTCGGCTGTGTGCCGAAGAAAGTGATGTGGCATGCGGCGCAGATTGCCGAAGCGATCCATCAGTACGGGCCGGATTATGGGTTCGATACCACGGTAAACCAGTTTAACTGGGGCACGCTGGTTAAGAACCGTAGCGCCTATATCGATCGTATCCACCAGTCGTACGATAACGTGCTGGGCAAGAATAAGGTCGATGTCATCCACGGTTTTGCCCGCTTTGTCGATGCGCACACGGTGGAAGTGAACGGCGAGAAAATTACGGCTGACCATATCCTGATCGCGACCGGCGGTCGTCCGGTTCACCCTGCTATTCCCGGTGCGGAATACGGTATCGATTCTGACGGCTTCTTTGAACTGGATGCGTTGCCGAAGCGTACTGCTATCGTTGGTGCTGGTTATATCGCGGTAGAGATTGCCGGCGTGCTAAACGGACTGGGGTCTGAAACTCACCTGTTTGTACGCAAACACGCGCCGCTGCGCAGCTTCGATCCGCTGATTGTCGATACGCTGGTGGAAGTGATGAACACCGAAGGGCCGACGCTGCATACCGAATCGATCCCGAAAGCGATTGTGAAGAATGCCGATGGCAGCCTGACGCTGGAGCTGGAAAACGGTCAGTCACAAACTGTCGATTGCCTGATTTGGGCGGTTGGTCGTGAACCCGCGACGGATAACCTGAACCTGAGCGTCACCGGTGTAGAGCTGAACGACAAAGGCTACATCAACGTCGATAAATTCCAGAACACCAACGTTCCTGGTATTTATGCCGTAGGTGATAACACCGGTGCCGTCGAGCTAACGCCGGTTGCTGTCGCCGCAGGGCGTCGTTTGTCCGAACGTCTGTTTAATAACAAGCCGGACGAGCATCTGGATTACAGCAACATCCCGACCGTCGTCTTCAGCCACCCGCCGATTGGCACCGTTGGGCTGACCGAACCTCAGGCGCGTGAGCAGTACGGCGACGATCAGGTGAAAGTGTATAAATCTGCCTTCACCGCGATGTACACCGCCGTCACCCAGCACCGCCAGCCGTGCCGTATGAAGCTGGTCTGCGTGGGCAAAGAAGAAAAAATCGTCGGCATCCATGGCATCGGTTTTGGTATGGACGAAATGCTGCAAGGCTTCGCGGTTGCGGTCAAAATGGGCGCAACCAAGAAAGACTTCGACAACACTGTTGCTATCCACCCGACTGCGTCAGAAGAGTTTGTGACGATGCGTTGATAGTCTAAAAGCTGTGCGACTTATCGCTTGTCGATTCAACGATAAAGGCCAGGACAACAATGTCTTGGCCTTTTTGTTTAAAAGCGATGAACCGTACTTATCGGTTTAGTCAGCGTCATTCTTGCCAGCAACGCGAAGCGAGAAATACATGAGCATCAGGGCTAACAAAGAGAAAAGTGCCCCGATCCAGCCCGCGGATAGCCAGGAACCACTGGCCGCGACGGCCATTGCCCCAAAGGCCGCGCCTAGCGCATTAGAAATATTGAATGCGCTATGTGTGAGCGAGGAAGCAAGCGTTCTGGCTTCACCCGCGATATTCATCATATGGGACTGGAGTGCAGGCACAAGCGCACAACCGTTTCCTAGTAGGAAAAAAATGGTGAGCGTGGCTGTTTTCCATTCAGCAAATAGGGTGAATAACACAAGAAAAATAACATTCCAGAGCAGCATGCCATAGAGCGAAGGAATGAGAGCTTTATCCGCCAGCCAACTGCCAATGACATTGCCTGTCACCATACCGAATCCCCAGAGTGCGAGAATCCATGGAGTGGCTGAGAGTGAGAATCCACTTACTTCGGTCAAGATTGGTGTGATGAAGCTATAAACGGCAAGTATGCCGGCGAAACTGACAGAGGCGACAGCAAACGTCATCATCACTTGGGGATTGCGTAACGCGCTGAGTTCTTTAAGTGGTGAGGCATCTTTATCGGCTGGGACGAAGGGCACAAAAAGAACAACCATGAGGCCGGTGATGACAATTCCTAATGCTACCGTTGTGAATGACACTCTCCAGCCAAGTTCATGGCCAATCCAGGTGGTAATCGGGACACCCAAGACGTTTGCAACAGCCAGTCCGAGCATAACATAGCCGATATAGCGAGCCTGTTTATGTGGCGGTGACATTGAGGCTGCGACGAGTGCAGCCACTCCGTACCACGCACCGTGTGGAATACCAGAGATAAAACGGGCAGTAAGAAGAGAAGAATAACCCCACGCCATTGCGCTGAAAGCGTACCCAAATAGCGCGATGATCAATAATGCGATGAGTAGTTTTTTTCGGGGCCAGCGTGCAGCGAAAATTGCGAGAGCTGGCGCACCGACGACAACGCCGATGGCATAAGTGCTGATATAGGCACCTGCGACAGGGATGGATACATCGGTTCCTGCTGCCAGTTCTGGAAGCAGGCTCATCGGCGCAAACTCACCGGTTCCTATAAAGAGGCCTCCAGCGCCAAGAGCAAGCATGGCAGGAAAAAGCCCGTAAGGAGGACAGATCTTCTCTTTGTTTTCTCCCTCTGTGTGTTCATTAAAATTCAGCGTGGGGTGGGTTGTTGAATTCGGCATTTGACATCTCAATTTCTGGCAGTCAGCAGAAAGGTGACGGTTCCGAGCTGGAACGATCGTCTTTCAACTGAATCAGGTTGGCACTATCACCTTTCGCTTTGCCAAGATTGGCGGTAAAGCGGTGGATAGTTGAAGGCCAAGAGACTCTAACCGATAAATCTGGTGGTATTGTTTAGCGGCGTCGGATGTTTTATTGAATAATTCTCAACGTACTTGCTGATAAATAGCCAGTTGTCAGATTGACGGTATTTTTACGTGTTCATTCCTTCCCGAAGTACGTCAATGAATTCACGTAGTCCTTGTGGAACGGTGCGGTATCCTGGGTAGTATAAATACATGGCAGGCCCAATTGGGGACCATTCAGGCAAGACGACGCGAAGTTCACCGCTTCGGAGATAGTTTTCTACACGCTTCTCGAGGCAATACGTTATTCCTGCGCCCGCAAGAGCCAGCTCAATTCCCATAATGGTTTCACCGACGCAGACTTGCCCAGGGACATCAATCTCGCGATAGCGATCTCCGTTACGAAATTCCCATTTATAAATCACACCCTGTCCAGTTCTGATTTGGATGCACGAGTGTGACAGCAGATCTTCTGGCATCATCGGTTCTGGGTGATGATAAAGATAGCGTGGTGAGGCAACGGCTACCCACTTCAACTCCTGACCCAATTTGATGGCAACGAAATCTTCAGGGACTGTGCCGCCATAACGAATTCCAGCATCAAAGCCAGCCGCTACTATGTCGACCATACGGTCATCAACGGTGACATCCACTTCAACTTCTGGGTATCGCTTGAGAAATTCGGGGAGATGTGGGCCTACAATCAGCCTGGCCCCGTCACTCAGTACATTGAGGCGAATGCGCCCAGCGGGCCGATCACGGAGTGCGTTAATTTCATCAAGCGCACTGCTTATCTCCGCAAAACCGATGTTTAGTTTTTTGGCTAAAACGGCTCCTGCATCAGTAGGGGAAACTGTGCGGCTGGTTCTATTTAGCAGGCGAACACCCAATCGTGTTTCCAGATTACGTACAGAATGGCTGAGTGCCGATGTCGTGACCCCTAAATCAACTGCGGCTTGAGTAAAGCTGCGGGCGCGTTCTACGGCTCTGAACGCATTGAGGTCAGCAAGATCGCTGCGTGTAAGCCGCATAATGGGTCTGACGGGCATAGTATTCCCTTATTTGTTGAAGCGAATTCACTGTAGCATCAAGTAAATCTAAATATTATTGGGTTTCTGAGATGGTAAGTTTAATTTTATTCAATAATAGCCTGAAGACATTAACACTAAGTGAGAAATATGCAGGCTACCGTTATGTTTGGAGAGCCTGTAATTAAAATTGTGTAATTGCCTGTTTTTGATATGTTCACTCCAACTGAGGAGACAGGCAAATTATGGACGAAAAGAAACTTAAGGCACTCGCTGCCGAACTGGCGAAAGGCATCA
>NZ_JAUMIO010000026.1:0-54183 GCF_032905925.1 Pectobacterium sp. HCp5_1
CGGGTCTGTTTGCTCACAAAACGGGCATTTTACCTCAACCGTTGCCATCAGGCTCTTCTTCTAAATATTTAGGAAAACAGATGAACATTCTACCTGACGATCACCGAGTTGAATACGTGACCCAGAATTTACTCTATATAAGAAAAAATTAGCTGTTAATCGCTCATTTGAAGATAACGTCTAATGGTCGTATACATTTCTTGATTTACGACCATTTTACTTAAAAAATTCAACCATCATCACATCAGTAACTTGGCGTCTCAAAACAATCTGGCATTAAACGCCGCCCTTTACTTAATCCTTCGCATACAAATAAACCGACGCCCGTGATACGCCGAGGTGTTGTGCGATGGTCTCCATGGATTTTTTGACTTCCAGCAGGCCGCTGTCTTTCAGTTCCTGAAGCAGGATTTTTCTGTCCTGCGCTTTTAGCGCCCGTGGTGTGGTGGCAAGCCGGGCGGCGAAGTGATCGATGTGTTGTCTGATCGCTGCCGCGCCGTTTGGTTCTAAATGCTCCGTTACGGAGTCCGACGCGAGCTGGGTGAACTGCGCCAGCGCATTTTGCATGCCGCGAAAGAGTGTCATGTCGACGTTCAGGCACAGCGCCGCGACGTAGTCACCTTCCGCATTTTTGATGCCGACCGAGGTGCTTTTTACCGGGCGTCCGTCTGCAAACTGGTTGGCGTAGTTCGCCAAAATATTGGGAAATTCGGGCGAGGCGATACGGGCAAGGCCCAGTTCCGTTGCAGGCGCACCCACCTCCCTGCCGGAGAGGTTATTGTGAATGGAAAGTATCGCGTGTTCTGGGTTTTTCAGATCGTGCACAACCACTTCACAGAATGGCGCAAACGTTTCGCTCAGCCCTTTCGCTATCGCTTCTAATTGCGTCAGCAGCAGACCTTCTCCAGATGCAGACATATTCCTCTCCCATTCCTCTACTCATGCTTGCGCAAGCGCGTTTTCTGGCGCTGAGTGTACTGTAAGTACACCTGATTTAGTACCCACACGCGATGTCGTCAGCGGTCGCTCCGAGTTCCGCAACACGTACTCGTTCCCACTTTTTTCAGCGACACGCGATGCACCTCACGGTGGTCGAAAACCTAAAGATAAATCACATTAGACAATTTATCTAATTTTGTATATTTTGTTTATCAAGCATTCGACAGCGTCGGAACGACGGTTCCGGTATTCATAATCACTAACATCGGATTATCCAACTATGAGCGACTTACGCCTCCCCACTTACGACGATGTGGTAGCCGCAGCGGAACGTATTGATGGCTATGCCAATAAAACACCGGTGATGACATCGCGCACGGTCAATGACACATTCGGTGCAGAGGTTTTCTTCAAGTGTGAAAACTTCCAGCGTACAGGCGCATTTAAGTTTCGCGGCGCCATGAATGCCTTATTACAATTCACTGACGCGCAAAAAGCGGCTGGCGTGGTCACCTTCTCTTCCGGTAACCATGCGCAGGCGATTGCGCTGGCCGCCAAATTACTCGGCATTCCCGCAACGATTGTCATGCCGCATGATGCCCCCACGATAAAGATCGCCGCAACACGGGGCTACGGTGGCAACGTGGTGCAATACAATCGGTACACTGAAGATCGTGAGCAGATCGGTAACGATCTGGCGAAAAAGCATGGCCTGACGCTCATTCCTCCTTTCGACCATCCGCATGTTATTGCCGGGCAAGGAACGGTGGTGAAAGAGCTATTGGAAGAGACAGGCGAATTGGATGCCTTGTTCGTCTGCGTAGGTGGTGGAGGTTTGCTGGCGGGATCTGCGCTTTCCGCCCGTCAACTGTCTCCACATGGCAAAATTTATGGCGTCGAGCCCCTTGCAGGCAACGATGGGCAGCAATCGCTTCGCAGTGGCCATATCGTGCATATCGACACACCGCAAACCATTGCCGATGGCGCACAAATACAGCAACTCGGCCACTACCCCTTCGCCCTGATTCGTCAGAACGTCGACGATATTCTGACCGTGACGGATGACGACCTGGTTGACACGATGCGGTTTTATGCCGAGCGCATGAAGATCGTCGTTGAGCCAACGGGATGCCTCAGCTTTGCAGCGGCGCGCAATCTCAGGGAATCGCTACGCGGTAAACGCATCGGCATTGTTATCAGCGGCGGGAATGTCGATATCAGCCGCTACGGTGCATTTCTGACCGGCAACGCCTAAGGAAAAAACGATGATCTTTATTTCTGAAGCAGAGTCAGCGGCGCTTATCAGTCATGAGCTGGCTTATGACGCCGTTCGTGAAGCCCTGCTCGCCGCCAGCGAACCTGAAGCACGCAGTTTCCCCGTGGTGCACGGACAAGGCTCCGATCCGGCCAACACCTTCAGCATCAAGGCCTCAGCAACCCATGAACTCGCGGGACTAAAAGTCGGTTCGTTCTGGCCGGGAAACCCCGCCAACGGGCTGCCCCGCCATAATTCCCTCATTCTGCTGTTCGATCAGCAAATCGGGAAAATAGCGGTCGCGATTGAAGCCGGAAAGGTAAACGCCTTTCGTACCGCCGCCGCCAACGCCGTTGCCGCCGATTTGCTGGCAAGACCCGATGCTTCGGTTCTCGCCGTGTTCGGAACCGGTCATCAGGCCCGCTATGAATGCGCCGCGCTGGCAAGAATTCGGCCCATTCGTACCCTGCTGATCGTCGGGCGTGATAGCAGCAAATCCGCAGAGATGGCACAAGAATTCAAGGAAGCCGGACTGGATGCGCACGTCAGCGATGCCGAAAGCGCGTGTCGCGCGGCGGATATCATCGTGACCGCAACGCCATCACGCACGCCGCTGTTTAACGCCGAGTGGGTTAGCGCCGGAACGCATGTTGTCAGCATGGGATCGGACGCCGTCGGCAAGCAGGAACTGCCGCCAGAGCTGTTTACCGCAGGCCGCCTGTTTTGCGATCTGCCTTCCCAGTCCCGAATGATTGGTGACTTCCAACACGCGCCAGCCCATGTGACGCTGACCGCCATCGGCGACGTGATTAGTGCAAGCGCAGCAGGACGACAAACGCCGGACGATATCACCGTGTTTGACAGCTCCGGTTTGTCCATTCAGGACTTATATATCGGCCAACGCATTCTTGCCGCCTGGCAGCAGGCTAAACAAAATGAAGGTGCATAATGAACAATATTGAATGGCTTAACGCGCTGGAAACGCCCTTTTTGCTGATCGATGAGTTCCGCTTTCAACGCAACATCGACAGGCTTTATCAGCGTACGGAAAAATTAGGCAGCCAGATCCGGCCGCATCTCAAAACGCTACGCTCGATTGAAGCCGGTCGCTATCTGCTCAAAGACGCGGCGTCACCCGCGACGGTTTCGACGTTGGCAGAAGCGGAAGCCTTTGCCGCCGCCGGTTATACCAATCTGCTCTACGCCGTAGGGATCGCCCCGCACAAGCTGCCGCGTATCGCCAGCTTAATCCGCAAAGGCGTGGATATTCATATTCTGCTGGATAGCCCAGAACAGGCGCGCGCGGTGACGGATTATGCACGCGCCAATGGCGTGACGTTTTCGGTCTTTATTGAGATCGACTGTGACGGGCATCGCGGCGGCATCCCACCGGAAAGCGGCGCATTACTTGAGCTAGCACAACAGATCGACGGCAACGGCACGACGCTCACCGGCCTGCTGGCACACGCGGGAGAATCGTACGCCTGCCGTACGGACGAGGCGATCAGAGCAGCTGCACGCGCCGAGTGCAAAGCCATCAATACCGCCGGACAGCGAGTGCGCGCGCTGGGAATTGCCTGCCCCGTGCTCAGCGTCGGTGCCACGCCGACGGCGCACTTTGCCGAGGATTTAACTGGCATTACCGAAGTCAGAGCAGGCGTTTTCACCACGTTCGATCTGGTGATGAAAAATGTCGGGGTCTGTTCGCTGGATGATATCGCGCTGTCGGTCGTCAGCACTGTGATTGGACATAATCGCGAAAAAGGCTGGGTGTTTATCGATGCGGGCTGGATGGCACTTTCCCGCGATCGCGGTACGGCCTCTCAGGCAAAAGATTACGGTTACGGGCTGGTTTGCGATCTGTATGGCAGCCCTTACCACGACCTCTGCGTGACGATCACCAATCAGGAACACGGCATCATTGCGCTACCCGCCGACAGTGGGCTTTCGGTCGATCATTTCCCCGTCGGCACGCGGTTGCGGATATTGCCTAACCACGCCTGCGCGACGGCCGCGATGCATCAGCACTATCAGGTGTTGAAATCACGCACGCACGAGCAGGAAACCTGGCAGCGCATTACCGGCTGGTAATGCTCGGCTGACCGTAATCGGTCACACCGTCCGATCTGAACGCGTCGGGCGGTCATTTCGCATTACGCATGTTTATTTCTGCGCGCCGTTAGCGCATTCAGTTCAGTTGCTCGTCCCTAACGTCGGCTCGCAGTTCACCGGAAAATTCACCGAATGGGCGATGTAGCAGGCGTCATGCGCCAGTTCATGCAACTGGGCATACTGCTCGGCAGTAGGCTGCTTTTCGCCGCTGAATGTGACCTGCGGACGCAGCGTGACGTCCAGCATCGCCGTTTTTCCTGCCGCATTCACGCCCATCGTGCCCACCGCGTTATCCTGATAGTCATCGACACAGAAGCGCTTTTTAGCTGCAACGGAAAGAAACCACAGCATATGGCAACTGGACAACGAGGCCACTAGCGCCTCTTCAGGATCGACTGCGTCTTCCAGCGAAAAAGGCAGCGGGACGACATGCGGTGACGACGAGGCGCGCAGCGTAATACCACCGTCAAACTGCCACTGATGCAATCGGCTGTAGCGGTTATCAATAAAATTTTGCCCATCGCGCTGCCAGCAGATTGAAGCACGGTATTCAGACATGATTCAGTTCCCTTTGTTATGGTTTTCCAGCCCTCGCAGTAGCGCTGCAAGGTTAGCATCAAGAGAAGCCAACACATCGGCAGGCAGTACAGAGAGCACCTGACGTTCGTTCTCAATGTGTGCCTCAACGGCACGATTAATCAGTTCAAGCCCTGTGCCGGTGAGTTGCACAAGCGTACTGCGCGCATCCTGTGCGTTCTGCACACGTTCGATAAATCCTCGGGTTTCAAGGCGTTTTAGTCGATGAGTCATGGTGCCTGACGTCACCATCAGCGCGGAGAACAGTTCCGTCGGGCTGAGGCAATGTGGCGCACCGGCACGCCGCAGCGTAGCCAGCATATCAAACTCCCAACTGCTCAGTTCAAATCGGGAGAAACAGGCCTCCAGACGCAGTTCGAGGAACGCAGCACATCGTCTGAGGCGTCCAATCGGTCCCATGGGGCTGGCATCCAGATCGGGCCGTTCGCGCCGCCACTGTTCAAGGATGGCATCTACCGCGTCGTATTCGCGTTCGCTGGTTTGATTTTTCATTTATCTTGACTTCAAGGTAATTAATCAACACTATCATGATATCTTGAATTGAAGGTAAAGTCATGAACACTACATCCTCACCACACTATTGGCGTGACGTCCTACTCACGGCGCTGGCTCCCGCGATTTGGGGCTCGACCTACATCGTGACATCAGAAATCCTGCCGCCAGATCGCCCCTTTACGGCGGCGCTTATCCGCGTATTGCCTGCGGGTCTGCTACTGCTCTTATTCACGCGCCGCTTCCCCGCCCGCCGAGACTGGTGGCGTGTGCTCGTGCTCAGCGCCCTGAATATCGGCGTCTTTCAAGCGCTGCTGTTTGTCGCGGCTTATCGTTTGCCAGGCGGACTGGCAGCCGTCCTTGGCGCGATCCAACCGCTGCTGGTGATGGTGTTGGTCTGGGCAGTGGATCATCGTGCGCCCAGACTGGCGACGCTGTGGTCGGCGATCATCGGTGTGGCGGGCATGGCCATTTTGCTGCTGTCGCCGCAGACAACATTTGAGCCCGTGGGCATTGCCGCCGCGCTGCTGGGGGCGGTATGTATGGCGACCGGGGTCTGGTTAACACGTCGCTGGCAACTTGATTTGCCCGTACTGCCGCTTACCGGCTGGCAACTCTTCCTCGGCGGGTTGATGCTGGCACCCGTTGCATGGATAGCCGATGCGCCGCTGCCTGCTTTAACCCTGCCACAGTGGGCCGCCTATTCCTATCTCTGTCTTGCGGGTGCCGTGCTCGCTTATGGGCTCTGGTTTCGTGGCGTATCGCGCCTGCCGACGGTTGCCGTTGCCTCATTGGGGTTGCTGAGCCCGCTGACCGCCGTGGTGCTAGGCTGGGCGTTGCTTTCACAGTCGATGACCGGTACGGCATTTCTGGGTTTGGCCATCGTATTAGCCAGCGTCTTCGCCGTGCAATGGACGACGGCGCGGGGTAAATAATCAACGAAGAACTGCTGATGGCGTTCGTTGTTGGCGGGGAAAGATGAAAAGGAAGGCGTTAAAACAGCGGCGTTATGATAACGCCGCTGTGTTTATCATACTTAGCGACGGTTACGTACTAACTGGTAGCGACGCGTCAGGTACTCGACCGGAGCGCTCCAGATGTGAACCAGACGGCAGAACGGGAACAGAACAAACAGCGTCAGCCCCAGCACGATGTGCAGCTTGAAGATCAGTGCGACACCCGCCAAATGCTCAGACGCCCCGCCCTGGAAGAACGCTACGCTTTGCGCCCAACCGACCAGCTTCAGCATTTCACTGCCGTCCATATGCTGTGCAGAGAATGGGATAGTCAGCAGCCCTAAACCAGCCTGAATCACCAGCAGAGACAGAATGAGAATGTCGCCAACGCTGGACGTGGCACGAATACGCGGGTTGGTCAGACGGCGCTTTAACAACAGCACGCCACCGACAAACGTCAGCAGACCTGCCGCACCACCGCCGAACATCGCCATTTTCTGTTTTACATCCATTGGCAGGAAGGCTTCGTACATCCAGTGCGGCGTCAGCATACCGAGGAAGTGCCCGGCAAATACGCCCAGAATCCCCAGATGGAACAGGTTAGACGCCAGACGCATCCCTTTCTTATCCAGCATTTGGCTCGAACCGGCACGCCAGCTGTACTGACCGTAGTCATAACGCAGCCAGCTGCCAATCAGGAAAATAGCCATCGCCAGGTAAGGATAGATGTCAAAAAAGAATATATTGAAATAGTTCGTGATTGCACTCATTAGCGTTGCCCTCCCGCTGATGTAGCGTCAAGATTCAGATATTGCGGCACCACCGCGCCAGCGAAGCGGCGTTGGTGTTGCGTTTGTTGGGCCGATGCGCAGCCTTCTTCGCCGAGGAATTTAACCTGTTCCTCTTCCCACACGGCATCCAGCGCCTGCGGCGTGTCGTCGCGCGCTTCGTCAGCGACCTGATGTGTGACATCGTCACTTTTCAGGTCACTGCCGGACAACGCCAACAGCAGATCGAACAGCACGGCATAGCTGCTGTCGCGCTGCTGCAAACGCGCACCAATCAACGCCAGAATCGGCGCGATGTCGAGTAAACCCGCGCGACCTTGCGCGGGTTCCAGACGAGAAAGGTACTCAAGATACAGCGGCAGGTAATCCGGCAACTCACGGCAATCCAGTGCCAGACCGGCATCCTGATATTGCTGCATGAGATCGACCATCGCCTGACCACGATCGCGAGACTCACCGTGAACGTGTTCGAACAGCAGCAGCGAGGTCGCCCGACCGCGGTCAAACAGGCCGCTATATTCTGCCTGTTTGTCCAACAAATCCTGCGCGCACAGCGTATTGATGAACTGCATGAGCTGATGACTCTCGCGCAGCGGCAAAGCATCAGCCTGCTCTACCGCTTCGATCAACTCAGCCCGGTTCTCCCACAGCTCGCTGTCGGGATAGTCCAGCAGGCGGGCAATAATCCGCAGGCTAATCATGGTTCGTCTCCCGCATGATTTTGCTGTTCATGTCGCGCGTTTTGTTGCTGACATCAATGGCATCAATACGCTTGCTGTTGAACAGGTTGAATTTGGTATCGCTGCCGTGGCAACCATCGCCAAAGCTGAAACCGCAGCCTTTGCTTTCTGGGAAAGCTTCACGCGCCAGTTCACGATGGCTTGATGGAATCACGAAACGATCTTCGTAGTTCGCAATCGCCAGATAGCGGTACATTTCCTGCGCCTGCGCTTCGGTCAGCCCAACCTGTTCCAGCGCGCTGGTATCGATTTTGCCTTCTACGGTTTCTGCACGTTTGTAGTGACGCATCGCCAGCATACGTTTCAGCGCCAGCAATACGGGCTCGGTATCCCCTGCGGTCAGCAGGTTCGCCAGATATTGCACTGGAATACGCAGACTTTCGACGTCCGGCAGTACGCCGGTGTGCGCCAATTGACCTGCATCCGCAGCAGACTGAATCGGTGACAACGGCGGCACGTACCAGACCATCGGCAGCGTGCGGTATTCTGGGTGCAGCGGCAGCGCCAACTTCCAGTCCATCGCCATTTTGTATACCGGCGACTGCTGTGCCGCTTCAATGACGCTGTTTGGAATGCCGTCTTTCAGCGCTTGTTCAATGACTTTCGGGTCGTGCGGATCAAGGAACACATCCAGTTGGCTCTGGTACAGATCTTTCTCGTTTTCCACAGAGGCCGCTTGCTCGATGCGGTCGGCATCATAGAGCAGTACGCCCAGATAGCGGATACGTCCGACGCAGGTTTCTGAGCAGAGCGTCGGTTGACCACTTTCGATACGCGGGTAGCAGAAAATACATTTTTCTGATTTGCCGCTCTTCCAGTTGAAGTAGATTTTCTTGTACGGGCAACCGGTCAGACACATACGCCAGCCGCGGCATTTGTCCTGATCGATCAGGACGATACCGTCTTCGCCACGTTTGTAGATCGCGCCGCTCGGACAGGTCGCCACACACGCCGGGTTCAGGCAGTGTTCGCACAGACGCGGCAGATACATCATGAACGTGTTTTCGAACTGGCCGTACATCTCTTTCTGCATATGCTCAAAGTTCTTATCTTTGGAGCGCACGCTGAATTCACCACCCAGATCGTCTTCCCAGTTCGGGCCGTTCTCGATTTTCTTCATCCGCTGACCGGTAATCAGCGAGCGCGGACGCGCGACAGGCTGATGCTTGCCTTCCGGCGCTTTACGCAGGTTCTGATAGTCGTAGTCAAACGGCTCATAGTAGTCGTCGATTTCCGGCACATCCGGGTTAGCGAAGATTTTGGACAACACGCTGATGCGGTTACCCATACGCGGTTCGAGCTTACCGCTGATTTTACGGATCCAGCCGCCCTTCCATTTTTCCTGATCTTCCCAGGCATGGGGATAACCCACGCCCGGTTTGGTTTCGACGTTGTTGAACCAGGCGTATTCCATCCCTTCACGGCTGGTCCAGACGTTTTTACAGCTAACGGAGCAGGTGTGACAGCCGATGCATTTGTCCAGATTCAGCACCATGCCCACTTGTGAACGAATTTTCATCAGGCTTTCTCCTGCTGTACCGCTTTTTGTACATAGTCCTGGCCTTCATCATCCAGCCAGTCGATGCGTTTCATTTTACGAACTACGACGAACTCATCGCGGTTTGACCCAACGGTGCCATAGTAGTTAAAGCCATAAGCCAGTTGGGCATAGCCGCCGATCATATGGGTCGGTTTCGGTGTGATACGGGTTACCGAGTTGTGAATACCGCCGCGCTGCTGGGTAATTTCCGACCCCGGCAGGTTAATAATGCGTTCCTGCGCGTGGTACATCATGGTCATTCCCGCTGGCACACGCTGGCTGACAACCGCACGCGCCGTCAGCGCACCGTTGGCGTTAAACGCTTCTACCCAGTCGTTATCCGCAATACCCAAATCGCGGGCATCGTCTTCGCTCAGCCAGATAATCGGGCCACCGCGACCCAACGTCAGCATCAACAGGTTGTCGCTGTACGTGGAGTGAATACCCCATTTCTGGTGCGGCGTCAGGAAGTTCAGCGGTTTTTCCGGGTTGCCGTTAGGTTTCTTATTCATCACCGGCTCAGCCGCACGGGTGTCGACCGGCGGACGGTATACCAGCAGGCTTTCACCGAAGGCACGCATCCACTCATGGTCTTGATACAGCTGTTGGCGACCGGACAGCGTACGCCACGGAATCAGCTCATGAACGTTGGTATAACAGGCGTTATAGGAAACGTGTTCATCTTCCAAACCAGACCAGGTCGGGCTGGAGATAATCTTGCGCGGCTGCGCCTGAATATCGCGGAAGCGAATTTTTTCGTCTTCTTTATTCAGTGCCAGATGCGTGTGGTCACGACCAGTGAATTTGCTCAGCGCTTCCCATGCCTTCACCGCTACCTGACCGTTGGTTTCCGGAGCCAGAGACAGAATCACTTCTGCCGCATCGATCGCCGTTTCAATCTTCGGACGACCCGCCGCCGCACCGTCAGCCTTGGTGTAGTTCAGTTTTTTCAGGAAATCGACTTCGGTCTGCGTGTTCCAGCCGATGCCTTTACCGCCGTTGCCCAGCTTGTCCATCAATGGACCGAGCGAGGTGAAACGTTCGTACAGGTTCGGGTAATCGCGCTCCACCATCATCAGGTGCGGTGCAGTTTTGCCCGGAATCAGATCGCATTCGCCTTTTTTCCAGTCATCCACGCCGAACGGCTGCGCCATTTCAGCCGGGGAATCGTGTTGAATAGGCAAGGTAACCAGATCGGTTTCCTGACCAAGGTGTCCCTGACAGACGCGGGAGAAGGCTTTCGCGATGCCTTTGTAGATTTCCCAGTCACTTTTGGAATCCCACGCCGGATCGACAGCCGCAGACAGCGGGTGAATAAACGGATGCATATCCGAGGTATTCATGTCGTCTTTTTCGTACCAGGTTGCCGTTGGCAGGACGATGTCGGAGTACAGGCAGGTGCTAGACATACGGAAATCAAGCGTCACCACCAGATCCAGTTTGCCTTCAACGCCCTGGTCGCGCCATTCCACTTCTTCCGGCTTCACGCTGCCCGCGGTACCCAGATCTTGCCCTTGAATGCCGTGCTCCGTACCCAGCAGGTACTTCAGCATGTATTCGTGGCCTTTACCGGAGGAACCCAGCAGGTTAGAACGCCAGATGAACAGGTTGCGTGGGTAGTTTTGCTCACTATCCGGCTGTTCAGCGGCAAATTTGATTTCGCCTGATTTCAACGCAGCAACGGTATATTCCTGCGGCGTGACACCAGCAGCACGCGCTTTCTCTGCGATATCCAGCGGGTTAACGTTCAGCTGCGGTGCAGACGGCAACCAGCCCATACGCTCGGCGCGCACGTTGAAGTCAATCATGCTGCCAGTAAAGCGAGATTTATCCGCCAGTGGTGACAGCAGTTCCTGCGGCGCGACGGTTTCATAACGCCACTGGCTGGAATGGTTATAGAAGAACGACGTACTGTTCATGTGACGAGGCGGACGCTGCCAGTCCAGACCAAACGCCAGCGGCGTCCAACCGGTTTGCGGACGCAGTTTTTCTTGTCCGACATAGTGCGCCCAGCCGCCACCGCTCTGACCAACACAGCCGCAGAAAATCAGCATGTTGATGATGCCGCGGTAGTTCATGTCCATGTGGTACCAGTGGTTGATACCGGCACCGACGATGACCATCGAACGACCGTGCGTTTTATCGGCGTTATCCGCGAATTCACGCGCAATACGGATGATGTTCTGACGAGAAACGCCAGTAATCTTCTCGGCCCAGGCTGGGCTGTACGCTTTCACATCGTCATAATCACGTGCGCAGTTGTCGTCGCCCAGACCGCGATCCAGACCGTAGTTCGCCATCGTCAGGTCATACACGCAGGCAACCAGCGCTTCGCTACCGTCAGCCAGCGTCAGGCGCTTAACCGGCAGTTTGTGCAGCAGGATTTCTTCTAGCGCAACATTGTTGAAATGTTCGCTGACCGCGCCGCCAAAATACGGGAAGCCGACATCAACCACATCGTCGTGCGAGCCCAGCAGGCTCAAGCGCAGCTTCACTTCTTCGCCGCTCACGCCGTCGCGCTGTTCCAGGTTCCATTTGCCCTGATCGCCCCAACGGTAGCCGATCGACCCTTGCGGAGCCGTCAGATTGCCGCTTTCATCGTCAATCGCGATGGTTTTCCACTGCGGGTTGTTGTCCTGGCCGAGGTTGTCCACCAGATCGGAAGCACGCAGCAGTCGACCCGCCGCGTAGTAACCGTCTTCACGCGGCTCCAGCAGCACCAGCATCGGTAAGTCCGTGTATTGACGAACGTACTCGCTGAAATACTGGCTCGGTTTGTCGAGGTGGAACTCTTTCAGAATAACGTGGCCCATTGCCAGCGCCATTGCGCTGTCGGTACCTTGTTTCGGGTTCAGCCAGTGGTCGCACAGCTTGGCGATTTCAGCGTAGTCCGGCGTGACCGCAACGGTTTTGGTGCCTTTGTAGCGAACTTCCGTAAAGAAGTGCGCATCCGGCGTACGGGTTTGCGGAACGTTAGAGCCCCAGGCAATGATGTAAGAGGAGTTATACCAGTCGGCAGACTCCGGTACGTCAGTCTGCTCACCCCAGGTCATCGGTGACGCCGGTGGCAAGTCACAGTACCAGTCGTAGAAGCTCAGGCACACACCGCCGAGCAGAGAAAGGTAACGGGCGCCCGCTGCGTAGGACACCATCGACATCGCAGGAATCGGTGAGAAACCGATCACGCGGTCTGGGCCGAAGGTCTTGGTGGTGTAAACGTTAGAGGCAGCGATCAGTTCGTTGACTTCATTCCAGTCAGAACGAACGAAGCCACCACGGCCACGAATTTGTTTGTAGTATTTGGTTTTTTCGGGGTCATTGACGATAGACGCCCAGGCATCCACCGGATCGCTATGCGTCAGTTTCGCTTCACGCCACAGTTTCAGCAGGCGCTTACGCATCATTGGGTATTTTAGGCGGTTGGCGCTGTAGAGATACCAAGAGTAGCTGGCACCGCGTGGGCAGCCGCGAGGTTCATGGTTAGGCAGGTCCGGGCGGGTGCGCGGGTAGTCAGTCTGCTGCGTTTCCCACGTCACCAGACCGTTTTTCACATAAATCTTCCAGCTACATGAACCGGTACAGTTTACCCCGTGGGTAGAACGCACGATTTTGTCATGCTGCCAGCGACTGCGATAGCCGTCTTCCCAGTCACGATTGGTATTGAGGGTCTGGCCATGCCCATCGGAAAACGGTTCGGCCAGTTGTTTGAAGTAACGTAACCGGTCAAGGAATTTGCTCATCCGGACTCTCCTGCTGCGAAGCCTGCTGGCCCCTGTCGTTATGAAATGCTCGTAGCAGACATCTGTTTTTGCTTACGACACATCGCTCAAGTTGGCGCTAGGGTATCCAGCAACCGCGTTGTCAAACTTGATAACGATCAAGAGTGTCACCCTGTGAAAAACGGAGTATATCGCTAACTACCACCAAAGAATTATTACAGAAAAAACACATAATTAATTGATTTTAAAAGATAAAAATAAAACCATTCGTTTTGTGCTTATACTGAATTCATACACACGACTATTTAGAGGTAGTAGTCGGGAAGCGACGAAAAATCGTACAAATTCAGTAAAGGGGGTAGCTGGATGCAGCGCGAAAAAAAACGCCTCCCCGAAAAGGAGGAGGCGTCGTAGTTATATTTTTATGTTTTATGCAGATATTGCGAATGTTTCGTGCGCGACAACACTGTCATTTTCATGCTACTTCGTAGCACGCGCCCGACAAGGAGCGCTCAATTGCCGCGCTCCTTGACCTGTGGCTATTTGGCGCTAATTGTGTCGCTACGCGATACCTTCGGCGTTCGTGGCTGCAATTCGGGCCACCAGTGACGCGTTCCCGACGCGGCACTGGTTTTCGTCGCATCCATGCGCCTCACCCGGCAACCACGCCCACCTCAGCACAATTTTTTACGCCGGGAAAAACGAAGGCAGAGAATATTTCGGAAATGTAGGCCGCTAACTTTTCTTTCTGGCATAGAACAACCAGGTCACCAATACACACACGACATAGCACACCACAAACACCTTCATCGCACCGGTAGGTGAACCGGTTAACTCAAGCGACATCCCGAAGGCTTGAGGAATGAAGAAGCCGCCGATAGCGCCAATGGCTGAGATAAAGCCCAGCGCTGCTGCGGTATCCGTGGCTGCTGTACGCTGCGCATCCGCATCGCTTCCACCTTGAGTTTTCACGCGATCTGCCGTTAATTTACGGAAAATCACGGCGATCATCTGGAAGGTTGACCCACTCCCCAGACCAGCCGTCAGGAACAGCATCATGAAGATGCCAAAGAACATCCCGAATGAACCCGCAGAGTTCGCACTCGGCAGGGACAGGAACAGTAATACCGAGAGAATCACCATCAAGATGAAGTTAATCAACGTGACTTTCACACCGCCAAAACGGTCAGACAGCATTCCGCCCACCGGACGCGCCAACGCCCCCAGCAGTGGTCCAAAGAACGCGTAGTACAGAATCACGATGTCTGGAAACTGTGTTCTGGACAGCATGCCGAAGCCCGCCGAAAAGCCGATAAATGAGCCAAATGTGGACAAGTACAGAAAGCTGAGCACCCACAGATGCATTTGCTTCAGAACCGGCAACTGCTTGCGTATTGACGCATTAGGCGCAGGAAGATCGTTCATGCCAAACCAGGCAGCGGTTGCAGCAATCACCAAAAACGGTACCCACATCCATGCTGCATGGTGCAGCCAGATCTGGTGCCCGTCAGGCTGAACAACGCCATTGCCAGAGAAGCCCAGAATCGGCAGGAAAATCACCACCGGCACCAGCAACTGCATCACGCTCACACCGAGGTTGCCCAACCCGCCGTTAATGCCTAACGCACTACCCTGACGTGATTTGGGAAAGAAGAAACTGATGTTCGCCATGCTGGACGCGAAGTTAGCACCCGCGAAACCACACATCAGAGAAATGGTGACGAAAATGCTGTACGGCGTTTGCGGGTTTTGTACGGCAAACCCGAGCCAAATACACGGGATCACCAGAATGATGGTACTTAATGTCGTCCAACGGCGACCGCCAACCATTGGGATAACGAAGGAGTATGGAACACGTAATAGCGCACCGGAGACAGAAGGCAGCGCGGTCAGCAAAAATAACTGGTCTGTGGTAAAACTAAATCCGACCTTGTTTAGGTTAACGGCTACGGTGCTGAAAATCATCCAGACACAAAACGATAACAGCAGGCACGGTACAGAGATCCAAAGATTACGCTGTGCTATCCGTTGGCCGCCAGATTGCCAGAATTTTGTATCTTCAGGGTTCCATTCCCTTATCAGCGTGCTTTGCGATACTTTTTCGGGTGATGAAGGCTGCGTCATAAAAACCTCGATAAATAAAAACGCGGTAGAATTAAGGCGCAACATTAGGGATTACACCGCAGGTAAAGTTGATGCAAATCAACGCGCTGTCAGGTAAAAAAACCGTGTAAAAATAACCACACTCCTTAATGAGTAATAAAAATAGAAAAATAAGCAACGATAATTCAAGCTGTTATATCTCTATTTTTTCTCACTGTCATATCCCCTTTCAAGGGGCGGATATTCGGTGGTACTCACTAGTAGGTATAGGGTTATCATGTAGGATCGGGAAAAATGCCTAAAGGGTTATCCTTCTCGGTACTGGTTTTCTACTCCTCCAGCAGAGGTCGCTTTATTATGTTGAAACGTTTCCTGCTGCCGCTGTCGCTCGTCAATCAGGTTGCCTTATTGATGCTGCTACTCGGTTTGCTGGGTATTGCAGGTATGTCGGTTTCCAGTTGGATGTCTCAAAGCATTCAAGGGAACGCGCACGCTATCAATAAAGCAGGCTCGCTGCGTATGCAGAGTTACCGTCTGCTCTCGATGGTGCCGCTCTCTGCCGAGAATGAAATCTACCTGCAAGAGCTGGAAGAAGACGAAATCAGCAGCGACCTACAGCAGGCAGTACGTCGGGAGGGGCTTAGCGAACAATTCACTGCGCTGCGTGTTTTCTGGCTGGAAAACCTGCAACCGCACCTGCGGCAGGCAACGAACTCTGCTGATGCCTCGGCGGATGTCGCCCGCTTCGTGAAACAGCTCGACGATTTGGTTTCCGCCATCGATCATAAAACCGAACAGCGGTTGAGGATGGTCACGCTGGTGCAGCGCATCTTCATCGGCATCATGTTTATTCTGCTGGTCACCACGTTCTTTTACCTACGCCGTCGACTGTTGACACCATGGCGACGTCTGGTTGCGATGGGACAAGCTATCGGGCAAGGTGACTTCACCCAGCGCGTCGCTATCAGCGGTCATGACGAAATGAGCACGCTGGGACAGGTGCTGAACAGCATGTCGGATGAACTTTCCGCCATGTACCACAGTCTGGAACTGCGCGTCGCCGAGAAAACGGCCGACCTGCAACAGAAAAACGATCTGCTGTCTTTCCTCTATCGCGCCAGTCGACGCCTGCATACCGGCGCACCGCTGTGTAGCCGACTGATGCCGATCCTGAACGAATTGCCGTCGCTGACTCCGCTGCGCAATATTCAACTGCGGCTGTATGAAGATAACAATCAGGAACAGTTTCACCAGTTTAGCGATTGCAGCCAGTCACAGCCGGATCACTGCCCGGATAACAGCTGTCAGAGCTGCGGGATGCAGGCAAAACGGGAAGAGCTGCCGGGCGAGCCTCACTGCTGGGACCTGCATGACAAGCACGGGCAATATGGCGTCGTGTTGGCCACGCTGCCGGGCAACACGGTACTGAGCCGCGATCAGAATCAGTTACTGAATACCTTACTGGAACAGTTGACCAGCACGCTGGCGCTGGAGCGCCAATCTAACCATCAACAGCAGTTGATGCTGATGGAAGAACGCGCCACGATTGCCCGCGAACTGCACGACTCTATCGCCCAGTCCCTCTCCTGCCTGAAAATTCAGGTGAGCTGTCTGCAAATGCAGGGCAACGATTTGCCACCCGCATCACAACAGCTGCTGACGGAAATGCGGGAGGAGCTGAACACAGCCTATCGCCAACTGCGTGAGTTGCTGACGACCTTCCGGCTGAAGCTGTCGGAATCCGGCTTACTCGCCGCGCTGCGGGCGTCGGTCGATGAATTCAGCAAGCGACTGGGCTATCCCATCGAACTGCATTACCGCCTGCCGCCGCAGTCGGTTTCCGCTCACCAAGGTATTCACGTCCTGCAAATTGTGCGTGAAGCGCTGAGCAATATTTATAAACACGCGCAGGCCACACAGGTCGATATCACCCTGCAACTACGTCAGGGCTACATCGAACTCAGCGTAGCCGACAATGGCATCGGTATTCCGGATGATGCCAGCCGCGCCAACCACTACGGACTTATTATCATGCGCGACCGTGCACGGGGTTTGCACGGCGAATGCATTGTTCGACGCCGGCCGTCGGGGGGCACTGAAGTCAATGTCAACTTCCTCTCCGAATATCGTCACCGGCTGCC
Organism: Pectobacterium sp. HCp5_1; assembly: GCF_032905925.1. NCBI lineage: Bacteria > Pseudomonadati > Pseudomonadota > Gammaproteobacteria > Enterobacterales > Pectobacteriaceae > Pectobacterium > Pectobacterium sp. HCp5_1. Next base: position 17,383 of record NZ_JAUMIO010000026.1, read on the forward strand.
ATTAACAGGAGAAACTCATGATTAACGAAGATGCCGCCACCCTACTGCTGATTGATGACCATCCCATGTTGCGGAATGGCGTTAAGCAACTCATCAGCATGGACCCAGAATTGCAGGTGGCAGGTGAAGCCAGTCACGGCGAACAGGGTGTCGAGCTAGCGGAACAGCTGGATCCGGATTTGATTCTGCTCGATTTGAACATGCCCGGCATGAATGGCCTGGAAACCTTGAATCGTCTGCGGGAAAAATCGCTGTCTGGCCGCATTGTCGTCTTTAGCGTATCCAACCATGAAGACGATGTTGTCAATGCCCTGAAAAATGGTGCTGACGGTTACCTGCTGAAAGATATGGAGCCGGAAGATTTGCTGGCTGCGCTGCATCAGGCAGCGTCAGGAAAAATGGTACTGAGTGAAACCTTGACCCCGATTCTGGCCGCCAGCCTGCGTGAAAGCCGCCACAGCAGCGACCGGGACATTCAGCAGCTCACGCCACGCGAACGCGATATTCTGAAGCTGCTGGCTCAGGGATTATCCAATAAAGTGATTGCCCGCAAGCTCACGATTACCGAAAGTACCGTTAAGGTTCACGTCAAACACCTGTTGAAAAAAATGAAGCTAAAATCACGGGTTGAAGCGGCTGTCTGGGTATTACAAGAAAAAGTGATTTAATCCCATCGTCACAAGATACCGCTATTGTCAGCGGTACGGATAAGGCGCTCTGGCGCCCTTCCGTCCGAGATTATCCTCGCGTGAGCGAGGATGCCGCCGTAGCTAATGAAAACAAAGTTGATGAAAACAGGGTTGATGAAAATAATTGTTGGAAATACCATCAACACCCCGCCCAATCTAAACGCTTGCTAAACGGCACCGGCATTTATAGCCATTATCCTAATTAATGTGACGTTGCTCTCGTCTAAACTAGTTAGTAATCGCATTTTTCGGCTTTTACACCGAGTTTAACGTTGAGGAACAACATGAAAAAGGTCAGTAAGGAGCGGTTTATCGGCCTGGAATGGTTACGGTTTTTGCTCGGCTGCTACGTGATGATTTATCACACAGTACACGTTTATCCCCAGCGTGAGCGCATTCCTTTCCTGAGCGAGCTCACCAGCATGGGATTCTTCGCGACCAGCACGTTCTTTGTCCTGTCTGGCTTCTTGCTAGCCCATGTCTACATTAAGGACGGACGTCTGCGTGAACCTGTTCGCCAGTTCTGGGCCAAACGCTTCTTTAATCTTTATCCCATCCATATCATTGCCCTGCTGTCTTCGATTGCCGTTGTCACACTGATGCAGTGGCTGGCCGTGCCACCGGAAGGACAAGTCGCCAGCGCGCGTTTCGTCATTTATGACACCAACGATCCCGCAGCCGACCCCGAAACGCTGCGCCATTACATGACGAATGCACAGTTGGCGTTCAACGGGTTATTGCAGGTACTGATGTTGCAGGCATGGAATCCTTACTTCCTGACCTTCAATGCCCCGTTATGGTCACTTTCCACGCTGTTCTTTTTCTATCTGGCGTTTCCGCTGTTGGCACCGCGTCTGTTGAATAGTCGCCATCCGTGGCTGTGGATGGGGATCGTCTGCCTGCTGTATCTGCTACCGCCGATTTGGGTGATCTGGCAACAGCAGTTCGGTATGCCGTACACCGGGCTGTTGCAGCGTGGGCCGATCTTCCGTCTGCCAGAGTTCCTGGCCGGGATATTGGGCTATGCGCTTTTCCGTCATTATCGTCAGAAAGATCGCTTACCGTTGACCAAAGGCCAGCGCTACGCACTCGCCCTCTTTATCGGTGTGAATTTCCTTGTCGCTACCTGGCTGTTCACAAAAGGCGAAGCCTATTGGTACTTCTTGCTGCACAACGGCTTGCTTCTGCCGGCTCAGGTCGGTCTGGTTTGTCTCAGCGCGCTGGCGCGTGAACCTAACAGTGACTGGCTGCGGCACTGGTCGCCCCGACTGGGAGCAGCTTCGCTGTCTATCTTTGCGCTACACGTTCCGCTCTTTAATCTGTTCCGTACGCTGGAACAGCTGGTGCGCGGTAACCCGATGGCCTGCTTCAGCGACTGGGGCCAGTGCATTTCCGCGGCGGGTCAGGTACAGCTGTCCATGACGGGCTATATCATTTTCCTGCTCAGCACCGTGACGCTCTGTGTTCTCTTCCAGGAACAGATCGTGTTCCGCGTAAGGACGTTCCTGACCACACGTTTCCTGAGCAACAACAGCACCTCCCGCACGCAGCGCACCGCATAGCGCTCTTGATCGCACACGCTCTCTGGCCTGAAACAAGCAGGGTCAGAGAGCATCATCCCTGCACGACTCATCCCCTTTCCGCCAGCCAAAAATGTGACAGCTGTCGCGTTATAGCTGTTAATCATCAATAGCCACTTTTATAACTATTTACATTCTAATCAATTTTCGTTTTCGGGTAGAGCATCACTACGATTCCTGTTAATGTTTGCCGTTCCGGACTAAACCGGTTCTTTATCATCGGCTGTACGTCTTTGTCTTTGACGGACATCTCAATACCTGTCACCACTGTTTACTTGGCAATAATGACACTATCCAAACACGCACTCTCTTCCCTCAGCCTGGTTATCGCCCTCTCTGCTGGCATTACACAGAGCCGCGCTGACACCATTTGGCTGACCAATGGCGACCAGCTTACAGGGAAAATCACACTGCTTGACGGCGGTAAACTCTTTATCAACACCGATTATGCCGGCTCTATTTCTGTTGCCTGGGATAAGGTGAAAACCTTTGAATCCGACCATGGTCTGGTGATTCAAGGCGAACGCTACGAGAAAGGCGTTCTGTATCCGGCTGTTAAAGCGGGCGAAAACCGCGCCGTCGTCGCAAGCCCATCGCTGGCTAACGAAGCGGCTGGCCCACAAACGTTGCCACTTTCTGAAATCACGTCCATCGTCGCGCAGAAGCCGCTGGTGACCGATTTCGCCTGGAAAGGCAACATTGACGCCGGCATGTCGCATAAGAAAAGTTCGACAGAAACCGACAACTACGATGTGACGCTGAACACCAAAGCGCGTCACGATACGTGGCGACACAACCTTGATGCCAGCTACCATTTGGCAAAAGAGGATAAAGTCGAGAGCACCAAGAATGCGGCTGGCGAATATGCACTGGATAAGTTCGTGGATGAGAACTGGTTCTGGCAGGGTCGTTATCAGTACAAACGCGACTGGATTGAAAGCATTAAAATCAACCGCTCTTTCGGTCTCGGTCCCGGTTATCAGTTCTGGGATAACGATTTAGGTGCGTTCTCACTGACGTCACTGGTCAACTCCCAAACCTTCGTCTACCGCGATCAGGGCGAGGATGACTTCTACTCCGGTGGGATCAAATGGGCGTACAACCGCTACCTGTTCAGCAAATCGGTTGAAGCCTTCACCAACGGTGAATTGGGGCGTTCATTTGACGGCACTGCGCCAATCTATCTGAAAGCGGATGCAGGCATGCGCTTCAAGCTGACCGACTGGTCTTCGATGACGATGAAAGTGTCACGTACCCGTATCGAAAGTAATCAGGGGAATGTTGACGACACGCTGTACACCATGGGTGTTGGCGTCGGCTGGTAAGTCAGTGGCTTCACAGTGTCTCAAGGTGAACGGCGATATTGTCGTTCACCTCAATCCTTCCACTCATCGCTGTTTCGTTATTAGCCGTTCCCTGATGCCGCAGAGCACGACTGTTGCAGGATACGCACCCGCTGTGCCAGTTCGCTCACGCTTGCATCTTCCGTCCCATGATTTTTCAGCTCTTGCTCCAGCGCAAACAGATATTGCGCATTGGTGCCGAGCGGACCGCTCGCGCGCGCAATCAGCGGGGCAACGCTCTGAATGCAGGTATCATTTTCGTTGAGGGGATGCTCTGGCTCGGAGACAAACACCAGCGCCGTCAGCGGTGCACCGTTCTTGCGGTGCAGTTCGCACCAGAGCGGACGATAGCAGCCCGTCAGCATTTCACGCTTCCACAGCAGCTCCAAATCTTCACGCAATGAGGTTTCCGGCAGTCGGAAAGCCAATCCCGTTGTTTGCCCACCGGGTTTCAGCGCCAGCATCCGCCCCGGCTGCGTTACCGTACCACGGCCGATGGTGAGGCGCAGGCAAAAGGCACGTTGCCACCCTGCCAACGTGGCCAGACAGGTTTCTTCGGCGTCAAAAACCGGATTCCACATGAGCGAACCATAGCCAAACACCCAAACAGGACAGCTATTTGGCCGGAGCGCCAGCGTCCTATCCAACGAGTCAGCCCGCTGCTGCGGGGTGAGCAGTAAGGTTTCTTCAATACAACCAAAAGACGTTCTACAATCTGCTTTCTGCAAAAAATCGCGTGTTAACACTACTTACTACCCCCAACCTTACTCTTTTTGCTGCTCGTCAGATCGGCTCTCGCCCTGCGTGTACAAATCTAACTGCTTCATCTGCTTAATTTTACAACACTATGGATCTTGAGGTTATTCATTTATGGCTTTGCAATCAAGTTTGATACTAGTCACAAAAACAGAAAAAGTTCGTGATAATGTTTCACTCACGCAAAATTCCGATTTTGTACCCTAAATAATTCGAATTTCAGGAAGGCGGCAAGAGAAGGCATCCCGATGAGCTTACTCAGGTAAGTGATTCGGGTGACTGAATGCAGCCAACGCACATGCAACTTGAAGTATGACGGGTATATCAACTTAATCGGCAACTCACAGCCAGACTTGACGCATTCCTGATACAAACCTCATTTTTGTGACGTCAGGAGCCTGTCGTACGCTTGACGTGAAAGCTCTCGACGCCAATAAAACGTATTGGCGGCGACAAGAATAATAACGGGCAGACATCAAATGATAATAATTATCATCTCGTGTTATTATCATCCTTAATTTGGAATCGACTATCCACGGAGACACTAAATGGCAACGCCGCGTCAGCCTGTTTTAGTTCAGGTTAAACACATCCACGATATTTCCCCTCATTTACGCTGCATTACTTTCCATCATGACGCGCTGCGCGATTATCCGACCGAGCGATACGGTGCACACATCAAGCTCTTTTTGCCTCAGGCTGGGCAGCAAAAACCGGCTCTGCCCGCGATTGGCGAACGCGGCCCGATCTGGCCAGAGGGCGAAGCCCGCCCCATCGTTCGCACCTATAGCGTCCGCGCGTTGCGCCCGGAGGATGCGGAGCTGGATATGGTTTTCGCGCTGCATGAGCACGCTGGGCCTGCCGTCACCTTTGCCCGTCAGGCCAAGCCCGGTGATTGGGTCGGTATTTCACAACCCGGTGGCCCGCTCCCGATGCTGCCACCAGCGGCTGCTTATTATCTGGCCGCTGACCCGTCATCGTTCCCCGCGCTCATGGCGCTGCTGGAGAATTTGCCTGATGACGCAACGGGGCATGCGGTCATCCGTGTCGACAGCGAGGCTGATAAACTTGATATCGCGAAACCAGCACAGCTTCAGCTGCACTGGGTTATTGGCGGAACGGACGTGACCGATGCATTGTTACAGCAGTTTCAGTCACTTCCGTCGGCTGAAAATGTCTTTTACTGGTTAGCAGGTGAGGATCGTATCGTGGTTCAGCTTCGTCGCCACGTGCGTCGCGAACGCGGGTGTGAGCGAAATCAGATGTATGCCGTGCCTTATTGGCGAGAAGGGTTAAATGAAGAGGATTATCATCATAAACGTCACGATATTATGGATAATCCTGACGAATAACCACAAAAAATACATTTGATATTATCATGATAGGGAGAAGATACGCAGATTCTCCCTTTTCATTTAAATTTAAGCGCAAAGCGTAAAAATCCGTAAAACCTCCCGCACTGACACGACAATCTGTTATCATATTGTTCGTTTTATTACGTTATAACTACTTTTTAGTAACCTTTTGCTGTTTATCGTTGTTCTACGTCCTTAATAAAGGGCTTACGACCACAATAAATCGCTTTATGCCCTAAATAGTTCGAGCGGCCAGTATGCTGGTTTGAAATATGACGGGGATATTTTGCCGTATCATTCCTCTGGATAAGGAGAACTCCCGCAATGAAGTCTCATGCTGAGGTGGTCAAAACTCGCCATCATGAATACTCACTTATTTTTCCTGTTATTGCGCTGGCCGTGCTCTACATGTGGGGCACTTCACAAGATTTCTTCGCCATTCTCGGCATCAACGCCATCGCGCTAGCCGGGATACTGTTCAGCGCCTTTAGCGTAGTACGTCACGCCGACGTGCTCGCACACCGTCTGGGTGAACCCTACGGTTCATTGATCCTCAGCCTGTCCGTCGTCATTCTGGAAGTCAGTCTGATTTCGGCACTGATGGCAACCGGTGACGCTGGCCCGGACCTGATGCGTGACACCCTCTATTCCATTATCGTGATTGTCACCGGTGGTCTGGTCGGTTTCGCCCTCTTACTCGGTGGCCGTAAATTCGCCACACAGTACGTCAACCTCAGCGGCATCAAGCAGTACCTGATGGCAATCTTCCCATTGGCGGTGATTGTGCTGGTTTTCCCCAGCGCCTTACCCGGTGGTAATTTTAGCGTAGCGCAGTCGCTGATTATTGCTGCTATTTCTGCGGCGATGTACGGCGTTTTCCTGTTGATTCAAACTCGTACGCACCAAAGTCTGTTTGTATATGAGCATGAAGACGAAGGCGACGGTGACGATCCGCACCATGGTAAACCGTCCGCGCACAGTTCCCTGTGGCACACTGCCTGGCTGCTGGTTCACCTGATTGCCGTTATCGCGGTAACGAAAACAAACTCCATGCCGCTGGAAACGCTGCTGACCGAAATGAATGCGCCGACGCAGTTTACGGGCTTCCTGGTCGCGCTGTTAATCCTATCTCCTGAAGGGCTGGGAGCGATCCGCGCGGTCTTGAAAAATCAGGTACAACGCGCCATGAACCTGTTTTTCGGTTCCGTGCTGGCAACCATTTCACTGACGGTTCCTACCGTCACGATTATCGCCATGCTGACCGGCCGCACGCTGAACTTCGGTCTGGATATGCCGCACATTGTCGTGATGCTGTCGGTACTGGTGCTATGCCACATTACATTCTCCACCGGTAGAACCAACGTGTTGAGCGGCAGCGCGCATCTGGCGCTCTTTGCCGCCTATCTGATCACCATCACGCTGTAATTCCCCTGCCGACGCAGTTTTCGCTGCGTCGGCCTCGCCAAAAACCACTTCTCTTGATGTATATCTGGATCTTCTAAGCGCGTCCGGCGTATCGTAAGGCTGTCGTCGACGGACCGGCAGGCCCGCCATATTGATTTACTTCCTTACTTTGGTTTCTGCTTAGATGAAAACGCACGGAATTAACGGCGTCAGGCCGTTCAGCGCGCTAATTGACGCGTGCTGGCGCGAAAAATATACGCTGCAACGTTTTACCCACGACATTATCGCTGGCGTGACCGTCGGCATCATCGCCATACCACTAGCGATGGCACTGGCTATTGCCAGCGGCGTTCCTCCGCAGTACGGACTGTATACGTCCGCCATTGCCGGGATTGTCATCGCCGTCAGCGGCGGCTCACGCTACAGCGTCTCAGGCCCGACGGCCGCCTTCGTCGTCATTTTGTATCCGGTGTCGCAACAGTTCGGGTTATCCGGTCTGCTGGTTGCCACCTTGCTGTCCGGCGTATTTCTGCTGCTGATGGGGCTCTGCCGCTTCGGCCGTCTGATTGAATATATTCCGCTTTCCGTGACGCTGGGGTTCACCTCCGGGATCGCTATCACCATCGGTACCATGCAAATCAAGGATTTCTTCGGCTTGCAGATGGCGGTAGTCCCCGAGCATTACGTCGAAAAAGTGGCGGCGCTGGCGCAATCGCTGCCGACCCTGCATCTTGCTGATACGCTGATTGGCGCAACGACGCTTTTGGTTCTCATCGTCTGGCCCAGACTCGGTATTCGCCTGCCCGGTCATTTGCCTGCGCTGCTGGCAGGCGTCGCGGTGATGGGGATCATGTCACTGCTCGGTGAAAACGTGGCTACCATCGGTTCCCGATTCAGTTATATGCTGGCGGACGGTTCGCAGGGGCAAGGGATTCCTCCTATCCTACCGCAACTCATTCTGCCGTGGGATATTCCGTCGCCCAATGGGAAGACGATGACGCTGGATTGGCAAAGTATTTCCGCCCTGCTGCCCGCGGCGTTCTCTATGGCGATGCTGGGAGCGATTGAGTCGCTGCTGTGCGCCGTCGTGCTGGACGGGATGACGGGCAAAAAACACAATTCTAATGCGGAGCTGATGGGTCAGGGCTTCGGTAACATTATCGCGCCCTTCTTTGGCGGCATTACCGCAACCGCGGCGATTGCCCGCTCCGCCGCTAACGTGCGCGCGGGCGCAAACTCGCCGATCTCCGCCGTGATCCATGCGCTTATGGTTCTATTGGCGCTGCTGATCCTTGCGCCGTGGTTGTCTTATCTGCCGCTGGCAGCGATGGCGTCGCTGCTGTTGATTGTCGCCTGGAACATGAGCGAAGCGCACAAGGTGGTGGATTTGCTGCGCCACGGGCCGAAAGACGACATTATCGTGATGCTGCTCTGTATGTCGCTGACCGTGCTGTTCGATATGGTGATCGCGATTACCGTCGGTATCGTACTGGCATCCCTGCTGTTCATGCGGCGCATCGCGCAGATGACCCGACTGAGCGAACTGCCGGACACCAAAATCCCGGATCATCTGGTACTACGTGTTAACGGCCCGCTGTTCTTCGCTGCTGCAGAACGCATCTTCAACGATCTGACCGTACGCAGCGAAGGCTATCAAAATATCATCTTACAGTGGGATGCAGTGCCAGTGCTGGATGCTGGCGGACTCAATGCGTTCCTGCGCTTTAGTGAAACGCTGCCTGAAGGTAAACAGCTCATCATCACCGATATTCCCTTCCAGCCGTTAAAAACGCTGGCGCGGGCGAAGGTTCATCCGATTGAAGGGCGGCTAAGCTTCTACGGCTCACTCGCCCAGGCGATTGAGGCGACGACGGTGCGTTCAGCGTAACGGAAACAGAATAGAAATAGTGTGCGGGCCACGCCGTGCTAATGCTGCACGGCTGGCATCTTAAATCGGACGGACAGGCGTTCGTCCCGCAGCGTTAAATCCAGCGCGTCGTCGCATTCGCGGCTAATAGCGCTCAGTTGCTCGTTCGTCAGCGAATAAGGCAGTTGGATATCAAACGCGGTCAGACCTTGCTGACGTGCCAGCGTAATCAGCCTGATGATGTTGGTTTCGTCACTCACCTGCGTAGAAAGCACCTGTAGCGCCAGTCCCTTCAGCCGCTCTTTCGGCGCACTCTGCCGAGCCGGTGCCATCTTGGTTACCATGCCAAAAATCGGCATCACGCCGTACATTGCATCTACGAAACGCCAACGTTTCTTGCACAATGCCGCTAAATAATCCGTGTAGTCCAGACAGAGTGGCTCACTGGAACTTGTAGACTCAGGGGACTTTTCCATATTCCCTTTTCTCCTCTTCGCCAGTGGTTTGCCGCGCACTACCCTGACGGGTATAAAACCGTAAACAATATGATGGTTAATTCAGGTATATTGTCACGCTTCGCCCCCTTTTGACTAGCGTGTTGAGGAGACCTAATTGTGACAACTTTTTCTTCTGCTCCCGTGTTAATTACCGGCGGCGCACGGCGTATTGGGCTGGCGCTGGCGCGTTCGTTTCTGGCCCAGTCGATTCCGGTCATCATCAGCTATCGCACACCTTATCCTGAGCTGGAGACGCTACAGCAAGATGGCGCCGTTTGTCTGACCGCCGATTTTTCCACCACGGAAAACATCTATGCGTTCGCGAAGCAAATCCAGTCGCTCACGCCGCAGCTGCGCGCCATTATTCACAATGCCAGCCGCTGGGAGCCGGAAAGCCCCTCCACACCGCCAGAAAAAACGCTAGCCGATATGCTGCAAATCCATGTCTATACGCCCTATTTACTCAACCAACTGCTGGAACCCTGCCTGCGTGGGCAAGGCATCGCGGGTGCAGATATCATTCATCTGACGGATTACGTGGTAGAAAAAGGCAGCGATAAGCATATTGCCTATGCCGCCAGCAAAGCGGCACTGGATAACATGACGCGGTCATTTGCCCGCAAGCTGGCACCAGAGGTGAAAGTCAACGCGATCGCCCCCGGTCTAATCCTGTTTAATGAAAAGGATGACGACGCCTATCGTCAGCAGGCGCTGGAAAAGTCATTGATGAAAATTGCCCCCGGTGAAGAAGAAATTGTCCGGCTGGTGGATTACCTGCTCAGCAGCCGTTACGTCACCGGGAAAACGCTAGGCGTTGATGGTGGACGGGCTTTGCGTTAATTCCCTGAGTATCAATGTGAGGATAAACCCATCACTACCAGCGACGTTCGCCAGCAGCTTACTGCTCATTTGACGCGCCTATGGCGCTATGGACTGGTGCTGTCGCGCAGCCATGAAGTTGCCGAGGAGTTAGTCCAGTCCACCTGTGTTCGCGCACTTGAAAAAAGCGGGCAATTTACACCGGGCACTCGCATCGACAAATGGCTGTTCTCCATTCTCCACTCGATATGGATTTCCGAACTGCGCGCACGCCGCGTGCGTCTGGGGCAAGGTTTTGTCGAAAGCGAAGCCCTATTGGCCCCGGATACCCGAGAGCGGAATGATGATTCTCGGCATTACCAGAAAATAATGCAGCGCGTTAGCGCCTTGCCAGAAGCGCAGCGCAATACCGTATTTTTAGTTTATGTCGAAGGATTTACCTATCAGGAGGCAGCAGACACGCTATCGGTCCCCATCGGCACCATTATGAGCCGGCTGGCCACCGCACGAAGTACGCTGGCAAAATCAGTTGATGCTCTGCCCGCGGCAAAGGAGAAACGGTCTTGAAAACCATGCGTTTTACGCCCCCCTACAGTGATGAAGCCATCGTTGCCTGGTTAGATGGTGAGATGGATGACGACGATGCACAACAATTCGCCACACAGCTGGAGAGAGATGAGCCACTTGCCGAGCGCACCGCCGAGCTGATGAAAAGCCATCTCGATGTTGAAGAGGCCTTCGCGCCGTTACTCAACAAAGCGCCTCAGGCAAAAATGCAGGCCCGGCTTGAGGAACTGCTAGCAACGCATCCGGCGTCTGTAGAACCGCCCTCGCATGCCGGTGTCAGTCGCCGTTCGCTCATTGCGGCCTCACTCAGTTTTTTGGTGATTGGCTCAGGGCTAGGCTACCTTGCCCGTCCTGTTTCGATTGTTCGCAACGACAGTGAGAAAATTCGCGATCTTGAAGCGCAGTACATGTCACTGTACAGCACCGAAACCCTGCTTGATGCAGACAGTTCCTTACCCACCTTACAGCGCGGGCTGTCTCGTGCCACTCAAGAGATTGGGCTGCCGCTCCATGAACGGCAGTTGACGCTTCAAGGCGCGGAGCTAAAAATAGTGCGAATGCTGCGCTACGATAGCACCGCCATTGCGCAGATTGCCTGGATGCACGCCGAGTATGGCCCCATAGCGTTGTGCATTTCTCCCGATCGGGGAGCAACCACCTCTGCGCTTAACAATGAGCAGCGCCATGATATGCATGTCGTCTGGTGGCACAATCGTGGCTATCAGTTCGTATTAATTGGCCGTAACCCTGTACCGCAACTGACTGAAAGCGCGCTCAGGCTGCAAACGTCTCTGGCCTAGTCATTGACGCACCCGCCACTCGCTGATTCCCTTGAGTGGCGGGAAACGTTTATGCGGTATGTCGCGCTTTCGCCTGGATATCAATACTGATTGCCACGCGATCGTCCACCACCCCGGTAAAGCGATCCATATTAAAAGCCGAGCGAGAAATTGCCGTGGTGGCATGGAGAGACAACGCCTCTTCGCCAGATACGTTTCCGCCATGTTCTTCAAGCGTGGCGTCCAGAATAACGGGGCGTTGAATATTTTTTACCGACAGTGAACCAAAAACCCGAAAATGGCCATGGCCTAGCGCCACCACTCTGCTGCTGGTAAACATGATATCGGGATAGTGTTCGGCATCAAAAAACAGGCTGCTTTTTAACTGGTAAGTCAGCAGGCCATTGGAAGCCTGCAGCGTCGTGATGGGGATTTTCACATCAATACGGTCGTTTATTTCCTTTTCAGCATCCAGTGTGATGTTTCCCGTCACGCCGTCGAGAGAAGCCTGTGAAAGGTGACCAAATGCTTGCCATGAAAGCGCAATGGCGGTTTTATCCGTGGCAATGGTGTAGTTGAGAGGCATAGCGTGCAACAGTGGGCTGATGAGCAGCCCGGCGGCCAAAACGGGAACGATGCGCGTCATAACAGGGTTCTCCTAAAAGTAGACAATGTGTAAACGCACCAACGAACGAATTTATTCGGCCAATTTTCATTATTTTTGTCAATGCTGAGAAAACATCGAGTGTTGGGGTGGGCAGGCTTTTGCGTTAAAGCGCCGCCACAAAGACATGGCGCGATATTTCACGCCATGTCTTCTTTTCTTGCATCTTGCGCGGCCGTTAAGTTAATGATCTTAACGTGAGGGGGACAAGCATAAACATCAGGGGCACACTGCGTGATTTTTTTCCTGAGTGATTAACAGGCTTTCAATATTTTTTGCTGACAGTGATCGATAAAAAAACCACCCCTGAATTAAGCAATCTGCGTCAATTTCCCTGGCAATCGTTAATTGCTCAGCATCTTCAACGCCTTCAAAAACAATGTCTTTCCCCATATCTTTAATGAGCGAGCAGATTGCATGCAATATCTTTTCTTTATTCTTATTGTCCAGATTTTTCATTAACGAACCGTCCAGTTTAACTTCATCAAACCTGAAACCGGTAAGCCATGCTAAGTTCGAATTCGCCACGCCAAAATCATCAATCGCCAGTTTGATATTCATTTTTGCCACACGCTCGGCAAAAAGCTGGATTTCCTTTTGCGATAGCTGGCAGCGTTCTGATATTTCCAACTTTATCTGAGCAGGCTCAACACCATAGAAATCACACACCTTAATCAATCGGTCCATGAAAGCCAGATCGCTAATCTCATGATCGGTTATATTTATAGATAGCGTCAGCTTCCTGTTTTTATTGAGAACAGCGGCCATCTCTCTCACTGAGTGTTGTATTACAAAATCAGATATTTTTGAGTAAAACCCGATTTTTTCTGAAATCTTTATAAAGACGTCGGGAGAAACATAGCCATGTATGCCATCACGCCATCTGACTAGCGCCTCAATACCGGCTATTTTCCCATCGATAGCGCTCACCATCGGTTGATATTCAAGAAAAACATCCCCTCTCTTGATGGATTTCTTCAAACGGGATTTCAGCGATTGTCTTTTATCGACAATATTTAAACAGAAGAAAGTCAGGAATCCACCCAGCATCAATGCAACCACCGTGACAAAAGACAGGAGACCCGGTGTGAGCGACAGCAGTCCGCTGCGTGCATTTTGAGCTATCACGCAAAACTGCCATTGGGGACTACAAAGGCTGGTGTTGGCGGTAAATAGTTTACTCAGTAACGGATTACCCGAAGCAATATATTCCTTCGAATTCGATTCAAAATACTTTTGCGATTTATCCGCTGATGTCATAACGAAATATCCATCATTGACCGTATTCAATATACTTTCATAGGTTCCCCGCGAGATAAACACCGCAGCATGACCTTGATAGAGACCGATATTGTCATACCGCGTTTTGCTATTATTTTTTACTGCAATCAATGCTGGTTTATTATTTTCCATTTCATTCCTTACAGTAATATTCAGAGGAGGACTCACCTCTCCCCAAAAGGCACTGCAATAAATACGATTTTCTTTTAAAGAAGCAACATCTTCAATATTGAGATGACGCCACCTTATCATTTTTAATTTTTCAATGTAGTTTGGCGAGCAAATATCATCATCAATAGCGTTAATATCACCCAACGCAGACAGCGCCTGTTCTGCTAACATTTCAGCCTGAAAGCGTAACTTTTCAGAGCGCAATGTTAATTTGCTTTCCTGATGATTAACCAATAATTCATTTAATGAAAATAAAAAAGAAAATGAGATAACAACCATCATGAAAATGGCTATTGTTATCTTTTTAAATCCTGAAAAACGCATCGCGATCCAATGTCAGTTAATGCTTAAAAGCGCATTTAAATCCAGGCCAGCGATAGTAACCAGATGAAATTTTCGTGTCCAGTTCTTTCAAAAACATACAGTTAAAATTAGCACGTTTTTATAATTCACTTCGGTTAATAAATCAGCTCCGTTTTATTAAGCAATAACGATTTAAAAACCATGTGAGTAACCATTTGATTACATAAAGAAATAACCAACCAGTCACACATTAATGCATTTCATATACATTATTAGCGATAATTATTGCCCCGCCGCAGTCCACCGGCCTGCACGTGCCTGAAAGCACGTGCAACGAGATGGCTGGTCTTATTTCGTCTCTTTTTTCTTCACTTGCAGCTTACGCTGGTACGCTTTATTGCTGGCAACATATCTCAGGTAGGCCGCACGCGTCAGGCCGTCAGTACGCTGGGCAAACGCATCGTAGGTCGTATCTGGTGGAAAACCAAACTCGGCCAGTGCCTGTTCCCACGCGTCACGCTGTTCCGGGTTGTGCAGCGTTTTATCATAGCCAGGGAAGCCTTTACCCGCGAAGCATTCGGCTGATACGCCACTATAGGCTCCATTGTTCATATAGCTACGCCCGGCTTTAAAAGCGGTATCCTGACTAGCTTTATTGATCGAACAAGGCCCCCACGACAGACGATAGTCGCTTTTCTGTGCGCTGATGCTTGGGCCATAGCCAACGGGGAACAAAATGTCCTCTTCCGACAACGTTTTCGATCCCACATACTCATAGTTACCGCGCAGAAACGAGTTATCCATAACAATCCAGCACTTTTCAGACAAGGACGATGCCACAATCTCCGACAGCGGGAGATTACGCTCGGTTGTGCGAAGAAGATAAGGCCGCACAAACAGCGGCATCGTCATCACATCATTCCAGATGCTATGTTCCGCAAACAGGCCGTCCTTTTGCATCTGACGCAGGTTACCAATCACCAAAACATATCCATCGGTATGCAAGTCTATTTCAACCCGAAAGATGTCACCCGGAATCGTTTTATGCTGCTGTTTTTTCATACTCATCAGCCGTTCCAGCTTGTGCGCATAATCAGACGGTAACCGTTCACGATAAACGTGCAGCCAGTCGACAATCTCTGCTTTGCTGGTCAAATGACGGCATTCCGGCAACGGTAGTCCGATTGAGTTACGGTAATTGCTGGCATTGATATAACCGTAGCGTCCCGAATTCAGCGTTCTGACGCCCGCAGAAAACACAATGCCATCGGCCATCACGCTGGAAACGCTGGTGTACGTCAGCTTCTTTTCTTTACCGCGCGCGGTTCTCGGCAGAATAACGTCACGTCCGCGTGTATGAATAATGACGTCTTCTTCCTGATAATTTAACTCGGTGGCGGTAATACGCTTACGGATCGTATCGCCGTCGAAGCAGATAAAATAGCCGTCACGTACGGTTAAAATATCCCATTCAGACGAGAGCGGTTCCAGCCCGAAATAAGGGCGTAAGGTTTCCTGCATCCAGCTGTTTATCTGGTCAATCGGTTTCATCTTCAGCACGGTTCCCTGTGGAATAATCGGTCATTATGTCGTGACTGCTCTCGGTAAACGTCGAGAGTCAGGTGCGATATCGCCTCAAAAAAGCACGCCCCGCAGCGTATCTAACTTGGGCAAATAAACAAACACTTAACACCCATTTACGCTTCATTTCTCGTTTATCGCCTATCATCAGGCTATGCTATCAACAGTGAGTTGGGGATAACGTAGATACCATGCATAAGATTGTTTTTATAGAAGATGATACCGAGGTGGGGAAATTAATCGCCGCTTACCTCGGTAAGCATGACATTGATGTTCAGGTTGAAGCACGGGGCGATCAGGCATTGGCCTTTATTGAACAGCAGCAGCCTGACCTTGTGCTGTTGGACATCATGCTGCCCGGCAAAGACGGCATGACAATCTGTCGGGAATTGCGACCACAGTACAGCGGCCCGATTGTGCTGCTGACTTCGCTGGACAGCGACATGAATCATATTCTGGCGCTGGAAATGGGTGCCGATGATTACATTCTGAAAACCACACCACCCGCCGTGTTACTCGCCCGTCTGCGCCTGCATTTGCGGCAATACGCTGCGGCACCACAGGCCGTGACGGAAAACGTTGCACCCGCCGCGTTACAGGTGCACAAATCATTGCACTTCGGTCTGCTCTGCATCGATCCGGTCAATCGGGAAGTGACATTAGGGCAAGAACACATTGTGTTATCCACCGCAGATTTCGATCTGCTTTGGCAGTTGGCGACTCACGCAGGTCACATTATGGATCGGGATGCGCTGCTGAAAAATCTGCGCGGCGTGACCTACGACGGCATGGATCGCAGCATTGACGTCGCGATTTCCCGCTTGCGTAAGAAACTGTACGACAACCCGCTGGAGCCGTTCCGTATTAAAACGGTGCGCAACAAAGGTTATCTGTTTGCCCCCAATACCTGGGAGAGCGTCACGCTATGAGAAAGCTGTTCGTCCAGTTTTTTCTATTGCTGTTCGCCTGTTTTGTCGTCATGACGCTTCTGGTCGGGCTGGTCTATAAAGTCACCGCTGAACGCGCCGGACGTCAGTCCATGGATGACCTGATGAAAAGCTCGCTGTATCTCATTCGTAATGAGCTGCGCGCGATTCCGCCCCGCGAGTGGCATAAAACCATCAGCCAGCTCGATTTAAACCTGTCATTCAAACTGCACATCGAACCGGTGAGCAAATATGCACTGAGCCCCAAGAATCGGCAGCGTCTGAATCAGGGAGAAATTATCGCGCTGGATGATGAATACACGTTTATCCAACGCATTCCCCGCAGCCACTATGTTCTTGCCGTCGGCCCCATTCCTTATTTGTTCTTCCTGCATGAAATGCGGCTGCTGGATTTACTGCTGGTGATGCTCATCGGGCTGTCGCTGGCGCTGCCGGTTTTCCTATGGATGCGGCCACACTGGCAGGCGATGCTAAAACTGGAGAATGCCGCACAGCGCCTCGGGGATGGCCATCTGGAGGAGCGCATTCACTTCGATAGCACCTCAAGCCTGTACCGGCTTGGCGTCGCCTTCAACCGCATGGCGGATAACCTGAACCAGCTAATCAACAGCAAAAAGCAGCTGATTGACAATATTGCGCACGAACTGCGTACGCCGCTGGTCAGGCTGCGCTATCGGCTGGCGATGAGCGACAACCTGACAGAAGACGAGCAGCAGGCGTTAAACCGGGATATTGGTCAACTCGAAGCGTTGATTGACGAGCTACTGACGTATGCCAGACTCGACCGCCCACAGGTGACGCTGCATCTTGCCGATATTGATATTCCTTCGTGGCTACAGGCAAAAGTTGATGATTTCCGCCTCATCCATCCTGATAAACACATCTCGTTGGACATGCCCCATGCGGCACGGATTGGTGCGCTCGATTTACGCCTAATGGAGCGGGTGCTGAATAACCTGATCGGCAACGGGTTGCGCTTCTGCCACGGCCGATTGCATATCAGTCTGACATCCGACGCCGACCATATCGCGTGTCTGCAAGTCGAAGATGACGGTCCCGGTATTCCGCCCGACAGCCGGGAAAGCGTGTTTGAACCGTTTGTCCGTCTGGAAGCGGGTATCGAGAACAGCGGCGGCGGATGCGGGCTGGGGCTGGCGATTGTTCATGCTATCGCACGGGCTTATGACGGTAGCATTGCCGTGGATGACAGCCCACTCGGCGGAGCACGTTTCCGTTTTTGCTGGCCGGTAAAAACCGCAACAACGCAGGCCGCCATCACCATTCAGCACTAACACCGAGACGGTGGAAACCCCACCGTTCCCCCCTGCCTTTCCCACTTTTTCTGGCTTGTACATTAGGTTACACGCCGAAACCAATCACTCACTGAAGCCGCCCTCTGTTTCTCCTATTCTCTCTCTACCAGCCCAACTGAGGGCTACGAAACGTGAATGAGACAACGAGGAAATGATGATGAATAAAGTATTAGTTATGATCGCAGGTGCGGCTCTGGGTCTGTCCTCTGTAGCGTTTGCCGCGGATACCGTAACCAGCGCACCAGCTCAGCCTACGGCGACCACGTCTGCTCCGGCTAAAGCCGCTCACCATAAAAAACAGATGAAGAAAGCTCAACCAGCCCCTGCTCAGAAAGCGCAGGCCGCTAAAAAACACGTGAAGAAAGCTAAACCTGCCCCTGCTCAGAAAGCGCAGGCTGCTAAAAAACACGTGAAGAAAGCCAAGCCAGCTCCTGCACAGAAAGCACAGGCTGCTAAAAAACACGTGAAGAAAGCTAAACACGCCCCTGCTCAGAAAACACAGGCTGCCAAGAAACACGTGAAGAAAGCAAAAACGGCAAAACCAGCGACCACTACGCCAGCAGCGTAATCGGTAAGCACTCACGCCTTCCCCATGGGGAAGGCGTCACTTTCAGTTAGCCCTATTTGAAATCTATCTCTAAGGGCTTGCCGTAGAACAATCATCAAACACCCGGTTTACCGGGTGTTTATTTCATGGGGGGATGGGAGAATGATGCGGCGTTACTCATTTGAAATTATGTTATCCCTCGTTCTGCTCTGTGGCCTTATTACCCTGAGTTTTTTTCTCTAGTCACAGGGTCTGCATCACGCAGTGATTAATCGCACCGCTATTAATCATAAGGTTATTGAACGTCAAAAACAGTAAACGTCAAAAATGTAGACAGCGAACCAAATAAAGATGGTGGAGTCGTAAAGTTTTATCACTCAGCGCCGTTTATATCATTACACTCCGGGCAATACCGAGAACCGTATAATGAAAAGAACCCTGCAAATATCTGCCCTATTGCTGAGCATGCTGGCTGCGACATCATATACCTTCGCTTCCTCCTCTTCATCGTCCGGTATCATCCGCTTTTCGGGTGCCATCGTCGAACCAGTCTGTGATGTTACAACACGATCAAATAATGTGACCATCAGTTGTGAACGACAAGGTGAAATACAAATGCTACACGTGAAAAATAGCTCGCAACACGCTGTTTTGCCCCAAGGTATCGGTTTTGTGAGTTCGAAAACGTTAAGTTCAGATGCACGTATCGTGATCGTCAGCTACGAATAAAACGGGTGCCATTCGCATTCGCTGTGCTGCTGATAAGAAAATGCGACGCCACCTCAGATCGTGGCGTCACGCTTTGAACATAGGGCGTAGGATGAAATAAGCGCAGTGATGTCATACGACGCCTTTTACACTCGATAACATTTTAATTTCCAGTCCCTCATCAACAAATACATCTATAGTTAATTCAACGCGCTATATTTAGCGCTTAAAGATGACTTTCTCATAAGGTTTATTTACTGCATGCGCATATCAGCCTGGTTGTTATGTTCATTATCATTTATCGCCCCGCTCAGTTGGGCTGAATCCTCACAGACAGACACCGCCGCGCAAAAGCAGCAACAAATCTTATTTTTCAACCATGACGATCGGGATACCGTTCCCGACACGGCGATCTGGCCGTGGCAAGCGATTGGACAGTTGGAAACCGCCAGCGGCAACCTCTGTACCGCGACATTGATTTCCCCGCATCTGGCGTTGACAGCCGGGCATTGCGTGGTTACGCCACCGAAAGGCGAAATAGATAAACCCGTCGCGCTGCGCTTTCTGGCAACAGAAAATGGCTGGCGGTATGAAACAACGGAAATTGAAGCGCTGGCGAATAAAACGCTCGCTAAAAAACTGAAAGCCGACGGCGAGGGGTGGATCGTTCCCCCTTCAGCAGCGCCGCTGGATTATGCCCTGATCCGGCTAAAGCAAACGCCACCTGACATTCGCCCGCTCCCACTCTGGCAAGGCAGCCGCCAGGAATTGATGCAGGCCTTGAAGGACAACGGTCAGCGCGTCACGCAGGCAGGTTACCCAGAGGATCATCAGGAAACGCTTTATCGCCATCAAAACTGTTTGATCACCGGCTGGGTTCACACTGCCGTTATGGCGCACCAGTGCGACACGCTGCCTGGCGATAGCGGTTCCCCGCTGATGCTGAATTCCGCAGCAGGTTGGGTACTCATGGGCATCCAAAGTTCCGCACCCGATGCCAGTGAACGCGATAGAGCCGATAATCGCGCCGTTTCCGTTACCGCGATTCGTCAGCAGTTAGAAGCGTTAGCAAAACTAAGTTCACCAAAAGAAGGTTCACCAAAAACGAGTTCACCCAAAGAAAGCTTACCAAAACAACACTAACGCCCAGCAGAGCCAACACCATCAGGCGGAAATCGTTATTCTGGATGCCGTCTGACGCCGTCGTTTCCTGCCAATTTCATAGTATAAGAAAATATCTGTTCTATTCTTATCAGAGAGATAGGTTAATCATCCATATAGTCACCCCACAATAGGTATAACAATTATCAGGATGCTATTTTTATCTTCTGGAAGCGGCCATTGTTTATAATTAGATTCCCCCTTTTATTTGCAGAACATTTTCTCAGCCAGACCGTTTATCTCTACGTGTAACTTACGGGAAAATATCACAAATCCATACAGCACACTGAAAACTGAAAACATGATTTAAGACAAAAAATCGTCTAAGCCTTAACGGAAAGATAAAGGCGATATAATAAGTTACCTCAATTTTTAGCCTCTATGTTATTGTGTCGCCGTTAAATTAAATTGATGTTGTCGCGATTATTATTGCGAAAAGGAAGAGTCTACATGTTAAAACATTTGAGTCATGACGAAAAAAAACGCATGCAGACTCTCGACGAATTACAAAAAACCGATACATCTCAAGATGATATTCTTCGCAAACTCACGAAACTGGCCTGTCAACTCCTTGAAACCCCAACGGCTCTCGTGACGCTAACCGGTTCCAAATCTCTGCATGTTAAAGCGAAAACCCATTTTCCTCTGGATGATATGGATAAAATCGGTTCATTCGACCATTTTACCGTACAAACGGGTCAATCCTTTATCTGCCCCGATGCCACTCAGGACGACCGTTTTAAAGACAGCCCTTACGTCACCAGCGAACCTTTTATCCGTTTTTACGCTGGTGTACCGCTGAAAACTAAAGACAGCTATTCCATCGGTACGTTCAGCGTCATCGATTATATCCCACGCACCTTCAGCAAAGTCCAATTGCGGCTCCTGCATGACTTAGCGACCATTGCGATGGTGTTAATGGAATACCGTAACGCGATTGGGCTGATTGATGCCGTCACACTATTACCTAATCGCCAGCGCCTGATTGACGACATTAGCCACATTACCGACATTCACGAGCCCTACCTGCTCATTCTGATTGATACCATCGACATTTCTTACGCCTATGAAATGGGATGTGCGCTGGGTATGCCGACCGTAGAAGGCCTGCTGAAAGATATCGGGGTCTTTTTACGTCTTAGCTTAAATTCATCAGACAATCTGTACTCTGCCGCCGTAGGCCGCTTCGCCCTGCTGGTGAAGGCCGATAGGAAAGATCAGGTTCTGGCGGAACTTGATGCCTGCGCTGAACGAATTCATGAAA
Source organism: Pectobacterium sp. HCp5_1 (assembly GCF_032905925.1). Classification (NCBI taxonomy): domain Bacteria; kingdom Pseudomonadati; phylum Pseudomonadota; class Gammaproteobacteria; order Enterobacterales; family Pectobacteriaceae; genus Pectobacterium; species Pectobacterium sp. HCp5_1. Next base: position 38,979 of record NZ_JAUMIO010000026.1, read on the forward strand.
GTATCACCAGCCATATTCCGCTCAAGCTGGAGTTCTTCGTTGGCTATACCGAATTCCAGATTCCGGCCAAAGATCCGCAGCAAATCTTGCGTGAATCGATGAGCGCACTGCGTGCCGCCATCCTCAGAAATATCCGCCAGTTCGCTTATGACCCTGAGGCCGATCAGGCGCAGCAAATCGCCTTTACTTTGCTTAATGAACTGGCCGACGTGCTACAAAACAATAAGCCAGGTCTCTATTTAATTTATCAACCGAAATTAAGTATCAAGACTAACACCGTGATTGGTGCCGAAGCGCTGATTCGCTGGCGACACCCTAAGTTAGGTGAGATTTATCCCGATCAATTTATTCCGCTCGCGGAAGGCACGACGCTGATGCGCCCGTTAACGGACTGGGTCACCCGAGAAGCGGCATGCCAGGTGAAGCAGTGGCGTCAGGAGGGGCTCACCTTCCCCGTATCGATTAACGTTTCTGCCCGAAATTTTTCCGAGAATGATTTTATTCCACGTCTCATCACCATTCTCGATAATCACGGCCTCACCCCTCGGGACATTGACATCGAGTGTGTCGAGACGCAGAAAATCATCGAAAGCACGGAAACGCTCGCCACTATCCAAACGCTGCAACAGCTCGGATTTACTATCGCGCTTGATGATTTCGGCACGGGATATAGCAACTTAAGCTATCTGCGCAATATTCCCTCTACGGTGATAAAGCTGGATAAATCGCTGATTAAAGATATAAAAACTGACCATAAAAGCCGCGTCATTGTGCAATCCATTATCAGCATGCTGCACAAACTGAATTACATTGTGCTGGCGGAAGGCGTAGAAAATAAGGAAACGCTCGAATACCTGGCTCATTTTGGATGTGATGAAGTACAGGGCTACTATTTCTCCCGGCCTATCCCTCCTGATGCGTTCACCACCTGGTTAACGACGCGCTCGTCACAAACGTCTGCATAACATCCCCCGTCAGGCGGGCTATTCAACCAACGGTACGGAGAACGCCGATGACTCTTCTTACTCAACAGGATGCGCTCGCTATCAGACAGGCCATCGCGCTGCTGGAAGCCCCCTCTTTTACCATACAGGCGGCGAATCTGGTTGGAAAACCGATTGAATGGAGCCTGTCGAAGCTACCCGCCATGGTGAAAAATAAAATACAGGATGTAGTTCATTCCGCGCTCTACAAAGCGGTAGACGCCGCACTCTATACGCTAGACGATGCGCCCGATCGCGTAGCATCACCAAAGACACACAAGCTGGCTGTTGCCGCTTCCGGTGCAGTCAGCGGTTTTTTTGGCGTGGCGGGTCTGCTGGTCGAGCTGCCTATCAGCACCACCATCATGATGCGTTCCGTGGCGGATATTGCCCGCAGCGAAGGTTTCTCCCTCACTGATTTTTCCGTCAAAGCCGCCTGTGTGGAAGTTTTCGCACTCGGCGGGACACAAGAAAGTGACGATGCCGCCGATTCTGCCTATTACACGTCACGCGCCGTTCTGGCCGATATCACCCGACATGCCAGCCGCGAATTAATCGGCATTGCCGGCAAGAAAAGCGCCGGGAAAGCATCTGCCAGAATGAGCACCTCACAGGCAGGGAAAACGCTGGCAAAATTGATTGATGCGGTCGCGACCAGACTGGGCGTCACCATGACGGAAAAAATGGCCGCACAGATTGTTCCGGTGATTGGTGCCGCCAGCGGTGCGGCCATTAATACGCTGTTTATTCACCACTACCAAAACATGGCGAAAGGTCATTTCATCATAAAACGTCTGGAACAGCAGTATGGTGAAGAAGCCATCAGGTCGGCTTACCTTGAGATCAAAAAGCAGCCCTTGCCGACCTGATGTGATACCGAGAGCATTACCCTTCGACCTGCTCCATCGCCTGCAATACGCGCTTATCCGAGATCGGGAACGGCGTTCCTAGCTGCTGGGCAAAGTAGCTGACGCGCAGCTCTTCAAGCATCCAGCGCACCGCTTTCACATCGTCGTCGTCACGTCGCTCCGCAGGCAGCTTATTCCACCACTGCTGCCACGCCTGTTGAACGTGCTCCACTTTCAGCATCTGCGCCCGGTCGCGGTGAACATCCTGCGCCAGTTTCTCCAGACGGCGCTCTATCGCTTGCAGATAACGCAGCACGTCCGGCAGACGCTGCCAGCCGTTTTCGGTCACAAAGCCACGGAACACCAGCCCGTTCATCTGGCTCTTGATATCGCTTAACGCCAGCGCCATCGCCATATCTACACGCCCTTTCAGACGCTTGTTAATGGTGAAGACCGCCGTCAGGATTTGCTCAACCTGCTTGGCGATATCAACCACTGTGTCGTTCAGTTCCGCACGCACTTTTTCATGCAGTTGCTGGAAGGCCTCTTCCTGCCAGACCGGACCACCGGATGATTCAATCAGCTTATCCACCGCGCAGGCGATACAGTCATCGATGAGATCCAACACTTTGCCGTACGGATTGAAATAAAGACCGAGTTTCGCCTTGTTCGGCAGCTTTTCATGCAGATATTTAATCGGCGACGGAATGTTCAGCAATAACAGACGGCGCAGCCCCTGCCGCATCACCTGCTGTTGCTGGTGCGGCGTGTCGAACAGGCGAATCGCCACGCTATCCTTTTCATCCACCAACGCCGGATAAGCTTTAACCGAGTAGCCGCCACGCTTCTGTTCATAGCAGTCAGGCAGCGAACCAAAGCTCCAGACGTGCAGACCGCGCTGCTCCAGCCCGTCATCCACTACGGATGACAGCGTTTGCTGCACTTTATCCTTGAGCTGATCTTTCAGCGCATTCAGGTCTTTGCCTTCGCGCTGCGTCCGCTTCTTCTCATCAATAACGCGGAACGTGATTTTCAGATGATCAGGCACCTGATCCCACTGCCACGCCTCGCGTGGCACCGTGACGCCAGTCATCAGTCTCAACTCACGTTCCAGAGCATCCAAGAGTCCTTTCTCTAATGGCGTGGTACGGGCCAGAAACGCTTCGGCATAGTTCGGCGCGGGTACGAAGTTACGACGTAACGGCTTAGGCAATGACTTAATCAGCGCAATCGTCAGTTCACGGCGCACGCCGGGAATCTGCCACTCGAAGCCCTCTTCACGCACCTGATTGAGAATAGGCAGCGGAATATGAACCGTAACGCCATCGGCGTCCGCGCCCGGTTCAAACTGATAAGACAAGCGTAATTTCAGACTGCCCTGATACCAGAAGTTCGGATAATCCAGCGCGCTCACCTTCTCCGCGCCGTCTTTAATCAACATGCTCTTTTCAAAATTAAGCAGGTCGGCATTATCCCGGCTAGCGGCTTTCCACCATGTGTCAAAATGGCGCGACGACACTACATCGTGCGGCAACCGCTGGTCATAGAAAGCAAACAGCGTTTCGTCATCCACCAGAATGTCGCGGCGGCGCGATTTATGTTCGAGATCTTCCACTTCCGCCAGCAATTTGAGGTTGGCGCGGAAAAAGGCGTGGTGCGTTTGCCAGTCGCCTTCCACCAGCGCGTGGCGGATGAACATTTCACGCGCCAGCGTCGGATCGATTTGGCTGTAGTTCACCTTACGCGCCGCGACAATCGGCAGCCCGAAGAGCGTCACCTTCTCCTGCGCCATCACCGTGCCCTGCGCTTTCTCCCAATGAGGATCGCTGTAGCTCCGCTTAATCAGATGCTGAGCCAGCGGTTCGATCCACTCGGGTTCAATACGCGCGGCAATGCGTCCCCACAGGCGGCTGGTTTCCACCAGTTCTGCCACCATCGTCCACTTAGGCGGCTTTTTGAATAACCCGGAACCTGGGAAAATCGCAAACCGCGCGTTACGCGCGCCACTGAATTCCTGTTTCTCAATATCTTTCTGCCCGATATGCGACAACAGGCCGGTGAGCAGCGCGCAGTGGATACTCAGGTAATCTGCTGGTTCGCTATTGACCGGCAGCCCCAGTTCTTTCACAACCTGACGCAGCTGCGTGTAGATATCCTGCCATTCGCGCACGCGCAGGTAGTTAAGGAAATCGGTGCGGCACTGGCGGCGGAACTGGCTGGAAGACAGCGCCTTTTGCTGGTCACGCAGGTAGTCCCACAGATTGACGAAAGCCAGAAAATCGGAGTCTTTATCGGCGAAACGGCGGTGTTTCTCATCCGATGCCTGTTTCTTATCCATCGGCCTTTCGCGCGGATCCTGAATCGATAGCGCAGCGGTGATGATCATCACTTCACGCACACAGCCGGTTTTACGCGCTTCCAGCACCATTCGCGCCAAACGCGGATCGATCGGCAATTGTGCCAGCTGTTGCCCCTGCGGCGTCAGGCGGTAATGCCCGTTCTCCGCCAGATTAATCGCGCCTAATTCCTCCAGCAGCCGCACGCCGTCCTGAATGTTGCGTTTATCCGGCGCTTCAACAAACGGAAACGCGGCGATATCGCCTAGCCCCAGCGACGTCATTTGCAGAATAACGGAAGCCAGATTGGTGCGAAGAATTTCAGGATCGGTAAATTCAGGCCGTGACAGGAAATCCTGTTCGGAATAGAGACGAATACACACCCCGGCGGCGACACGGCCACAGCGTCCTTTACGCTGATTCGCCGACGCCTGAGAGACAGGTTCAATCGGCAGGCGCTGCACCTTGGTGCGGAAACTGTAGCGGCTGATGCGTGCGGTGCCTGGATCGATCACATAGCGAATCCCCGGCACGGTGAGCGAGGTTTCCGCCACGTTGGTTGCCAGCACGATGCGGCGACCGTGATGTGACTGAAAGACGCGGTTCTGTTCCTGATTCGACAGGCGCGCGTACAGCGGGAGGATTTCAGTATGCGGCAAGTCCAGACGAGTCAGCGCCTCTGCCGTGTCGCGAATTTCTCGTTCGCCGCTCATGAAGACCAGAATATCTCCCGGCCCTTCGCGCGTCAGTTCATCGACCGCATCAAAAATCGCCTGTAGCTGATCGCGATCGCTGTCATCAGCGTCTTCCACCACGGGACGATAGCGCACGTCCACCGGATAGGTCCGGCCGGACACTTCAATGATCGGTGCGTTATTAAAGTGGCGGGAGAAGCGCTGTGGATCGATGGTCGCCGACGTAATAATCACTTTTAAATCAGGGCGCTTTGGCAGCAGCTGGCGCAAATAGCCCATGATGAAATCGATATTCAGGCTGCGCTCGTGCGCTTCATCGATGATTAGCGTGTCGTACTGCATCAACAGGCGGTCCTGCTGAATTTCCGCCAGCAGAATACCGTCGGTCATCAGTTTGACCAGCGTATTGTCACTCACCTGATCGTTAAACCGGACTTTATACCCTACGCTGCCACCCAGCGGCGTTTCCAGCTCGGCAGCAATGCGGTCAGCAACGGTTCTGGCTGCCAGACGACGCGGCTGCGTGTGGCCGATCAGACCGTGCACGCCGCGCCCCAGTTCGAGACAAATTTTCGGCAACTGCGTGGTCTTACCCGACCCCGTCTCACCCGCGACGATAATCACCTGATGATGACGCAGCGCCTCCAGTATCTCGTCTTTTTTCTGGCTAACAGGGAGCTGTTCAGGGTAGTGAATCGCCGGACAGTTTGCCCGCCGGTTCTCGACTTTCTGGCGTGCGGCAACGATTTCCCCCTCAATTTCCTGAGCGATCGCCGCCTGAGCCTGCGGGCTGCTGACCTTCGCCGCGCCCTGCAAACGACGGCGCAGACGTTGCCGATCGCGAAGCATTAGCTCACTTAACTGCGTAGATAATGCACTGAGAGGTGATTTCACGTTGCTCTTCCTTAATTATTTCTCTAATTCTTTTCTCTGCCGGGGCGATGCTCGCCGCCGAATCTGGCTCGATGGAGCCTAATCTACTGCAAGACACGAAATTTTTAAGCCGTGGATAGTAGCACATTGTCATAAACGGCTCTAATCGCCACAGCCTGGTCTTAGTCAAACATTGTCTTATTCAATAAAATCGAATAAAGACCTCGAATATTTGCACTTTTCTCTTTCCAGATCACCGCATAAGATGTGACGCATCAAGGGGCGTTATGTTGTCGCCCACTTCTAATCACTAAAGGAATTGGCAATGAGCAAAGTATTGGTTCTGAAATCAAGCATTCTGGCAGGTTATTCTCAGTCAAACCAACTGGCCGACCACTTCACCACCGAGTGGCAGTCTGCACATCCGAACGACAGCATCACCGTACGTGACCTGGCTGCTCAGCCGATTCCCGTTCTTGATGGCGAATTAGTCGGCGCACTGCGTCCTTCCGATGCTGCACTGACCCCACGTCAGCAGGAAGCGCTGAAACTGTCCGACGAACTGATCGCGGAATTGCAGGCGCATGACATTATCGTCATCGCCGCACCGATGTATAACTTCAACATTCCTACCCAGTTGAAGAACTACTTCGATCTGGTTGCCCGTGCTGGCGTGACGTTCCGCTACACCGAGCAAGGACCAGAAGGTCTAGTGAAAGGTAAACGCGCTATCGTATTAACCAGCCGTGGGGGCATCCATAAAGGTACACCAACCGATCTGCTGGAACCGTACCTGCGCGTCTTCCTGGGCTTCCTTGGCCTGACCGATCTTGATTTCGTGTTCGCAGAAGGTTACGGCTACGGCCCGGATGTGGCGCAGAAAGCCACCGAAGCGGCGAAAACCCAGCTGTCTCAGTTGGTCACCGCATAAAAAATCATCATTACCGACCTTGCCATTGGTTTACTTGGCTTGACTATTGCGCGCCTTCCGGCGCGCTTTTCTTTATCTCATCGCCAGCCGCATTGTCCGATCTTTCCAGCAGTTGCGTCGCTTCTTTATCCGCTTTGATGTGAATCTCATGTTCGATCTTCACGTTCATATTGATGGTGATCGGCTCTTTGGGCGCAGCCACTTCGATACGCGGCACGCACCCCGTCAGGAAAGCGACCGTGAAACATACCGCCAGCAATGTCTCGCACTTGTTCATTGTTCTACCTTGAATTTATTCATTGGCCTGCTGCTCCAGCGTATCCCGCAAGTTATCGCCAAAACGCAAGCTGCGCCATAGCTGGAAGATATTCTCCTGATGGCGATAGTTAAGAATCACCTGGCGTTTCGCGCTGAGCTGCGGGTTTTTCCCCTGCACCTGCGACGTTAATGTCAATTCGCCCTGATTATTCAGGTCAAGCGTGGCATAGGAACGCCCAATCTCCAGATAGCGCAGCCACCCAATCGTCGCCCCGCCTGCCAGATTTTTACTCGCTAGCTCATCAGCCAGTTGGTTATCCAGCCGTAGCGTCAGGAATCCATCATTGGTAATACGTCCACCTTCAATCAACGTGGTCGGGTGATTAAAATTCAGCGGAAGCGTGCCGCTCACGCGCCCAGACAGGGCAAATTGCTTTTGCTTCAGCACCGTCATGAGCTCGCTGAGATCCACACTCTTCACGGTGAACAGCGCGGGTTCCCGCTGTGGCCAACGCAGCGTGGACAGGCCAATATGCCCATCTAATACATCCATATCAGCCTGAGACATAACCAGCGGTCGTCGTTCACTGTACGGGTAAAACCCCTGGAGATCGACGCGGATATTGCTCATCCGAAACAGGTTATCCAGCACGTCAATTCGCAGCGCAACAGGCTGCTTGACGCCCAATTGCCAACGCTGATCTTTCAGGCGGTAAGGCAGGACAAAGTTGACGCCGCTAACTTCACCATCCTGTAACCACAGTCCGCCATTTTTCACGACCCAATGTCCGCCCGCGCTGAATCCTTCTTTACGTGCGGCCGAGAATGCCGCCTGTGCGTAAAACTGTCCGGCGCGGATGTTCATTTTTAACAACGGAGAAAGCAGAGGCTGAAACACCTTAAGCGGCTGTGTCGGCCACCACGCGCCCCCGCGCAATCGCTCCCCATCCCAGCGGCCGCGCAGCCTGACTGGCCCGATATCCTCAGCCTGTAACTGCCCCTGTAGCTGGAAATCATCCGGGCTACGCCCCTGCATCGCCAGCGTTAGTAACGAAGGTGGCAAGTAGCCCCCGTTGCTGAAGTGCGCCCGTTCGGAAGCCAGTTGCAGCGCGCCTTGAAAATGTTCACCTGAACGGGCACGCTGCCAGCGGATCGGCTCAGTGATCGTCAGACGGGGCTGATGCACCGTCACAATGCCATAGCCTAGCTGATCCAAACCGCTCGACAGTTGGGTGACTTCAATCAGGGTATCCTGCCACTGGCCTCGGCCGGCCACGTCCCACTCACCTTTCAGCGGCGGTAGCTGGCCATTACCCCAATAACGCCATTGCCACTGCCCTTGATCCGGCCAGAAATCCTGTGCCTGACCGTCAAGGTGCAGGCTGAAACGTCCCCAGTATGCTTCCCGCGCCTTCACAATCGCCTGTAGTCGCCCATTCACGCCCGTCGCACTGATTCGGACGCCCGCCAACGGCCAGCGTGCCTCTTCAAGATAAATTTGTGGTGCAGGCGTTCCCCAGGCACGCAGCAGCGCTCCGGGTAAAAGAGAAAGTTCGGGATTGAGAATAGAGCCCTGCAACACCCCCGGCAGCGTCGCCGTCAGGGAAAGTGCGGGTAAATTTGCCTGCCCGGTAAGCTGAAAGCGTAATTCGCTGTTGAGCAGGCCGATATTGCCCGGCCCCAGCACCAACACGGCGTTCGCCTTGCCATTATGCCCTTGCGTCAGCATGTTCAACCGCGCGTTAATCGTGGTGGCATCCAGTCCTTGTCGCCAATGCTGTAATGTCATAGCAACCTGCCCGGAGAGTGGCTGATCGGCATAAGGCCAGCGCCAGACGCCGTTAGTCACTTGAATGACCTCATCCGTCAACTGCCACTGCAGCGATATCAGCGGCGTCTCATCATTCGCCGCATTCAGTACCAGCTCACCCGCTTGATGATGCCAGTCCAGCAGGAGCGAAAGCGGATCCGGCGTTTGCCCTGAATCCAGTTTTCCGGTGAGCCGCCCCTGCACCGGTGCAGCATCCAGCGTATCGGCCAGTTCCATCTCACCACTGACTTGCAGGCGCACAAACCCCGCTGGCGTGGCGAGCATGCTCTCATGCAGGGTCAGACGTTTCTCGTTCAGTTCTGCCTTAAACGCCAGTTGATCGCCCTGATAATCCAGCGTCTGTTGCCGTTTGCCGTCGCTGCTGAGTCGCACCTGTCCAGCGTAATCCTGCCAGGGCTGTAGCGTAAACGTCTTCACCTGAATATCGGCAGCCGGCAATCGCTGCTGCCATTGCGCCAACTGCGCCGCTGGCTCGGTGCTGCTGCTTGCTGGCACATGCTGTAGGCAGTCGCTGTTTAACGTCACGGCATCAATATCGACATGCCATCGCCAGCTATGCCAACGCAGCGTCATATTCCGTACGTCAACGAGCGTGCACTCCCCGGCCATAAGACTGAACCCCGCGCTATGCAGCCCACCGCCCTGCCAGCCAAGCGTCCCATTCACGGTCAAAGACATCTCCGTCGGGAGCCAGATGTTGGCAAAGCGCGGTAGCCACTGCGGCAGTGCTCGCCAGGAAAGAAACAGCAATACGGCGAACAGAAAAGCCATTGAAAGTGGACGTTTTTTAATCATTAGCGCGAGTTAATCATCCTGTTCAATAGCGGTAAAAATTCGTCCTGTATGACTCTGCTGATTATTCATTCACAAATCGCTCTTTTTGTTAACAAACAGCACCATCCAACTCACATTTACTACTATTGTGCATACGTACTCATTACCCTTTCGTGGTAAAATGTTTAATTGAGGTTATATTTTGTAATGAATCACGTTATCTCATCATGAACAAAGCGTTTACGGGTGGATATCAGGATTATCTCCTTCTGCCCGACCGCCTTAAAAAAAGCAATGAGCGACCTGAACCATTACCGTTATCCGCTGATTTATTGTCGTGGGTATGCCTCATGTTAAATCAGTATTCGGACACAGCATATCAAGGACTGCTTTATGCGTAATAACACCCCTGTAACCGACCGCCAACTCCCTCTTTCTGAAAAAACCAGACTCATGTCGGTCACCACGCCAGAAAGCCACATTACCTACGCAAACAAAGATTTTATTGATGTCAGTGGTTATACCGCTGATGAGCTAATGGGGCAGCCCCATAATCTTATCCGACACCCGGATATGCCACCAGCAGCCTTCGCGGATATGTGGAAAACGCTGCGCGCAGGCAATATCTGGACAGGAATTGTGAAAAATCGGTGCAAAAATGGCGACCATTACTGGGTAAAATCCAGCACCACGCCGCTGAGAAAAGGTGGTGAAATTAGCGGTTATATGTCTGTACGGACCGCCGCCTCACCCGATGAAATTCGTCAGGCCGAGGGACTCTATGCCAGTGCAAATGAAGGTAAACTGAAATATCGCACCTTCCATCATGGTCTGCTTATTTATACGGGGCCATTACGCATCCTGAGTCTTTTTAAAACCATGCCGCTACGCTGGCGCATCCGCAGCTATTTTCTGCTCTTTAGCCTGATTCCGCTCATTGCCGCCTATTCCCTGCTGGCGGGAACCGCATTCGCTTCTGTACTCTTCCCGCTGCTTATCGCCTGCTGCTTTGTCAGTGGCGAGCTCCTGGTGCACCATGTTGCGCGTCCTATCGAGCAAATTCTGGCTCAGGCCATGCGTTCCGCCGCTGGGCAGGCGGACAACCTGACGCAGCTTAATCGCGTGGATGAAATTGGCATGTTAATGCGGGCGGTAAACCAGTCCGGTATGAATTTCCGCACCTTCGTAGACGATGTGAACACCAATCTGAGCGAGCTGAAAAACGCCTGTAATGAAATCGCGCAAGGCAACCATACCTTGGCACAGTGCTGCGAGGAAACGGAAGAAAGCCTGCAACAAACCGCCGCCTCCGTGGAACAGCTTACTGCAACAATAAAAAGCAATGCGGAAGCCTCGCTTCAGGCCTCACGCTATACGCAGGATGTGAATCAGGCGGTGAACTCTGGTGAGCAGGCTGTCAGCCAGGTCTCCGATACGATGGAGACGATCACCCGTTCCAGCGAACGGATTACGGATATCGTCAGCGTGATGGATAATCTCGCGTTCCAGACCAATATTCTGGCCGTGAACGCTGCTGTTGAAGCTGCCCATGCAGGAGAACAGGGTAAGAGCTTTGCTGTGGTCGCCAGTGAAGTGCGTTCGTTGGCGCAGCGCAGCGCCTCTTCTTCCAGCGATATTTCGACCATTATTGATGAAACGCTGAATAGTATTCGTACCGGTGAACAGCAGGTTTCACACACGCATAAATCCATGAGCAATATTCTGCTGCAGGTTCAGCACGTCACCAATTTGATGAATGAGATCAGCCTCGCAACGCAGGAACAATCTCAGGGGCTGGAGCAAATTAATGAAGCGGTAAACCGTATTGATGAGCTCACGCATCAGAATACCGCGCTGGCTAGTCAATCACATTCGGCCACCGATCACCTGCAACAGCAGATCTCGAGTATGGTACAAGCCGCCTCTGTCTTTAGCCTTTCCCGCTAGCTAATCTCATCTTCACGGGCGCCCCTATCACGGCGTCCGTCGCCCTGTTTCCTTATCATTTTTCTCTTTCTTCTTTCTCTTTCTTCAACCTGCGTTGGCCACAGTGCAAATTCACAGAGTCATAATATACTTAACAAATGAATGCTTCTGGCCATCGGTACGTGTTCTGGTAGCGAGTTGGGTTCAGGCACTAATGTTTTAAAGAAAAAATAACGGACAACACGATTAAGACTATATAAGTCTACTCGCTAAGTATTTCGTGAAGATTGCCGTTAATTAAATAGCGCCCATCAATTTCCGTTCGCTAATAGATCTAAAAACATCATATTTATGCTTGTTTATACTAAAAGGATCAATAAATGCGTAAGAATTTTCCTGTCAGTGATATTCAGTATTTATTAGATGAAAAAGCCAAGCTGATGTCGGTTACCACCATCGATAGCGATATCACTTATGCCAATGACGATTTTATTAATGCCAGTGGTTACGACTTTGAGGAAATTCTGCACCAACCTCACAATATCGTGCGCCACCCGGATATGCCGCCGCAGGCGTTTGCCGACATGTGGGAGACGCTGGAGGCCGGTAAAATCTGGACGGCCGTCGTCAAAAATCGCCGCAAGAATGGCGATTACTACTGGGTAAAAGCCAGTACGACGCCCCTAATGAAAGAAGGAAAAATAACAGGATATATGTCGGTACGAACGCGCGTTCCACCGGAAGATATTCGGCAGGCTGAAGCACTTTATCGCCAAATGAATGAAAATAAATTAAAAAACCACCGACTCTTTCAGGGATTGTTAATTTATAAAGGCCCGCTAAAATTTCTTAGCTTATTTAACGTTATTCCCGTACGTTGGCGGATAAGAAGTTATATATTCCTTTTCATGCTATTGGCATTGTTTTTCTTACTTACAACTCTTCCACAGACGACTCCGCTATTCATTTTTGCTTTGGTGCTGCTTGCTGGCGCAATCGTAACCAGTGAATTATTAGTTCAACATCTGGCAAAACCTCTGGAAAAAATCCTACGCCAGGCGATTAACTCCGCATCTGGGCAGGCAGATAACTCGTTTCACCTTAATCGCGTGGATGAAGTCGGCATGTTATTACGCGCCGTGAATCAATCCGGCATGAATTTCCGCACGTTTGTCGATGATGTCAACGGCAAGCTGACCGAACTCCGCCACGCCTGTGGTGAAATTGCTTCTGGGAATTACACGCTGAGCCAGCGCTGTGAAGATACCGCACAAAGCTTGCAATCTACCGCATCCTCAATGGAAGAACTGACGGCGACGATTCAAAGTAACGCGTCTGCTTCACAGTTAGCAACACGCTGTGCGAACGATGCCAATCAGGCAGTCGATGCGGGTGAAAAAGCGGTTAATCAGGTCACGGACACCATGGCGGTCATGACTCGTTCCAGCAACGAGATAACCGACATCATCAACGTACTGGATAATCTGGCGTTCCAGACCAATATTCTGGCACTTAATGCAGCCGTAGAAGCCGCTCACGCCGGAGAACAGGGTAAGAGTTTCGCCGTGGTTGCGGGGGAAGTCCGTATTCTGGCACAGCGTAGCGCCGTCGCCGCCAAAGACATCGCGGCGATTATCGACACCACGATCGCCAACATCCACACCAGTGATAAACTGGTCAGCAACACCAGTAAGTCGATGAACCATATATTGACTCAAGTGCAGCAAGTAACGCAGCTTGTGAATCAAATCAGCTTAGCGACACAAGAGCAATCGCAAGGGCTGGGGCAGATAAACTCGGCGGTGAACAACATTGATGAATTGACGCGTCAGAACACCATTTTGGCGACGCACTCCAGTTCTGCCATTAACAGCCTGGAACAGCAGATCTCCACGATGTCCGAAGCTGTGTCAGTTTTCAGCACGTCTCGCTAACATCGTTCTAACGCTATTCTTGCCTCTCAATTTCAAACCGTTACTGTCAGTCAGGTAACGGTTTGTCACCGCCCGATTTTCTGATAGCTTAACCTAAGGATTTTTCGGAGAAACTATCAATGAAACTGGCAATTTACAGCACTAAGCAGTATGACCGTAAATATCTGGAGCAGGTCAATCAGCAGTTTGGCTATGAGCTGGAGTTTTTTGATTTCATGCTGACGTCACGCACCGCGAAAACCGCCGCGGGCTGTCAGGCCGTCTGCATCTTTGTGAACGATGACGGTGGGCGCGAAGTGTTAACCGAACTGGCTGCGTTGGGCATTAAAACGCTGGCGCTACGCTGTGCAGGCTTTAACAATGTCGACTTGGAGGCCGCTAAGGAGCTGGGTATCAGCGTGGTACGCGTTCCTGCGTATTCCCCCGAAGCCGTCGCCGAACACGCCGTCGGCCTGATGCTGACGCTTAACCGCCGCATTCACCGAGCCTATCAGCGTACTCGCGACGCGAACTTCTCTCTGGAAGGGTTGATTGGCTTCAATATGCACAACCGGACGGCGGGTATTATCGGCACCGGAAAAATCGGCATCGCCACTATGCGCATCCTCAAAGGCTTTGGCATGCGCCTGCTGGCCTTCGATCCCTATCCAAACCCGCAGGCCCTGGAATTAGGGGCGGAATACGTCGATCTAAAAACGCTGTATGCTAATGCGGACGTTATCTCCTTGCACTGCCCGCTGACGCCGGAGAATCATCATCTGCTGAATCAGGCGGCCTTTGCGCAAATGAAAAACGGCGTCATGATCGTCAATACCAGCCGTGGTGGACTGATCGATTCACAAGCCGCTATCGACGCGTTGAAGCAACAGAAAATTGGTGCGCTGGGTATGGATGTTTATGAAAACGAGCGCGATCTCTTCTTTGCCGATAAATCCAACGATGTGATTCAGGACGATATTTTCCGCCGCTTATCCGCGTGCCACAACGTGCTATTTACCGGGCATCAGGCGTTCCTGACGGAAGAAGCGCTAATCAGCATTTCCCAAACCACGCTACAGAACCTGAAAGACATCAGCCAGAACGCGCCTTGCGCAAATCTGGTTACCTCTTAAGTTTTCCTGCGGCAGTGCTGACTGCCGCAACACTCACCCTGCAGGGCAACTTCCATTCATCAGCGATTGTTCGCTACAGCGCTTACCGTTGGCTAACTGACAGGCTCCCACGCTCGCACCATCAAGCTGCCGGGAGATCGCCATCGTTCCACCAATCAACGTACAGTTAACGTCAACCGGCGAACTGCTTTTCAGCAACACCACGGTGCTTGTGTCATCATTTTGCGTGGCATTTTGCTGGGTAGCGGCAGTGTTCTCACTATGATTACTGCATCCTGCCAGCAGGAGCGCAGCGGCAGTACATAGCCATGGCAATAATTTCATGTTTTGGCCTCGGATCAGGTGGAGCGAAAGTTCTGACACCACGTTTGGCATCAACACTTATCGAATAGACTTTTCAGACGAAGACTATATCTATCACACCTAGGGATGACAACACAGAGCTCAATGTGGGTAACTGGGAAAAGATCAAGGAAATGGTAGGTTATATGGGAAGTGAAGCGACTATAGAGTAATCCTTATAGGAGGCATGATAGTCTGCCCCAAAATTGGACACCCATTTTTAGATCAACGTTTATAGTGACCCTGTAAATCATTCTGTGTAACTGCCACCCCTATTAATTAAAGGTGACCTTCAATGCGGTCGCCGAACTCGATAATAAAACGGCTCATCGCCAGCCGCCAGTTCTGGATCGGCATGCTCC
>NZ_JAUMIO010000027.1:0-51489 GCF_032905925.1 Pectobacterium sp. HCp5_1
TATTTCATTGATATAATTAAAGATAGTCATTGTCTTTCACTGAGTGTTAGTGGAGATAAAGCTCAGATCAATAAAATCGAAATAAGTTCTCTATTTCAATAAGTAAAGTGAGATCCCACCCTGCATCGCATAATTTTCTCAGGAGAACGTTTACTATAGGGCTATTATTTATCGTCTGTTATTCCAGCGTGGAATAGTTGCGATACGAAAGGAAAATAATAATAGCGCCAACGATATTGGCGCTGTTGTGCATCAGGTAATTATCGTGTCGTGACTTCCTGCTGCCTGGATTATTTAGTCGTTACTATTATGTTAAAGATGAACCAAAGGAGTCGTTATGTCAGTTTCAGCAAGAAATCAGCTTTCGGGTGTTGTGTCTTCCATTGTTGAGGGTGCGGTAAACAATGAAGTCGCATTGACCCTGGAAAGTGGGGATAAGTTAACGACGGTGATTACACGAGCCAGCTGTCAGTCTATGGACCTTTCCGTTGGCAAGCTGGCCATTGCGTTGGTGAAAGCCCCTTGGGTCATTCTGGCATCCGCCGAATGTGGTTTGAATTTTTCTGCCCGCAATCAGTTTCACGGTAAGGTGAGTTCTGTTACGAAAGGTGCCGTCAACTCGACGGTGCAACTGGTGACTGCGGGTGGGTTGACGCTGACCTCAACCGTGACCAATGAAAGTCTGGAAGAGATGAATATTGATGTGGGCAGCGAATTAATCGCGCTGGTTAAAGCGTCCAGTATTATTCTGGCTACCCGGAAATAATTGCCGATTTCTTTAGCGAATTATACCGCCCCAGCCGATAAACAACCGACCTATAAGGGTTTATCGGCTTATTTTTTATCGAAAATGCTTTTTTTGTCGTAAATGTTTTCTCCCTTCGATGTGTCCCCGCGTAAAACATATCTTATTTTTCAGCTCAAATGACCCACATCAACTATCGCCGGAAATGTGATCTGGATGATTCTTCATTCATCCGAATGACTTATTTAAGTAAGCTCATTGGTATGAAATGAGAGATGCTCTGTCCCTCACCGAAGGCCAGCCGTGGGGTACGCATTATTTGACACGAGAACATTTTACTCCGAGCGCCAATAGGGAGTGAACATGACGGTTTTTCAGAGTGAAAACGCGGAAAAGGAGCCGAACGGTTTAATGATTGTCACTTTTGCGTCATTAGTTGTCACCTTCGGATGAGCGTGCTCATGGCTCTCTGGATAACACTGGGGTTCCATTAAAAGGAGCCCGATCATGTTGAATAACCCTTCATCGAAATACAAAGCGTATCCACCGATTGGTCTAAAAGATCGGCAATGGCCTGACAAGACATTAACTCAGCCCCCACGTTGGCTTTCCACCGATTTACGGGACGGTAATCAGGCGCTTGCTGAGCCGATGAATGAAATGCGTAAACTGAAATTTTGGGATCTGCTGATTGCCTGCGGATTCAGAGAGATTGAGGTCGCTTTTCCGTCTGCTTCCCAAACTGATTTTAATTTTGTTCGCTTATTGATCGAAGAAAAGCGTATTCCGCAGAATGTGACGATTCAGGTGTTAACGCAGGCGCGAGAAGATTTGATTGCGCGTACCTTTGAATCGCTGAGCGGTGTACATCGCGCCACCGTTCATTTATACAACGCGACTGCACCGGTTTTCAGGGAGGTGGTGTTCCGTCAGACACGTGATGAAATTATTCAGCTTGCGGTCAATGCGACGAAGCAGATCCGTCAGCTATGTGCTGAGGCGCAAGAGACTGACTGGACCTTTCAATATTCACCGGAAACGTTCTGCTTTACCGAGCCAGATTTCGCGCTTCAGATTTGCGAGGCTGTCGCCGATGTCTGGGAGCCTGATGCGTGCCGCCCCATGATCATCAACCTTCCCGCGACCGTTGAGGTCAACACGCCCAATGTGTATGCCGATCAGATAGAATATTTTTGCCGACATTTTTCCCGTAGAGATAAGGTCTGTATCAGTGTGCATCCGCATAATGACCGCGGTACAGGCATTGCCTGCGCGGAACTTGCTTTACTGGCTGGCGCTGAAAGAGTTGAGGGCTGCCTGTTTGGTAATGGAGAGCGTACCGGTAATGTCGACTTAGTGACGCTGGCGCTTAATCTTTACACGCAGGGAGTCTCCCCTGAACTCGATTTCAGCCACATGAAGAAGGTGGTGGAAGTGGTTGAGGAGTGTAATCAACTCCCCGTCGCACCACGTCATCCTTATGCCGGAGAACTCGCTTTTACGGCTTTTTCCGGTTCGCATCAAGATGCGATTAAAAAAGGGTTTGCAGCACGACAGCGTTCGGCCTCGCCATTATGGGAAATTCCCTATCTTCCGCTCGATCCGGAAGACATCGGTTGCAATTATGAAGCCGTTATCCGCGTAAACAGCCAGTCAGGAAAAAGCGGTGCTGCCTGGCTGCTTGAGCAAAACCATGGCCTCATCTTGCCTCGTCAACTTCAGAAGGCATTCAGTCTGCTGGTACAGAAAGCGTCTGAATCTGAGGGGAAAGAGATGTCGCAGATGGCTGTCTGGATGCTATTTCGTGAGGCTTATGGTTTAGTCGAATTACCGCTGATTCGGTTAACTAAATATACCTGCGATAATCAGCTTGGGCAGAACACAACGCTGTCAGCTGACATCATTTTCCGTGAGAAAAGACTGAGTTTGAAGGGTGCAGGAAACGGTTTTCTCTCTGCGGGCATGACGGCTCTCTGCCGAGAGGTGAAAGCAGACCTTAATATTGTGAGCTATCAGGAACACACGTTAGGTCAGCGTAGTGACAGCCGTTCTGTGGCTTATGTGTGCTGTCAGAACCATGCGGGTGAATGTGCATGGGGTGTCAGCATTGACAGCGATGTGACCCGAGCCTCTTTGCAAGCGATGTTGAATGCCGCAGGGCGTTTGATTATGGGTTGAAGTAATTGCCGGGTGTCACGCCCATGACTCTGCGAAACATGGCAGTGAAAGCTCCCGGGTTGGCATAGCCTAAATCCAGCGCCACTCGGGTGACTTGTTCGCCCTGTGCCAGACGCGTTAGCGCAATCAGCAAACGTGCACGACGAACCCACTCACTGAATTGCATACCTGTTTGCTGATAAAAATGTCGGCTGAGCGTTCTTACGCTGACATTGGCTTGCCCGGCAGCGTTGGCCACAGTCCAGGCCTCATAGGGGGCCTGACGGACGGCATTGCATAATAATTTCAGGCGCTCAGAAATCGGCTCAGGAAGACAAAAAGGAAGCGTATTCATCAAACGTATTTCATCAAGGATCAGTTCATAAATACGTTCGGTCCGACTTCCTGGCTCATAATTAGCGGGAAGTTTCAGGACATCGACGATGAGTTCTCGTAATAAAGGTGTGATCCCCACGACCTGACAGATAACAGGGAGATCTGCTCTGGCAAGCGGTTCGACAAAAAGTACTCTGGCCTTAACTTCACCCACAATATGTAAGGCATGTGGAATATCTGCGGGTATCCATACCCCACGCGAGGGTGGAACCACCCAGATTCCCTGTTGGGTTTCAACCCGAATAACCCCGCTAAGCGTATGAATCAACTGAGCGCAACTGTGAGTGTGCCAGCTTTCATAATCTCCGTGATTATAGTTGTGTGCGTACGGAATTAATGGTCTGCACGAGAAATCAAAATCGGATTGTCTTGTCACTCTGCAACCACCATCTCATCCTAAAAAAGACGATGTATCCTACCTCGTTTGCTTGTGCTAGTCAGCGCTTGCGAACGGCATGACGACTCGGAGGCATAAATAACAAAGGCCAGCATAAGCTGGCCTTTTGACTCGATTGCGCAGTGTTTACTGCAAGCCGAGTTTCTTCTCCAGATAGTGGATGTTGGTGCCACCTCTCTGGAAGTTTTCGTCGCTCATGATCTTCATCTGAAGTTCGATGTTGGTTTTGATGCCATCGATGATCAGTTCAGCCAGCGCGTTCTTCATACGAGAAATCGCAATTTCGCGCGTTTCGCCGTAGGTGATCAGCTTGCCGATCATGGAATCGTAATACGGCGGTACGGTATAACCGGCGTAAATATGCGATTCCCAACGGACACCAAAGCCGCCCGGCGCGTGGAAACGCGTGATTTTACCCGGGCTTGGCAGGAACGTGTTCGGATCTTCCGCGTTGATACGGCATTCCACCGCATGACCGCGAACCTTGACGTCTTTCTGCTTGATGGACAGTGGCAGACCGGCAGCGATGCGCAACTGCTCTTTGATCAGATCCACGCCGGTAATCATTTCGGTTACCGGATGCTCCACCTGAATACGGGTGTTCATTTCAATGAAGTAGAACTCACCGTTTTCGTACAGGAACTCAAACGTACCCGCACCACGATAGTTGATATCGACACAGGCTTTGGCGCAGCGATCGCCGATATTGCGGCGCAGCTCGTCCGTAATGCCCGGTGCTGGCGCTTCTTCCACCACTTTCTGGTGGCGGCGCTGCATGGAACAGTCACGCTCGGCCAGATAGACGGCGTGGCCCTGACCATCAGCCAGAATCTGAATTTCCACGTGACGTGGGTTTTCCAGATATTTTTCCATGTAAACCATGTCGTTGTTGAAAGCCGCTTTGGCTTCCGCACGGGTCATGTTGATGGATTGTTCCAGCTCTTTGTCGCTGCGCACTACACGCATACCACGACCACCGCCGCCGCCAGAGGCTTTGATGATGACCGGATAGCCGATGCGTTTTGCATGAACACGGTTAGCGTCCATGTCGTCGGTCAGAGGGCCATCAGAACCGGGTACGGTTGGAACACCCGCTTTTTTCATGGCGGTGATGGCTGACACCTTGTCGCCCATCAGACGAATGGTTTCTGCGCGTGGGCCGATGAAGATAAAGCCAGAGCGTTCAACCTGCTCGGCAAAATCCGCATTTTCGGACAGGAAACCGTAGCCAGGGTGAATCGCGACGGCACCCGTGATTTCCGCAGCGGAAATAATCGCTGGGATATTCAGATAGCTTTTTGTCGACGGCGCCGGGCCGATACACACGGTTTCGTCCGCCAGCAATACGTGTTTCAAATCGCGATCCGCACTGGAGTGAACGGCGACGGTTTTGATGCCCAGTTCTTTACAGGCACGCAAAATACGCAGCGCAATCTCTCCGCGGTTAGCGATAACGATTTTATCTAGCATGATAAGCCTCGTTATTCGATGACAACCAGTGGCTCGTCAAATTCAACCGGCTGACCGCTTTCGACCAGGATGGCTTTAACCACGCCTGATTTGTCGGCTTCGATCTGGTTCATCATTTTCATGGCTTCGACGATGCACAGGGTATCGCCAACATTGACGTGCTGACCCACTTCCACGAAGGCTTTAGCATCCGGGCTTGGGGTGCGATAGAAGGTTCCAACCATTGGAGAACGAACGATGTGTCCACTGATGGCAGCCGGTGCTGCTGCAGCTTCCACTGGCGCTGGTGCAACGGCGGCTGCCAGTGCAGGCTGTGGCTGCATCATCGGCGTAGCGTAAGCCTGTTGCATCATCGGGTAGTTAACCGCTGCTGGGGCACGACTGATACGTACTGATTCTTCACCTTCAGAAATTTCCAGTTCGGCGATGCCGGACTCTTCAACCAGTTCGATCAGTTTTTTGATTTTACGAATATCCATGGATGTGGTTCCGTACTCTTTTGTTTAATTGGAAGTTGACAGGCGTTTTACCGCCGTCTGTAAAGCATACTGATAACCATCTGCCCCCAGGCCACATATCACGCCTACCGCAACATCAGAAAGGTAGGAATGATGACGAAAAGGCTCACGTGCGTGCACGTTGGACAGATGAATTTCGATAAACGGAATCGCGACAGCCAGCAAGGCATCACGCAGCGCAACGCTGGTGTGGGTAAATGCCGCCGGGTTAATCAGAATGAAGTCGGTGTTTCCTCTGGCCTGATGGATGGTATCGATCAGGACATGTTCCGCATTGGATTGCAGATGGGAAAACTCCACGTTCAATGCCTGCGCCTGTGTTTCCAGTTCGCTGACAATGTCTGCTAACGTCGTCTTACCGTATTTGTCGGGCTCTCGGGTTCCTAGCAGATTCAGGTTTGGACCGTTCAAGAGCAAAATGTGAAACTTTTCTGCCATTGTGCTGCTATCTCCCGCGATTGACTTGGTGTCGCACAAAATAGCGCGAAGCTATTCGTTTGTCACCTTTCGTGACGCAAATTGTCCGGCCCGAGAAATTAAAGTCGTGCATTATAACCATATCGTGGCAATTCGCAGCTAAATACTGGTCTTATCTGCGGAGATATTCCTGCGCCAGACCGTGAGAAGGCGTGAATCTCACTGCGGTCCGTCACCGGCTTTTCCCGTGTCGCTGCGGCGTTTAGCGCCACCATTGGCGAAATTTCTTATAACGAAACAGCAGCAATATCAGCGCCGCGAGCGCATACAAAATAGGCTGCGGTGAGAGCGTTTTAACTGACCAAAGATAGTGGATAGGCGCAAGGATGGCGACTAAATAGACGAAATTATGCAGTTTTTGCCATTGCGATCCCAACTTGCGCATCATTATCTGTGGTGACGTCACCGCCAGCGCCAGCAAAATCAACCAGCTTATGATTCCCAACGTTAAATACGGTCGGGATATCAGCTCTTTGCCCAGCAGCGCCAAATGATCCAGACCCAGTTCCAGTAGCGCATAGCTCACCAGATGTAACGTCGCCCAGAAAAAGCACCACAGCCCGAGGAGGCGTCGGCAGCGAATAAGCAGCGGCTGTTTGCCGTAGCGCGCTAGTGGTGTAACCAGTAGCGTCGCCAGCAGCAATTTCAGCGCCATTCTTCCGGTAAAGTGCTGGATATCTTTGGCCGGGTCGGCACTGAACCACCCTTGGTCAACGGACAATATCAGCCACAGCAGCGGCAGAAAACCAGCCAGATGGAGTAGCACTTTTAACCGGGTAATGTGTTGTAACGTCAGTCTCATGCTGATGTGGATTCCTATCCTGACAAGGTGTTATTGGCGAGACGTTTTGTGTTGTTAACTAAAAATTATCGCGCAGATTCAGACCGCGATACAGCGAGGCGACCTCATCGGCATAACCGTTGAACAACAGCGTGGGTTGACGCTCAACGTTAAGGAGCCCGCCGGAACCGATGACGCGTTCTGTCGCTTGCGACCAGCGCGGGTGATCCACATGCGGGTTAACGTTGGCATAGAAGCCATATTCATCCGGTGCCGCCAGATTCCATGTGCACGGGGGCTGCTCGCGAGTCAACCGGATATGTACGATAGATTTGATGTTCTTGAAGCCATATTTCCACGGTGTGACTAACCGGATGGGCGCACCATTCTGTGGCGGTAACGTTTTGCCGTAAACGCCGACGGCCAGCAGCGCCAACGGGTTCATGGCTTCATCCAGCCGCAGCCCTTCTACATAGGGGTAATCCAGCCCGCCGCCCATGAAGCGATCTTTTTGTCCCGGCATCTGTTCCGGGTCGTAAAGCGTCTGAAACGCTACGTAGCGGGCATTGCTGGTGGGTTCGGCGTATTTAATCAGCTTGGCTAACTCAAACCCGACCCACGGAATCACCATTGACCACGCTTCGACGCAGCGGAAACGGTAGATCCGTTCTTCCAGCGGAAAGCGTTTGAGCAAATCGTCGATATCCAGCGTGAGGGGTTTGGTGACATCGCCGTCTATTTTGACGGTCCAGCCTTCGGTTTTTAGCCCGCCCGCATTGGCTGCCGGATCGGCTTTATCCAACCCGAACTCATAGAAGTTGTTATAACCTGTGACCTTATCTTCCGGCGTGAGCGGCAGATCGAGTTTCCAGTCGGCAGGCTGGCTAAATGTGAGCGGTTTACCCGGCGGCGCTTTCGGTTTATCACCGCCTTTAAACCAGGCCAACAGGTCAGCCTGTGCAGAAAACGGCAGTGAGAGCGCCGCAGCGGAAATACCCAGCGCTTTTAAGACGCGCCGACGCTGATAGAAGAGGGATTCCGGGGTAACGTCGGCTTCCGTGAACTTGCGATGTTTTTGCATGTGAACTCCCGCCGGTCATTATTATTGTTGACGAAAAATGGCGTTGTTAATGCTTACCGTTCAATTAGTTACATACTCTAAATAATTCGAGTTGCAGGAAGGCGGCAAGCGAGGGAATCCCGATGAGCTTACTTAAGTAAGTGATTCGGGTGAGTGAACGCAGCCAACGCATATGCAGCTTGAAGTATGACGAGTATAGATGAATTGCGGTAGAAACCGCGGTAGGAGAGATGAAATACTTTTTTGCAGGGTGTAACAGCGCTCGAGATTACTGATAATGCGTTGAGCGATGATAATGGATAGATCGTAAAGACGCTGTAAATACATCCATGTACGCTCGAGCCGCGCAGATATGAATCTCATCCCTGAGATTCACCCTTTCAGGGCCGTCGCAAGCGACGCTCAAAGGCGTTCCTGACACCTTTGTCCCTGTCGCGGACGCTTTACTCTTCTATTCCATTATCATCGTTTTCGTTCCGTAAATTGGTGCATCAACGAAATACGTTAGCTGATTTTCACCAGCGTGCGGCCAGTGACTTTGTTTTCCAGCAGTGCGGCAGCGACAGCAGGGACCTCTTCCAACCCGATTTCCTGCGTCACCTGCTGATAGAACGACTCAGGCAGAATGGTAGCCAGACGCTCCCATGCTTGCTGACGACGATCCAGCGGTGCCATCACGGAATCCACGCCTTGCAGGCGAACATTGCGTAAAATAAATGGCATCACGGTAGTCGGCAGCGCAACACCGCCAGCCAGACCGCACGCGGCGACCGTTGCGTTGTAATCCATCTGCGCTAGCAGCGTCGCCAGTACGTTATCGCCGACAGTATCCACCGCGCCAGCCCAACGTTGTTTCTCCAGCGGACGAGGGCTTCCGCTGAATTCGCTGCGATCCAACACCTGTTTGGCGCCCAGTTTCTTCAGGTAATCGGTGTTGTCAGCACGGCCGCTGACGGCAGTGACCTGATAACCTAGCTCTGCAAGCAGGGCAACTGCTGTGCTGCCGACGCCGCCGCTGGCACCCGTCACAATAATGTCGCCGCTTTCCGGCGTGATGCCACCGTCTTCCAGCGCCATCACGCACAGCATCGCGGTAAAGCCTGCTGTGCCAAGAATCATGGCCTTACGCGCATCCAGCGATGCGGGCAGTGGCACCAGCCAATCGCTCTTCACGCGTGCCTGTTGCGCCAATCCGCCCCAGTGGTTTTCACCCACGCCCCAACCAGTCAGGATAACAGGCTGGCCGACGCTAAACCGATCGCTGTCGCTGTGGCGTACGGTTCCGGCGAAGTCGATTCCAGGAACCATTGGGAAGTTACGGATAATTTTACCTTTGCCGGTAATGGCAAGCGCATCTTTATAGTTAATGCCGGACCAGTTGATATCGACAGTTACATCCCCGGTGGGAAGCTGCTCGGCGTCAATCTCGCGAATCTGAGCGTGGGTCAGTCCGTCTGACTGTTCAAGAACTAAAGCCTGCATGGGCTATCTCCTGTGGCAGGATTAAAATGGGGAAGTCATTAACGACTATATACCCGTCATTCTTCAAGCCGCATGTGCGTTGGCGTCGCTTAGTTACCCGAATCACTTACTTGAGTAAGCTCATCGGGATGCCCTCGCTCGCCGCCTTCCTGCAACTCGAATTATTTAGGGTATAGTTATTACAGGTACTCTTTGTTAATAAGGTACTGTTTGTTAAAAAAGGTACTATGTTGCTGGCCTATGCGAACTGATAAAAAACAACAAACTCGCAGAAATAACAATTATTTGGAATAGGACGCAGGGATGGGATTTACGACCAGGTTCTCGATACTCATAGTATTGCTGACGGTTCTCGCCATTTTTCTTATGCTTTTCAGTAGCATATTTAGCCTCTGTTATTATAGCCAGTTGCGAACCGAGCAGCAGCTACGCGAGGTCACGGCCAGTATCGATCAGGCGCTATTAGTGCAATCGCCCGAAAATATTCAATATTGGCTGCCGGGAATGATGAAAACGGCAGGCATTGTGGCGTTGGATATTCAGGATAACGATTCGACCCTCTATTCAATACAGCTGCCCGAGGCCGGCTGGGAACGCACGCATCTCTATCATGAGGTCGAGTTTCCGCTGATGCATCATTTGAACATGACGATCGCCTTAAAATATGTCGACCCGCTGATTGGTTTACCGCGTTTCGTGGTGTCGACGCTATCGGTGTTGCTGGCCGCAGGCCTGATGCTCCTCATGCTGTACTTTTCCATTCGCTGGCTGCGTCGGCAGGCTGCCGGACAGGAAGAGTTGGAAAAACGCGCACAGCGTATTCTCAAGGGCGAGCGAGAATCGGTTATGCAGGGCTCGGTACGTGAATGGCCAGTTAAGACCAGCGGGGCGCTCGATCAACTGCTGTCTGATTTAGTGGAAGCGCGTGAGGAACGCGGGCGGGTTGATACGTTAATTCGTGCTTTCGCCGCGCAGGATGCTGAAACCGGGCTGAGTAATCGTCTTTTTTTTGATAATCAATTGACCACACAGCTGGAAGATGGCGAAGAAGTGGGGACGCACGGCGTCGTCATGATGATTCGCGTGCCTGATTTTGAAACTTTGCAAGAAACGCATGGCTATACCAGCGCGCTTCAGGATTACCGGTTCACGCTGGTCAACCTGCTATCGACGTTTGTCATGCGCTATCCCTCTGCGCTGCTGGCGCGTTATTTCAGCAGCGATTTCACCGTATTGCTCCCCCACAGCACGCTAAAGGAAGCCACTGCGATTGCCACGCAACTGGTGAAGTCTATCGATATTCTCCCCGCCTGTCCGTTGATCGATCGCGAGGACGTTCTCCACATTGGTATTTGTGCCTATCGCGGCGGGCAAAGCGCCGAGCAGGTGATGGAAAGTGTGGAAGACGCGACGCGCAATGCGGTGTTGCAGGGCGGTAATAGTTGGTGCGTGTTTGACAGGCAGGTGCCTGACAAAGGGCGCGGCAGTGTGAAATGGCGGACCTTGCTGGAACAGACGCTAGCGCGCGGTGGCCCACGGCTGTATCAGAAACCTGCGGTGACAAAAGAGGGCGTGGTACATCATCGCGAAATGATGAGTCGGATTTATGACGGGGAACAGGAACTGCTCGCGGCGGAGTATATGCCGCTGGTTCAACAACTGGGACTGGCAGCCAGCTATGATCGTCAGCTGGTAGCACGAATTATTGATCTGTCAGCGAGCTGGCCGGGAGAAACACTGGCTTTACCGGTAAGTGTGGACTCACTTTTGCAAAAGCCTTTCCTGCGCTGGCTAAAAGAAATGTTGCTGCAATGTCCGAAAACGCAGCGTCAGCGCATTTTATTTGAACTTGCAGAGGCAGATGTCTGTCAATATATCGGCCGCCTGCGCCCGGTTCTCAATTTGATCCTGGGATTAGGCTGTCGCCTGGCGGTGACGCAAGCGGGGTTGACGCTGGTGAGTACGACGTATATCAAGTCACTCCCCGTGGAGATCATCAAGCTTCATCCTGGTTTGGTCCGCAGTCTTGAGCGCCGTCCGGAAAATCAGCTGTTTGTACAAAGCCTGACCGAGGCCTGTAAAGGGACGCAAACGCGGGTGTTTGCCGCTGGCGTGCGAACCAAAGAGGAGTGGCGGATGCTGTTGGGCAAGGGAGTTTATGGTGGGCAAGGCGATTTTTTTGCCGCATCAGTCCCTGTAACGGATGAGCTGAAAAAATATTCACCGCGGCATCGTGTTTAATATAAACGTCCCGTTCAAATTGACGTAGAATGAGGCGGTTGTTAAATCGGTTAGTGTGTGCTTACGTTAGCGGCAATCCGATTAAATGTTAGATTTTATGTCCTGTGTTAGCGCAATTCTGTCGGGTGGACAGTGGTAAGATGCCTTGCCGCCTGAGGAGAAAGCATGTTGTGCCTTCTCCCTGACGCCGACGTGCGCAACTCAGACTTATTTTTCACCGAAGCAGAGCCTTTTCGTGCCTTGTCGCTGCTTCGTGTGGTTGGTAAAGTAGGCGGATTTATTTTTCGCCCCCAGCTTGCAGGATTATCCTTTAGTTATGTTTAAGAAATTTCGTGGCATGTTTTCCAACGACTTGTCCATCGACCTGGGTACCGCCAATACCCTGATTTATGTTAAAGGGCAGGGCATCATACTGAATGAACCCTCTGTGGTTGCGATTCGTCAGGATCGTGCCGGTTCTCAAAAGAGCGTGGCGGCAGTCGGCCATGACGCTAAGCAGATGCTGGGCAGAACGCCTGGGAATATCGTGGCGATTCGCCCGATGAAAGACGGTGTGATTGCCGATTTCCAGGTCACAGAAAAAATGTTGCAGCACTTCATCAAGCAAGTGCATAGCGACAGCTTTATGCGTCCGAGCCCGCGTGTGCTGGTATGTGTACCAGTAGGCGCAACGCAGGTTGAGCGTCGTGCCATTCGCGAATCCGCGCTGGGTGCCGGTGCCCGTGAAGTGTTCCTGATCGAAGAGCCGATGGCGGCTGCGATTGGTGCTGGCATGCCAGTATCCGAAGCGACCGGTTCCATGGTGGTGGACATCGGTGGTGGTACCACGGAAGTCGCGGTGATCTCGCTGAACGGCGTGGTGTACTCCTCTTCTGTACGTATTGGTGGTGACCGCTTTGATGAAGCGATCATCAACTACGTTCGTCGTAACTACGGTTCACTGATTGGTGAAGCAACGGCAGAACGTATCAAGCATGAAATCGGCTCCGCTTATCCGGGCGATGAAGTGCTTGAGATTGAAGTGCGCGGCCGTAACCTTGCTGAAGGTGTACCGCGTGGGTTCACGCTGAACTCCAACGAAATTCTGGAAGCGCTGCAAGAGCCGTTGACGGGTATCGTCAGCGCGGTCATGGCGGCGTTGGAACAGTGTCCACCGGAACTGGCCTCCGACATTTCCGAGCGCGGTATGGTGTTAACCGGCGGCGGTGCGCTGCTGCGTAACCTGGATCGTTTGCTGATGGAAGAAACCGGTATTCCGGTTGTGGTGGCTGAAGATCCGCTGACCTGTGTCGCCCGTGGCGGTGGCAAGGCGCTGGAAATGATCGACATGCACGGTGGCGATTTGTTCAGCGAGGAGTAATCCTGTTTGGAAAAGGGGGGACCGGATGGATGAACGCCTGCGTTTTTCATCTTTCGTGGTTACCCCTTTTTTATTTGCCTGAGCAATGAAATTCGCCCTACGGGGCACCGCTTTGTGACGTTAAAAATCGCCAGGTGCGATTTGAGGTTGCTGTCGAGGAATACGCAAATTTTATGAAGCCGCTTTTTAGCAGGGGGCCTTCCCTGCAATTACGACTTTTTCTTGCTGTCGTTACCGCGATTGTCGTGATCGTTGCGGACAGTCGGCTCGGTTCGTTCGTCAAAATCAGAACGTACATGGACACCACCGTCAGTCCATTCTATTTTCTGGCGAATGGGCCCCGTCAGGTTCTGGACAATATGTCTGCCTCACTGGCAACTCGTGAGCAATTAAGCCTTGAAAATACCGCGCTGCGTCAGGAACTGTTGATGAAAAACAGTGACCTGTTGCTGCTAGGCCAGTTCAAGCAGGAAAATGCGCGCTTACGTGAACTGCTTGGCTCGCCACTGCGCCAGGATGAGCAGAAAATGGTAACGCAGGTGATGTCCGCTGGAACCGACCCTTATAGCGATCAGGTAGTGATTGATAAAGGTCAGGCGAACGGCGTGTATGAAGGGCAACCGGTCATCAGTGATAAAGGCGTGGTGGGTCAGGTTGTGGCGGTTGGTCAGTTTACCAGCCGGGTTTTGTTGATTTGTGATGTTTCCCACGCGTTGCCGATTCAGGTGCTACGCAATGATATCCGCGTGATTGCCGCCGGCAATGGCTGCGCCGACGATCTGCAACTCGAACACTTGCCTAACAATACCGATATCCGAGTGGGTGACGTGCTGGTCACATCGGGTCTGGGCGGTCGTTTCCCCGAAGGGTATCCCGTTGGCGTTGTGTCATCGGTCAAGGCCGATACACAGCGAGCCTATACGATTATTCAGGCACGTCCGACTGCGGGGCTACAGCGTCTGCGCTATCTGCTCTTACTGTGGGGCGTGGAAAACAACTCCAATACGGCGCTGCCGCCAGCGGAAGTCCATCGGGTTGCCAATGAGCGTCTGATGCAGATGATGCCGCAGGTTTTACCGTCGCCTGACGACATGGGACCGCCGCTCCCTCCTGATACCGCGGCGCCCACCGCCGAGCCGCAAAGAGGCCGCCAATGAATCGTTATCGCAGGCATGGCAACTGGATTATCTGGCTTTCTTTTCTGATCGCTATGGTTTTGCAGATAATGCCGTGGCCGGATGAAATCTACATGTTTCGCCCCTCCTGGCTGACGCTGTTTCTCATTTACTGGGTGATGGCATTGCCACATCGGGTGAATGTCGGCACAGGATTTATATTAGGTCTGATTATGGACCTGATTCTTGGGTCTACACTGGGAGTACGGGCGCTGGCGCTGAGCATTATTGCTTATCTGGTCGCCTTTAAATTCCAGTTATTCCGAAATATGGCGCTATGGCAGCAGGCGTTAATCGTCATGTTGTTGTCGCTGCTGATGGACCTCACGGTATTCTGGGCAGAATTTTTAGTTATTAATGTCTCTTTCCGACCGGAAACATTCTGGAATAGCGTCGTTGATGGCGTACTCTGGCCGTGGCTGTTCCTGCTGATGCGTAAAATTCGTCGTCAGTTTACTGTGCAATAAGGTGATTCATGACTCAGCTTTATCTGGCCTCCGCTTCTCCTCGTCGTCGCGAACTGCTCACGCAGCTCGATATTCCTTTTTCTGTACTGAATGTCGCGGTGGAAGAACAGCGGTTACCGGAGGAGGCGGCGGACGCTTATGTCCGGCGTCTGGCGCATGAGAAAGCGGCTGCGGGTGTCGTAGCGGCACCGTCTGATTTGCCGGTTCTGGGTGCCGACACCATTGTGGTACTGAACGGTCAGGTATTGGAAAAACCACAGGATGAAGCCCATGCGGCAGAGATGCTGAGTCAGCTGTCTGGGAAACCACATCAGGTGATGACAGCCGTCGCGCTGGCAGATAAAGACGATGTATTGAGCTGTCTGGTGGTAACCGATGTCGTTTTCCGTTCGCTCTCGCAGCAGGATATCGAACGGTATATCGCCAGCGGCGAACCGATGGATAAAGCCGGGGCTTACGGTATTCAGGGCAAAGGTGGATGCTTTGTCCGGTCGCTTAACGGGAGCTATTACGCGGTGGTTGGGCTGCCGCTGGTAGAAACCCATGAGTTATTCAGTAATTTTGCTGCATTGCGGAGTGCAAGAGGAAAAAATGACTGCTGAGTTACTGGTAAACGTTACACCGTCAGAAACGCGCGTTGCCTATATCGACGGCGGCATTCTGCAAGAAATTCATATTGAGCGTGATGCGAAGCGCGGCATTGTTGGCAACATTTATAAAGGCCGCGTGAGTCGCGTCCTGCCGGGTATGCAGGCGGCGTTTGTGGATATCGGTCTGGATAAAGCGGCATTCCTGCACGCGTCCGATATCATGCCGCACACCGAATGCGTTGCCGGTGATGAACAGAAGAATTTTCACGTCCGTGATATCGCTGAACTGGTGCGCCAGGGGCAGGATCTCATGGTGCAGGTGGTCAAAGACCCGCTAGGAACCAAAGGCGCACGTCTGACGACGGATATCACGCTGCCGTCACGCTATCTGGTGTTTATGCCCGGTGCATCGCACGTCGGCGTGTCACAGCGGATTGAGAGCGAAGCGGAACGCGAGCGCTTAAAGAAAACGGTCGCCGAGTATTGTGATGATGACGGTGGTTTCATCATTCGTACCGCTGCGGAAGGCGTCGGTGAAGAAGAGCTCTCGCAGGATGCGGCGTTCCTGAAGCGTCTGTGGGGCAAGGTGATGGAGCGCAAAAAGCGCAACCAGACCAAATGTAAGCTCTATGGTGAAGTGGCTCTCGCCCAGCGAATTTTGCGTGATTTTGCGGGTGCCGCGTTGGATCGCATTCGGATTGACTCCCGACTGACGTATGAAGCGCTGCTGGAATTTACCGCCGAATACATCCCGGAGATGACCCGCAAACTTGAACACTATGCGGGTAAACAGCCGATTTTTGACCTGTTTGATGTGGAAAATGAGATTCAGCGTTCGCTGGACAGAAAGGTTGAACTGAAATCCGGTGGCTATTTGATTATCGATCAGACCGAAGCGATGACGACCGTCGACATCAACACGGGGGCATTCGTCGGCCACCGCAATCTGGATGAAACCATTTTCAATACCAACACGGAAGCGACGCAGGCGATTGCACGACAGCTGCGTCTGCGTAACCTCGGCGGCATCATCATTATCGACTTCATCGATATGAATAATGAGGATCACCGTCGGCGGGTGCTGCATTCCCTGGAGCAGGCGCTGAGTAAAGATCGGGTCAAAACCAGTATTAGCGGCTTCTCTCAACTAGGATTAGTGGAGATGACGCGCAAACGCACGCGTGAGAGTATCGAACACGTGCTGTGTCATGAATGCCCGACGTGTCATGGTCGTGGCACCGTGAAGACGGTAGAAAGCGTCTGCTATGAAATCATGCGTGAAATCGTGCGTGTCCACCACGCTTATGACACCGATCGTTTCCTGGTCTATGCTTCACCGGCAGTCGGGGAAGCGCTGAGAAGTGAAGAGTCGCACGCGTTAGCTGAGGTTGAGATTTTCGTCGGCAAACAGGTCAAAGTACAAATCGAACCCCTGTATAGCCAGGAGCAGTTTGACGTCGTCATGATGTAAATTCGTGCGCTCGTCGTCGGCGACGAAAGAAGGAGAAATTAGTGAGGCGACTGCCCGGAATACTCATCATCACGGGTGCCACTCTTGTCGTGATGGTAGCGCTGTTAGTCAGCGGCTTAAGACTGGTGCTGCCACAGCTCGATCACTTCCGGCCACAGCTGGTGGCCTGGGCGCAGTCTGCTGCCGGTGTTCCGTTAGAAATTGGCTCGATGACGGGGCGCTGGGAGTCCTTTGGCCCCACGCTGGAAATTGAAAAGCTTCGCACGTCCCTGCCGGAATCGGACTGGCAGGTTGACCGCATTACGCTGGCGCTGGATGTGTGGCAGTCGCTGCTGCACGGGCGCTGGCAGTTTCGCGATCTCACGTTTCACCAGTTAAAACTGGATATTAATAGCCAATTTACCGGGCAGCAGCAGGATAGCAAACTGATGGAGTCAGGGAAGGTCAGCGATCTTTTCCTGCGCCAGTTTGATCACTTTGACCTGCGTGATAGCCACATTACCTTTCTTACCCCTTCCGGTTCCCGCGCGGAACTGAGCATCCCGCAACTGACCTGGCTGAATTCCGAGAAGCGCCACCGGGCAGAAGGCTTGATCAGCCTGTCGAGTTTTAATGGTCAGCACGGCGTCGTGCAGATGCGTATGGACTTGCACGACGATCAGGGGCTGCTCAGCAACGGTACGTTCTACCTGCAGGCTGACAATATCGATATGAAGCCCTGGCTCAGCCGCTGGATGAAAAACACGACCGGGCTGGAAAGTGCCGATTTTAGTCTGGCAGCCTGGTTGAACGTCCGTGACGGCGACATCCACAGCGGTGATGTGTTCCTCAATCACGGAACGGCCAACTGGGGTGAAGGCAGCGATGCGCATCGCCTGAATGTGGATGACATGACGCTGCACGTCAGCCGTCAGGAAAATGGCTGGCAGGTCGATGTGCCTGAGTTGAATCTGGCAACGGATGGCGTCGCCTGGCCGAAAGGTCAGCTCTCTGCTCTCTGGCTGCCAAAGAATGAACACATGTTAGGGCCCGATCGGCAGGAAGCGCTGCGCGTTCGAGCCAGCAATCTGGCGCTGGAGCGGGTAAGTACGCTGCTTCCGTTGCTGTCAGGGACGACGCCAGAATTGAAAGCGCGCTGGGATGAACTGCAACCGACGGGCACACTGAATACCGTTGCTGTCGATATCCCTCTGCAACAGCCGGAGCGAACCCGTTTTCAGGCTAACTGGCAGGATGTGAGCTGGAAGCAGTGGAAATTACTGCCGGGGGTCGATCATTTCTCCGGTTCTGCGCGCGGTAGCGCCGAGCGTGGTCAGGTCAGCGTCGCGTTAAATCAGAGTACGCTGCCCTATGTGGATATGTTCCGTGCGCCGCTGGAAATCAAGCAGGCCAGCGGCACGATTGACTGGCGTAATGATGCACAGGGTCTGGCGCTCTGGAGTCATGGACTAGACGTGCAGGCGAAATCGCTATGGGCTAACGGCGATTTCCGCTATGAACAGCCTGCTAAGCAGGAACCGAAGCTGGATATTCTGGCGGGTATTCGGCTGACCGATGCGGCGGATGCCTGGCGCTATTATCCTGAACTGTTTATGGGCACCGAGCTGGTGGACTATCTGAGCGGTGCGCTGAAAGGTGGCCGTGTCGATAACGCCACGCTGATCTTTGCTGGTAATCCGCAGCATTTCCCGTATACGCACAACGAAGGGCAGTTTGAAGTCTGGGTGCCGGTTAAAGATGCCACCTTCGAATTTCAGCCGGGCTGGCCTGCGCTGACGCCGCTGGATATCAATCTGGACTTTGCTAACAATGGCCTGTGGATGTTTGCACCGCAAACCTGGCTGGGCAAGGTGGAAGGCAAAAACATTAGCGCGGTCATTCCCGATTATGAAAAAGAGATGCTGCTCGTCGATGGTGAACTGGATGGTCCGGGGCCGGAAGTAGGGAACTATTTTAATCAGACGCCGCTGAAATCTTCGCTGGGTGCGGCGCTGGATGAGCTGAAAATTGGCGGGCCGGTGAAAGGCACACTGCATCTGGATATTCCGCTTGCTGGTGATGATGTCCGTGCCAGCGGTGATATCGCGCTGAACAATAACAGCCTCTACATCAAGCCGCTGGATACCACGATTAAGAATCTCACCGGTAAGTTCCGCTATGAAAACGGCAACTTACGCAGTGACACGCTTCAGGCGAACTGGATGAATCAGCCGATGGCGGTCAATTTCACGACGGAAGAACAAGCGAAGGCTTTTCTGGTGAATGTTGGCTTGCAGGGCGACTGGCAGCCTGCGCTCTTGCCCGGTTTACCGGCATCGGCAAGCAAAGCCCTGTCCGGCACGGCTGGCTGGAAGAGTACGGTAGCCGTCAACCTGCCGCATTCCGGTAAAACAACGTATGATGTTGATGTACAGGCTGATCTCAATAAAGTAAGTAGTCACTTACCTAACCCGCTAAGTAAACCCGCTGGCGAGAGCCTGCCGCTGGAGGTAAAAGCCAGCGGCGACCTGAATGGTTTCGCGATGCAGGGACGGCTGGGCAAGGATAATCACTTCAATAGCCAATGGCTGCTGAAAGGCGATACCGTGACGCTGGCGCGGGCAAGCTGGCAGAACGGGGCAACGGTGGTGCCTGCATTGCCAGAAGATTCCTCGCTGGTGCTCGATCTTCCGCCGCTGGATGCTGAAAGCTGGCTGGGACTCCTGCCTTCGTTGCGTGCCTCGACATCGGCGGAAGGGAAAAAAGCGCAGAGCGCTTTCCGTTTTCCTGAAGCGGTGACGCTGCGGACGCCTGAGCTACAGCTACTGGGGCAACAGTGGCACGATCTGGAAATCACGCGTAAAAATACGCTTGCTGGCAGTGAAGTGCAGGCCAAAGGGCGCGAAATTGACGGAACGGTTGAGATACCCAATCGTGGCATGTGGCGCAGCGACATCAATTATCTCTACTACAATCCTCAGTGGAAAGGGAATGAAGCGACCAACCCGGTGGCATTAGCAGAGAAAAAATCACCGCTAAACGACCCGAGTATCAGCTTTGAAGACTGGCCGTCGCTGGCGGTTAACTGTCGCCAGTGCTGGATTATCGGGCAGAATATGGGACGTATTCAGGGAACGCTGCTGACAGAAAAGGAAAAATTAACGCTGGCAGACGGTATCATTGATACGGGCAAAGCCCGTCTGACGGTAAACGGCTCCTGGCAGGAAAATGCGGAAGGCGTGCGGACGGCGCTAAAAGGCCGCCTGACGGGGGATAGCCTGGAGCAGAACGCTAACTGGTTTGGCGTTGATTCACCGCTGAAAGCCGGTTCTTTCGATGTGGACTACGATCTGTATTGGCGCGGTACGCCTTGGGCACCGGATATTGCCAGCCTGAGCGGAATATTGCACACGCGCATTGGTAAAGGTGAAATTGCCGAAGTGGGCGCGGGTCAGGCGGGTCAATTGCTGCGTTTATTGAGCTTTGATGCGCTGATGCGTAAGCTGCGGTTCGATTTTAGCGATACGTTTGGTCGCGGATTTTACTTCGACTCGATTCGCAACACGGCATGGATTAAAGACGGCGTGTTGCATACTGATGATATGTTGGTCGACGGGCTGGAGGCTGATATCGCGATAAAAGGCGATCTCGATCTCGCTAAGCGACAGGTCAATATGGAAGCGGTTATCGCCCCGGAAATTTCCGCGACGGTGGGGGTGGCGACCGCATTTGCCGTTAACCCAGTTGTCGGGGCCGCGGTGTTTGCTGCCAGTAAAGTGCTGGCACCGCTATGGAACAAGATTTCGCTGATACGCTACCAGATTTCCGGTAGCCTCGATCAGCCAAAGATTCAGGAAGTGTTGCGTGAGCCGAACAAGAAGAAAGGCGAATAATGCCGTTGGGGCAGCGCAGCGTACTCAGCCGATTATCTGATAAAGAGTGAAAAACTATGAGCCTTTCGTTTGTCAGTGAGCAATTACTCACCGCCAATAAATTGAATCTTGACGATCTTTCTGCTGTGCTGGGGTCGCTTAATGAGCGTCGACTGGACTATGCCGATCTCTATTTCCAGTCCAGCTACCATGAGTCCTGGGTACTGGAAGATCGCATCATTAAAGACGGTTCTTACAATATCGATCAGGGCGTGGGTATCCGTGCGATTGATGGTGAAAAGACCGGGTTTGCTTATGCCGATCAGATCACGCTGAACGCATTACATCAGAGCGCGCAGGCTGCACGCAGCATTGTACGGGAACAAGGTACAGGGACTGCGCACACGTTGGGAGCAGTATCGCATCATGCGCTTTATCCAACGTTGAATCCGTTGGATAGCCTGACGCGTGAGGACAAAATTGCGTTGTTGCAGCGTGCCGACACGGTTGCACGTGCCGCAGATGCGCGCGTACAGGAAGTGTCTGCCAGTCTGACCGGCGTGTATGAGCTGGTGCTGGTGGCAGCGACGGACGGTACGCTGGCGGCGGATGTGCGCCCGCTGGTTCGTCTGTCGATCAGCGTGTTGGTCGAAGCTGAAGGCAAACGCGAACGCGGTTCCAGCGGCGGCGGCATGCGTGGCGGCTATGACTATTTCTGGGAAGTGGCTGACGGCGAAGCGCGCGTCGACGCCTGGGCGAAAGAAGCCGTACGTATGGCGCTGGTTAACCTGTCAGCGGTGGCCGCTCCTGCCGGGCCAATGCCTGTGGTGTTGGGTGCCGGCTGGCCGGGCGTGCTGCTGCATGAAGCGGTGGGTCATGGTCTGGAAGGTGATTTTAACCGTCGCGGTACATCAGTATTCAGCGGGCAGATGGGGAAACTCGTTGCGTCAGAGCTGTGTACGGTGGTGGACGACGGCACGCTGACCGGTCGTCGTGGTTCGCTCTCGATGGACGATGAAGGTGTTCCGGGGCAATACAATGTCCTGATTGAAAACGGTATTCTGAAAGGCTACATGCAGGACAAGCTGAACGCGCGTCTGATGGGTGTTGCGCCGACGGGCAATGGTCGTCGCGAATCTTATGCGCATCTGCCGATGCCGCGTATGACGAACACCTATATGCTGGCCGGGAAATCCACGCCGGAAGAGATTATCTCCAGCGTCGAATACGGCCTGTATGCGCCAAACTTTGGCGGCGGTCAGGTCGATATTACCTCTGGCAAGTTCGTCTTCTCGACATCCGAAGCCTACCTGATCGAAAAAGGTCGCATCACCACGCCAGTCAAAGGTGCCACGCTGATTGGCTCCGGTATTGAAGCGATGCAGCAGATCTCAATGGTCGGCAACGATCTGGCGCTGGATAAAGGCGTCGGCGTATGCGGTAAAGAGGGGCAAAGTCTGCCTGTCGGCGTGGGTCAGCCTACGCTGAAGCTGGAAAGCCTGACCGTCGGCGGCACCGCGTAATTTGCTCTGAGTCCTGAGTTCCCTTTAAGACCGCGCGTTATTAGCGCGGTTTTTTTTCCTCGCTATGCTCCTGCCGATAGCCCTGATAGGTCAGAGCGACGTTTTTGAAGTATTCCGTCATGTAGTTAATGCAGACTTGTACTTTCAGCGGCAGGTTGTCTTTGCGGGTGTAGAGCGCGTAGACCGGGCGCGGGTCGGAGTGGTAGCGGTTAAACAGAATCTCGATTTCACCACGGTTAATTTCATCCACGACCCACATGAGCGGCACGTACGCGATACCCGCACCGGTCTTAAGCCAACGCACCAGCGTTTGTGGGTCGTTAGTGACAAAGCGCCCTTGTGGCGTGACGCGGGTCGAAATGCCTTCCGGGGCGATCAGCTCGAATTCGCTGTCGGGCCGTACGCTGTATTCCAGCCAGGAAAAATTCACCATATCTGCCGGTTTATCCGGCGTGCCGTGCTGGGCCAGATAGCTTTTTGCGGCGCAGACCACCATTGGCATCGAGCCTAAGCGTTTCGAGAACAGGCTGGAATCCTGTAGCGCGCCGACGCGGATAACGATATCCAGCCCGTCGGCAATCAGATCCGGAGCGGGAATTCCGGTGACCAGATTGACGGACAAACCAGGATATTCCTTCAGCATAGCGGCAGTCATGGTGGACAACACATTCTGCGCCATCGTAGAAGAACTGCCGATGCGCAGCGTGCCGATCGGCGTGTTGTTGAAGGCATAAAGCTGCTCATGGACTTCATGCGCCTCATGCAGCATGCGGCGACAGCCGTGGTAGTAAATTTTCCCCGCTTCGGTCAAACCAATGCTGCGCGTACTGCGATTAAGCAGCTTAATCTGTAGCTCATCTTCAAGCTTGGTAACGGTCTGGCTGACGGCGGATACGCTCATCTGTAATTGACGGGCAGCAGCGGTAAAAGAACCAAATTCCACCACGCGGGCAAACACCGACATACTCTTTAGTCTTTCCATTATTCACTCTGGCTTAAAAGTGATTTAGATCACGCTATGTAGATAAGGTGATAATAAGCATCCATAATATAGCCTATCCGGTGGTTCTGGGCAGAACAGAGCCATTCAATGATTGTGTTTATTTACCCAATTAGAGTAATACGCTGATTTCCCATCGTTAGTCAGCCCCTGCTGATATCGCTATTCATCAGTTTAACGCTATCCCATCCGTTGGCTACTCGCCTGCGGGGTGAGGCTCTGTTGTCGGTGCTGAAAGACCGCGCCAGACGACATAATTTACCACCCGGTAGCGCATCTGCTCGTTACCGCTTTCTAATAGAAAAAGGAAAAGAGGATGAGTTCACTCCCGGTTATGGTGCTGTTCGGGCTGTCATTTCCCCCCGTATTTTTTGTCTTGCTGGTATCGCTGACTCTGTTTTTTGTCGTGAATCGCCTGCTGCAACCGACGGGGATCTATGACTTCGTCTGGCATCCTGCGCTGTTTAACAGCGCGCTGTTCTGCTGTCTGTTTTATTTACTGTTCCGTTACGGTCTGTGAGGTGTCTGTGAAAGCGTTCTTTTTACCCTTGTTTAAACAGCAGGCCGTGCTGATCAAAAAACTGAGCCGCGTCGTTATCACGTTGGTGATTGTACTGTGTGCGATCGTGGCCATTTTTCGTGTCTGGGCGTTCTATACCGAATCACCCTGGACGCGCGATGCCAAATTTACGGCGGATGTCGTGGCAATCGCGCCGGACGTCAGCGGGTTACTGAGCGATGTTCGCGTGACGGACAATCAGCTGGTGAACAAAGGTGACGTGCTGTTTGTCATCGATCAGCCGCGCTACCATCAGGCCGTGGCGCAAGCGGAAGCCGATGTTGCCTACTATCAGGCGCTGGTGACGGAAAAACGTCGGGAATCAGGGCGTCGTGCGCGACTGGGCATCAGTGCGATGTCACAGGAAAATATCGATCAGTCCAGTAATGCATTGGAAACCGCCACGCACCAGCTTGCTAAAGCGCAGGCGGTATTGTCACTGGCGCAACTGGAGCTGGAACGCACCGTGGTACGCGCCCCTGCCGACGGCTGGGTGACCAACCTGCATGTGCAGAGCGGTGAGTTCATTGAACGAGGTAACACGGCGGTAGCGCTGGTGAAGAAGGATTCGTTCTATCTGCTGGCGTACATGGAAGAAACCAAGCTTGAAGGCGTGCGTCGTGGCTACCGTGTGGAGATTACGCCGCTGGGTAGCGAAAAGATATTTTATGGCACGGTTGATAGCGTGGCGGCTGGGGTGAATAACAACAGTAACAGCGCGAACAGTAAAGGCCTGGCTAACGTCGACTCCAATCTGGAGTGGGTGCGTCTGGCGCAGCGTGTGCCGGTAAAAATTCGCCTCGATCGTCAAATGGGCGACCTCTACCCAGCTGGCACCACGGCCACCGTGGTGATCACCGGTGAGCAGGTCAACAATGATAAAACACCTTCGCCGCTCATTCGTCTCCTGTATCGTCTGCGTGAGTTCGGCTAAGTGAGGCGATGATGAAAACTCCGTCGCTAACAGGCTCTATGTTCTTTACGACGCCACAGTTTGCACGCTTGCGCTTCGCTTTCAAGCTGAGCTTCGCGATCGTGCTGTCTCTGTTTCTGGGCTTCCATCTCCAGTTGGAAACGCCGCGCTGGTCGGTGCTGACTGCGGCGATTGTCGCCGCTGGCCCGGCGTTTGCTGCGGGCGGTGAGCCATTTTCTGGCGCCATTCGCCATCGTGGCATGCTGCGTGTCGTCGGCACCTTTATCGGCTGTATCGGCGCACTTGTCATCATTATCGCTACCGTTCGCGCACCGGTTGTGATGTTGATGCTGTGCTGTATTTGGGCTGGCCTCTGCACCTGGGTTTCCTCACTGGTTAAAGTCGAAAACGCCTATGTGTTCGGGCTGGCGGGCTATACCGCGCTGATTATTATTGTGTCGACGCAGGGGACACCGCTGCTGACGCCGCAGTTTGCCGTGGAACGCTGTAGCGAAATTGTGTTGGGCATCGTCTGTGCGATTCTGGCGGATTTGCTGTTCTCACCACGCTCGATCAAGCAGGATGTTGACCGCAGTATCAGTGAACTATTGGTGGATCAGTATCGGTTACTGCAACTCTGCATGAGCGGGGCAGAGAAAGATGCGATAGATGCGGCATGGCACGCACTGGTACGCAAAACAACCGCGCTAAACGGCATGCACAGCAGCCTGATGTTGGAGTCCTCGCGCTGGCAGAACAGCAATCGCCGCTTAACGTCGCTGCATACGCAATCGCTCACGATGATTACACAGGCGTGTGAAACCTACCTGATTTTGCAGGACACCCCGACTCCCGTAAAAAGCAGCCTGAAACTGGTGTTGGATCAGCCTGTTGAGTCGTTTCGCGATGTCCATTGCCGTGTGAAAGCGTTGCGCCAACTGATTGCGGCGGACAGTCGTGACGTGCCGCCGATGCTGATCAGTTGGGTCGGAGCGGCGACGCGCTACCTGCTGCTGGCGAAGGGCGTGCAGACCAACGGGCGTATCAATACGATTGAAGCCGATGTGCTGAACAGCGAAGTGGAAATTAAAGTGCCATCAGCTGAAACGCATCACGCCATGATTAATGGTTTACGCACTGGCGTGGCGACGGCGCTGGGTTGTCTGTTCTGGCTGAGCACGGGCTGGACCTCTGGCAGCGTGTGTATGGTGATGATTGCGGTGGTGACGTCGCTTGCCATGCGGTTGCCGAACCCGCAGATGATGGCGAAGGATTTTCTTTTCGGGACGATCTACGCGCTGCCGCTGGGGGCGGTGATGTTCATGTTTATCATGCCGTCAACGCAGCAAAGTATGCTGCTGCTGTGCCTGAGTCTGGGAGCAATGGCCTTCTTCCTCGGCCTTGAAGTGCAAAAACGTCGACTCGGCTCACTGGGTGCATTGGCCAGTACGATCAATATTCTGGTGTTAGATAACCCGATGACGTTCAACGTCAGTCAGTTTCTGGATAGCGCGATCGGCCAGATCATCGGCTGTTTTCTGGCGTTGATGGTGATCCTGTTGATCCGGGATAACACCAAGGCACACACGGGGAGAACGCTGCTGAACCGCTTTGTGTATGGTGCGGTCTCGGCGCTAACGACCAACACGGCGCGTCGCAAAGAAAACCACCTGCCTGCGCTGTATCAGCAGCTGTTCCTGCTGTTGAACCGCTTCCCTGACGATATTGCCAAGTATCGCCTCGCACTGTGGCTGATCATCATGCATCAGCGTCTGAGAACGCTTGATATTCCGCAAAACGCGGTGCTGTCTGCCTTCCATCGCCAGATTCGTGCAACCGCGGAGCAGGTGATTTCGGCCCGACGCGATAGCACGCGTAGTCGCTATTTCACGCAGCTGTTGGATGAACTTGAACGCTATCAGCAGATGCTGACAGAACAGCAGCTTCCCCCGAGCGTGACAGCGCCGGTGGGACGATTGACCGGGATCCTGCGTGATTATCAGCATGCGCTGAGCAACTAATGTTGGGGGGATACGGTATGCTCAGGGTTCTATCTATCTGGCGAGTTTTATTCAATGGGGAATGTTATTTATTGAATTAGAAGCCTTTTGAATAGATGAGTTCTGAAGTCCCTTCTGGTATTGATAAACAGATGAATTAGAACGATGTTGTCGTCAAATTCGTACACGACTCTTGTTTGTCTGACCAGTATGTATTTGACGTTTGTGACGCCAAGTTCTTTCAGTTCGTCAATATAGCTGCCACTTTGAGTGGTTTGCTTAATGCGCTGGATGGCTGCTTTGTATTCTGCATTGATCGTGTTCCATACAGAATCGCCAAATTTTGCTCTGACATACTGCTTAATGTCTTTGAGTTCTTCCTTGGCACTGTCAAGGATGACAATGTTTCTCATCACCATCAGTCGTCCATTTCATCCAAAAAAGATTCCGCATCGGAATATTTACCTTCCGTAAACGCTTTTCTCCCCAACGCTAACAGCTTCAGCAAAGCAAATGTTTCTTGTTGTTTTTCATATTCCGTGATGTCCATAATCACCATTTTAGCTTCACCATTTTGGGTGATAATAATGGGTTCGGGGTTGACAGCGAACTCCTTGACGATCTCCGCTGCACTGGATTTTAGGTAGGTGATAGGTTTGATTTGTTCGGCAAGGGACATGATAATTCCTTGGTTTCTTTTTGTACATAATGTGGCTTTTGGACAGAATACGAACCGAATTCTGTCCTGTCAAGAAATTACCCAATGGTGCAAGAAAGCCAAAATATCTCTCATTGCGAGTATTGATAAAGCACGGGATGAGTCATTCTGCTCATCCCACGATCGCCGTTAGTCTGTGGTTTCAGCCAGTTCGCGCAGATACTGGAAGATCTGGCGGGCGGATTTTGGCGGCTTGTTCGTCGCTTTCTCTTTCTGTGCATTACGCACCAGAGAACGTAACTGCTGACGGTCAGCGTGAGGATACAGCGCCAGAATATCGGGAACCACATCGTCACCTTCTTCAATCAGACGGTCGCGCAGCTGTTCCAGTTTATGGAATAACGCGACCTGCTGATTATGACGGTTGTTCAGTTTATCCAGCGCGGTTTGGATCGGCTCTGGATCGCGGGCGCGGAGCATTTTACCAATCAGCTGTAGCTGACGGCGGCGGCCTTCTTTCTTGATCCGCTGCGCCAGTTCCACCGCCGCACGCAGATCGTCGTCCAACGGGATCTTCTCCAGGGCGTTTTTGCCCAGATCGACCAGTTCCGCGCCGAGATCTTTCAGCGCTTCGGCATCGCGCTTTATTTCACTTTTGCTGACCCAGATAATTTCATCATCTTCGTCGTCTTCTTGGTTATCTGGGACGTCATTCAGCCAGTCTTCGTACTTTTGCTTCATGGTTGGCTCCTAAAAAGTGTCCAGGAGCAATTCGTAACGCTACGCGTAGCGGCTCCGGGATGGTGAACAGCGTGCCCACCAGAAAAAAGAGGCTGATACTAACAGGTTTGGGCTTTGTGCGAAATTGTCCGTAGATCCTGTTAGACTAGAAAGCATTATGCTACACCATTTTATGCTCCTCATACTTCACGTTACCTACGTGTTGGCTGCGTGAAGTATAGAGAGTATACGCCCCTTTTGTGCTCGTTGCGGGGATGATGATGGTGAGCTTTCTTCCACTCATTATGGCAGAACAATGACGATAACTACTCAGGTTGCAGAGCAGCGTAAAGCGCTGGAGCTCGCGGTTGCTCAGGCGCTGGAACTGGCGCGTGCCGGTTCTGATGCGGCAGAAGTCGCGGTGTCAAAAACGACGGGCATTAGCGTCAGTACCCGTTATGGTGATGTTGAAAATGTTGAATTCAACAGCGATGGCGCGTTGGGCATTACGGTTTATCACCAACAGCGTAAAGGCAGCGCATCGTCTACCGATCTCAGCCCAGATGCGATAGCCCGTACCGTACAGGCCGCGCTGGATATTGCTCGCTATACCTCTGTCGATCCGTTTGCTGGCCCGGCGGATCGGGATCTTCTGGCGTTCGACGCGCCGGATCTGGATCTGTTCCATCCAACCGAGCTGGATGCGGATCGCGGCATTGAATTAGCCGCTCGCGCAGAGCAGGCCGCATTACAGGCTGACAAGCGCATCACCAACACCGAAGGCGGCAGTTTTAACAGCCACTACGGCGTTAAGGTGTTCGGCAATAGCCACGGCCTGCTGAAAAGTTACTGCTCTAGCCGTCATTCTATGTCCAGCTGTGTGATTGCCGAAGTGAATGGCGATATGGAGCGCGATTATGCCTACACCGTTGGCCGTGCGCTGGATGACTTGCGCAGCCCGGAATGGGTGGGCGAAGAGTGCGCACGCCGCACGTTATCCCGACTGTCACCGCGTAAGCTGCCTACCATGCAGGCACCGGTGATGTTTTCTGCGGAAGTGGCGACGGGCCTGTTTGGCCATTTGGTTGGCGCTATCAGCGGCGGCAGCGTTTATCGTAAATCCACTTTCCTGCTGGATAAGCTGGGTCAGCAGATTCTGCCGGAGTGGCTGACGATTGAGGAACAGCCGCATCTGCTGAGAGGGCTGGCCTCTACGCCGTTCGACAGCGAAGGCGTGCGGACGCAGGCGCGTGACATTGTGAAGGCGGGCGTGTTG
The DNA here is from genome assembly GCF_032905925.1 of Pectobacterium sp. HCp5_1. Taxonomy (NCBI): domain Bacteria; kingdom Pseudomonadati; phylum Pseudomonadota; class Gammaproteobacteria; order Enterobacterales; family Pectobacteriaceae; genus Pectobacterium; species Pectobacterium sp. HCp5_1. The sequence goes on from NZ_JAUMIO010000027.1 coordinate 29,309, forward strand.
CAGACCTGGCTCATGACAAGCTACTCCGCGCGTAAGTTGGGAATGCAGAGCACCGGCCATGCGGGTGGCATTCATAACTGGCGGATTGCCGGACAGGGGCTGGATTTCAACGGTATGTTGAAACAGATGGGCAAAGGCCTGCTGGTGACCGAACTGATGGGGCAGGGTGTGAGCGGTGTGACGGGGGATTATTCCCGTGGAGCATCCGGCTTCTGGGTCGAAAACGGTGAAATTCAGTATCCGGTCAGCGAGATTACTATCGCGGGTAACCTGAAAGACATGCTGCGCAATATTGTGACGGTGGGGAATGATATCGAAACCCGAAGCAATATCCAGTGTGGTTCCGTGTTGCTGCCAGAGATGAAGATCGCAGGGGAATAAGCCTGCTCTTTGTGAGTAACCGTCGCCGTCGGCAGTGTCCGACGGCTGTTACTCTATGCCTTATTAGCACGCATTTATAGCAGAGTCGCACCTTGCTGGTTTAGCGGTGGTACTCGCCTGCGGCTTCAGGCTGATAGAGTAGTTCTAGTACTTCAATTCGCGTTTCTTCACCGTTTGGCAACTGCCAGGTGATCGAATTTCCCACATGCATTCCCAATAGTGCCGCGCCCAGCGGAGCCATCACCGACAGCGGTTCTTGACTGTCCTTCACCGCGGCCGGATAAACCAGCGTGCGGATGTGCTCTTCGTTGGTATTCAGATCGCGGAAACGCACCCGACTATTCATGGTGACGACATGTGAGGGAATTGATGCCGAAGGCAGAATGTCTGCCCGATCCAGCTCCTCATTCAACGCCTGTGCGATATCGCTGTCCGCAAAGGCGGGCTGCTCCAATAACATATCCAGACGTTCTGCATCCAATTCACTGATTGTCAGGTTAGGTTTCGTCATACTCCTCTCCAGTTGGTATTTTCAGATGATATAAAAATAACCCCCCGCGCCCAAAGGAGCAGGGGGTATAAGAAAATATTATGATTTATAGAGGTAGATAGTAGGAGGTTCGGAAGGGAAAGTGAAGCGCTCCTTGCTACGAAGGCTGGCAGATAGCCTGCTAAGGAAATGCTAGTCCTCGTCGAACCCAGCTTCGAACAGCCCGATGACGGCGGCAAGCGCCTGCTCTTCATCCGGGCCTGTCGCTTCTACCTCGATGAGCCGCCCTTTGGCCGAGTCCAGCATTAGCATGGCAATCACGCTGCTGGCTTCGGCTTCGGTGCCGCTGTCATTACGCAGTATCACTTCAGCATCAAAGCTCTGCACCAGCTCGAACAGCTTCATGGCTGGGCGAGCGTGCATGCCCAGCTTGTTTTTGATTTCAACCGTTTGCCGGACTGTCATAGGTTACCTGGTTGGTCTGGTTTGCCGACTCTTACGAGGGTTTACGTTTTTCCAGCGTACGGTGGCGAGACTGTACGTTCTTACCGCGTGAACGGAAGTAGTCTGCCAGCTGTTCGGCGACGTAGACGGAACGGTGTTTACCGCCGGTACAGCCAATGGCGACAGTCAGGTAGCTGCGGTTATTGGTTTCCAGCATCGGCAGCCACAGTTCCAGATAGCTGCGAGTCTGGTAGATGAAGTTGTGAACTTCGGTGTGCCTGTCGAGGAAGGACGCAACGGGCTTATCCAGACCGGTCATCGGGCGCAGTTTCGGATCCCAATGTGGATTCGGCAGGAAGCGCACGTCAAAGACGTAATCCGCATCGATAGGGATACCGTGCTTGAAGCCGAACGATTCGAACACCATCGTGAGCTCGCGTTCTCGCTTGCCGAGCAATCGGGTACGCAGCATCTCGGCCAGTTCATGTACCGACATCTCTGAGGTGTCGATAATCAAGTCGGCGCGTGAGCGCAGCGGCTCCAGCAGGTCACTTTCTTCATCAATCGCGCTTTCCAGTGACAGATTCTTGCTGGAGAGCGGGTGAAGGCGACGGGTGTCGCTGTAGCGACGGATCAGCGTATTGCGATCGGCATCCAGAAACAGCAGTTGAGGCGAGAAGCTTGGCGGCAGTTGCTCCATGGCATGCTCGAAGATCTCGGGTGATTCCGGCATATTGCGCACGTCAATGCTGACTGCTGCGGAAATGTTACGTGCCGCAAGCGTATTAGCCAGTTCTGGCAGTAGAACCACTGGCAGGTTATCTACGCAGTAGAACCCCATATCTTCCAGTGCGCGCAGGGCGACAGATTTCCCTGAACCTGAGCGACCACTGACAATCATCAGCACCATCTGACGACTCCCCTCTGGCAACGTGATGGCGAATTTACATTGCCACTGTTTTTATAAAGTGATGTATAGCTAAAAAAATGACGGCTTAGCGCAGGGATTGCAAGCATTCTCTGAATCCACGGCGAATCGCCCGTCATCGTGAACATGACAACCATCCGGCTTAACCGGCTTCCGTCATAATCTGGTACAGCTCTTCATCGCTTTGCGCCGCACGCAGGCGTCGGCAAACCGTTTTATCCGCCAGCCGCTTGGCAACAAGCGACAGGGTATGCAAATGGGTTTTACATTGTTCCGCTGGAACCAGCAAGGCAAAAAGCAGATCAACGGCCTGATTATCAATGGCATCGAAAGCGATCGGTTGCTCTAACTGGATGAAAACACCGATGGCACCCAGCGCATTATCGTCTTCCAGCTTACCGTGAGGAATGGCAATTCCGCCGCCGATTCCCGTACTACCCATCCGCTCCCGGGTCAGGATGGCATCAAAGATAATCTGCGAAGGAATGTTAAGCTGCCTGGCGGCCAGCTCACTGATAATTTCCAATGCCCGTTTCTTACTCTGGCAGTGGACGGTGCTTCGGGTGCACTCAGGACGTAATACGGTGCTGAGCTGCAATACGGGATCGTGGTTCATTTTATTTTCACTTAACGACGCTTTCACTTCTGGTGATCCCGACCCACCCGATGGATGGGCCGAGTTTGTCCTTTGCCAAATGGCAAAGAAGAAAATTAGTGCTGCTTGAGTTTATCTTTATGCTTATTGAGCTGTCTCGCCAGCTTATCAATCAATAAATCTATCGCGGCGTACATATCTGCCGCCTCTGAGGTTGCATGCAGCTCGCCGCCATTCACGTGGAGCGTGGCCTCGGCAATTTGCTGAACTTTTTCCACTCTCAATACCACATTGACCTGATTAATCCGGTCAAAATACTGCTCTAATTTGGCAAACTTGCCATTCACAAAATCACGCAGTGGTTCAGTGATATCGATGTGGTGTCCGGTAATGTTGAGCTGCATAGTGTCTTCCTTCTCTGTTGAGATCAAACCAGTTGTTTACGCTGATTCGATGGTGGGATAGATAAAGACTCTCGGTATTTTGCAACGGTTCGACGCGCCACGATGATGCCCTGATCGGAGAGCAGTGCCGTAAGCTTGCTATCGCTCAGTGGCTTCACGGGGTTTTCCGCTGCAATAAGCTTCTTCACCAACGCGCGGATTGCCGTTGACGAGGCTTCTCCGCCGCTATCGGTATTAACGTGGCTGGAGAAGAAATATTTTAGCTCAAAAATGCCGCGCGGGCTGTGCAGGAACTTCTGTGTCGTCACGCGTGAGATGGTCGATTCATGCATATCCACCGCTTGAGCGATGTCTGCCAGTACCATGGGCTTCATGAATTCTTCACCCTGCTCGAAGAAATCCTGCTGCTGTTCGACGATGCAGCGGGTGACCTTCAGCAGCGTGTCATTGCGACTTTCCAGGCTTTTGATGAGCCAACGCGCTTCTTGCAGATTGCTGCGGATAAACTGCCCGTCGCTGTCGTTGCGCGCGCTGTTACCCAGCGCAGCATACTGCTGGTTAATCTGCAGCCGGGGAACGCTGTCGGTGTTCAGTTCGACGGCCCAGATCCCCTGAACTTTACGTACCAGCACATCAGGAATCACGTATTCGGATTCACCGGTGTTGATCGATTGTCCCGGACGGGGATCGAGCGATTGGATTAGCGCCAGCGCTTCTTTCAGCACCTCTTCTTTCAGACGAGTAACGCGGATCAGGCTGCGGAAATCATGGTTGGCTAACAGATCGAGATGATCGCTGACGATCAGACGCGCTTCGTTCAGGCGTGGCGTGTCGTCGGCGAATTGGGAAAGCTGCACCAGCAGACAATCACGCAGATCGCGAGCGGCGACGCCAACGGGATCGAAGCGCTGCACGCGTTTTAGCACGGCTTCAACCTCTTCCAGCGTCACGTCGTCGTCACCGATGCTGTCAAGAATGTCCTGCAACGGTACGGTCAGGTAACCCGTGTTGTCGACTGCATCGACGATAGAGGTTGCGATAGCCGCGTCGGTGTCTGAAAACGGGGTTAGCTCAACCTGCCACATCAGGTAATCCTGAAGCGTTTGCGTGGTTTCGCCTTGATAAATTGGCAGTTCTTCATCGCGATAGTCGGTGCCAGTGCCCGACGGCGTGCCTGCGGAGTAGATTTCATCCCAGGTAGCATCGAGCGGCAATTCTTCCGGCATGTCTCTTTGTTCAAGGGCTTCACCGGTATCCAGTGAATCGCTGTCTGCCTTTTCAAATGACTCGATTTCGTCGTGCTGATCCGTTTGTTCGAGCAACGGATTACTTTCTAACGCCAGTTGAATCTCCTGTTGCAATTCAAGCGTGGACAGTTGCAACAGGCGGATCGCCTGTTGGAGCTGTGGAGTCATGGCCAGTTGCTGGCTAAGCCTGAGTTGCAAACCTTGCTTCATAAATCGCGCTAACGTCCCATAAGTACTGCAAAGAGAAGATATTACCCTATCAGAGTCGGAAGCCTTCGCCCAGATAGACGCGTTTCACCTGTTCATCGGCCAGAATATCAGTCGGTGAACCGTGGGCGATCAGGTTGCCCTGACTCACGATATAGGCTCGTTCACAGACATCAAGCGTTTCGCGGACGTTATGATCGGTAATCAACACGCCAAGCCCGCTGTCACGCAGATGCTCAATGATTTTTTTAATATCCAGTACGGAGATCGGGTCTACGCCCGCAAACGGTTCATCCAGCAGGATGAACTTCGGATTCGCTGCCAGCGCACGCGCAATTTCTACGCGGCGTCTTTCTCCACCGGACAGCGATTGTCCCAGACTATCGCGCAAATGAATAATATGGAATTCTTCCATTAGCTCATTGGCACGATCTTCTTGCTGTTCGGTCGTCAGATCTTTACGGATCTGTAACACCGCCATCAGATTGTCATACACGCTTAAGCGACGGAAGATCGAGGCTTCCTGCGGCAGATAGCCGATGCCGCGCAGCGCGCGTTCGTGCAAAGGAAGCAGGCTGATGTCGTCGTCATCAATGACGATACGTCCTTCATCACGCGGGACGATGCCTACGACCATGTAGAACGTTGTCGTTTTGCCAGCACCGTTCGGCCCGAGCAGGCCGACGATTTCGCCGGAATTCACGGTGAGACTGACGTTTTCCACGACCTTACGGCCTTTGTAAGCCTTGGCGAGATTTTCTGCGGTTAATGTTGCCATAACTTATTCAGTGACCCGTGGTTGCGGTTGCTGAGAACGAGAAGGCTGGCTCTTGTTCTCTTTCTCCTGAAGCTGGGAAGGAACCAACACTGTCGTCACGCGTTTTCCTTTGTCGCTGGTCGCTTCCATCTGCTGCTGTTTCACCAGATAAGTGATGCGATCGCCTTTGACATTGCTGTCCTGCTGTTCCAGATAGGCATTGCCCGTCAGTACCAAAAAGTCTTTGGCCAGCTCGTAGCGGATTTTCTGCGCGTGACCTTTTACCGGTTTGCCGTTGTCCTGCATCTGGTAGAACGTCACGGGGTTGCCGTAACCTTCCACCACTTCACTGCCTTGCGCGCCCTGTGGACGCGTCACGACGACCTTGTCGGCTTTTACTTCAATCGTGCCTTGCTTCACGACAACATTGCCAGTGAACGTCACCGTGTTGCCCTGCATGTCCAGAGATTGCTGTGCTGAATCAATGTGAATAGGTTGATTGCTATCGCCGGTCACGGCAAAGGCGGAAACGCTGACGGCGAACAGCGAGCTGGCGATCAGGGTGTTACGCATCAGATTATTGGTTTTGGATTTCATAAGAGGTTTTTACCTTTTCGATCAACTCGGCCGTTTTGTTACGCAGATTCCCGCGCATTTTCATTCCGCTTGACGTGAAGCTGGCGCCGTACAGGGTGACTTCATCATCTGAAGAGACGTCCTGCGTGACCAGATTCACCTGGGCATTATTCGTTGTGATGCGCTGAAGCTGTGCGTCTTTCGTCAGGCTATTCACCTCAACGTTGCCGTACAGATAGAGCATCTTGTCTTTTGTCAGCTTGGCGCGATCGGCGCGTACTGACCAGGTTGCGGTGCCTTGTTCATTGAACAGCGTGGCGACAGGCTTGGTAAACCAGCTCAACTGCTCGTCGTTGAAATACTCCGCTTTTTCCGAAACCAGTCTGTAGCTCAGCTTACCCGCAGGACTGTATACCTGCGTATTCGTCTTTTCGCTGGTATAAACCGGCACGGCGGGGTCGTTTGCACCCGGTGCTGCTACCGTGTCGTCATCTGCAATATTCCAGCCGATGAGGATAAGCACCAACAGGGCCAGAAAAGCGGTGAGCCAACGCTTGGTTTTACTCATATTGACAACCCTTTGGCATGCTCCAGCTTGTCCTGCGAGAACAGAATCAAATCACACAGCTCACGTACTGCGCCACGGCCTCCCGCAATGCGGGTGACATAATCTGCGCGTGGTAACAGCAGCGGATGGGCGTCTGCCACGGCAACGCTCAGCCCGACCTGCGCCATCACTGGCCAGTCGATCATATCGTCGCCGATATATGCCACCTGATTTGCCGTTACTGACAGTTTATCCAACAGATCGTTGAAGGCCAAAACCTTATCCGATTGCCCCTGATAGAGATGGTTAATGCCCAGCGTCTTACACCGATCTTCCAGCAATTTTGCTGAACGCCCGGTAATGATGGCAACCTCAATATCAGACGTCAGCAAGCAGCGAATGCCATAGCCGTCGCGGACGTTAAAGGCTTTCAGCTCTTCGCCGTGATTACCCATATAAATCAGACCATCGGACATCACGCCGTCAACGTCGCAAATTAACAGGCGAACCTCACGGGCTTTATCCAGTACCTGTTGATCGACAGGCCCATAGCAGGTATCGGTTTGCGCCCTGACTTCACTCATTCACTATTATCCTTTCTTTTTAAACCACGCCAGCCCGCAGCATATCGTGCATGTGGACGATCCCGACCAGACGATCGTTTTCTGCCACTAGCACGGAGGTGATGTGGCGCGACTGCATCAGGTTAAGTGCATCCACCGCCAGCGTTTGCGGTGTGACCCGGATGCCGCCCGCGGTCATCACATCAGCAATGCGCGCGCTGTTCAAGTCAATATTCATGTCGAAGATGCGGCGCAGGTCACCATCGGTAAAGATGCCCTGAATTTTCATATCCGCCTCGCAGATTACCGTCATACCCAGATTTTTGCGCGTAATTTCCACCAGCGCATCACGCAGCGAGGCATCGTGTGGGACATGGGGAATCTCATCACCCGAATGCATGATATCGCTGACGCGCAGTAAAAGTTTGCGGCCAAGTGCGCCACCGGGGTGAGAAAGGGCGAAATCTTCGGCAGTAAAGCCGCGCGCCTGTAACAACGCGACAGCCAGCGCGTCGCCCATGACCAGCGTTGCGGTGGTGCTGGTGGTGGGCGCCAGACCGAGTGGGCAGGCTTCCTGCGGGACGTGAACGCACAGGTGAATATCCGCCGCCTTGCCCATCGTACTTTCTGGTGCGCTGGTCATGCAGATCAGGAACACTTTCTGGCGTTTCAAAACCGGAATCAGCGACAGAATTTCATGGGACTCGCCAGAGTTGGAAATAGCAATCACGATATCGTGCGGCGTCACCATGCCGAGGTCACCGTGGCTGGCTTCGCCCGGATGAACAAAAAAAGCAGGTGTACCGGTGCTGGCGAAGGTCGCGGCAATCTTGCAGCCGATGTGGCCGGATTTGCCCATTCCCATCACCACCACTTTGCCCTGGCAATCGAATATCTTTTTGCAGGCGAGGGTAAAGTTGTCATCAATGTACTGGTCTAATTGCGCAAGCCCATCGCGCTCAATACTCAGTACTTGCTTGCCTGCTTGCTGGAAATCGAAATCTGCTGGTAGTTCATGAGCCTTTTGTAACCTATGGCCGGTTTGTGAGCCATGATCGGATAGTGCACGGTCAGACTGCTGTTTTAGATGAGCATCTTGTTCAAACTGTGACATACCAATAGTCCTGATTATGATGAAAAACAGAGCGTCTTATGAAAAACAGGTTCTTATGAAAAAAAGAACAGGGTCGTCAGATAGGCGATAAAGGCGCAGCATAATAATGCGCCTGCGCCCTGTCCTATACGGCGTTTTTTGCTGAGGCACAGTGCGGTTAACAGCACGCTCGCCGCCAGCATGACCCAATAGTCGCGCTGAAAAGCCTGAGGGTTCAGTGCGCCCGGCGAGAGCAGAGCAGGTACGCCCAGAACAATCGCAATATTAAAAATGTTCGAGCCAATCAGGTTGCCCAGCGCAATATCATCTTCTTTCTTCAGCGTCCCGACGATGGCGGTAGCCAGCTCAGGCAAACTGGTGCCAATCGCCAAGATGGTCAGCCCGATAGTCAACTCACTGATATCGAAGTAGCGTGCAATGACGGTAGCGTTATCCACCACCATACGAGCGGCCATGGGTAAAATAATCATGCCGAGAATCAACCACAGCACGGCGACCATCTGGCTGCTGTCATCCTGCGGGAGTTCCGCCAGTTGTTCGCGCGTCAGGCTATCGCCGCCTTCCCGCTGCGCCTGTTGTGCCATGCGAAGTATCAACACCAGACACAGAATAGCGGCAAAGAGCAGCATGATGCCGTCGGTGCGGCTCAGGTAGCTATCATGCAGTAAAACGCCACACAATAAAGTGACGGACAACATGAGCGGCAATTCTCGGCGCAGGATGGCCGAATGTACCGTTAGCGGGCGAATGAGTGCCGCGCTGCCGAGAATGAGTAAAATATTGGTGATATTGGAACCCAGAACATTACCGACGGCCATGTCGTTCTGATCGTTCAACGCTGCGGTAACCGAAACGATCAGCTCGGGTAGCGAGGTGCCGAAGCCGACAATGGTGATGCCGATAACGAAAGGCGGTAAGCCAAGAGAACGCGCAAGCACGGCGGCACCATAGACAAGACGATCGGCACCGTAAACCAGTAATAGCAAACCAACGAACAAGAGTAGTGTTGCAAAAAGCATGCAGCGTCCTTTAATAGGATATAATCACCGGCCTGTTGTCGAATAAGTCAGTATTTCTGGACGATTTTCGCACAAAAAGCATTTTCTGTGATGAGTGCTAATTCTGACGGTGCTTGGCGAAAAAGTAAAACCTGTCGCGATAAGTAAAACCCAGTAACGGTTTGTGCCGCCATTTTGGACAAGAACTTACGGTAAGTTTTTGTAAAACTCGCACCTTGATGAAAGCCAGCCGTTAGGCTGGAGTAAAAGACCTCTGTATGAGCGTACTGATGGGTAAGGAATGGAAATAATGAACCATGAGGCAACTAATCTGGTCGAGATCCGTGGTCTTAGCTTTCGGCGCGGAGAGCGAGAGATTTTTACGGACATCACGCTGAATGTGCCTAAAGGCAAGGTCACCGCGATTATGGGGCCTTCCGGTATCGGTAAAACCACGCTGTTGCGCCTGATTGGCGGGCAGCTACCGCCGGACAGCGGTGAAATCTGGTTTGATGGTGAGAATATCCCGACGTTGTCGCGCAGTGAGTTGTACAACGCGCGCAAGAAAATGAGCATGTTGTTTCAGTCCGGTGCGTTATTCACCGATTTGAACGTGTTTGATAATGTCGCCTGGCCGCTGCGTGAACATACCAAACTGCCGGAAGAACTGTTGCGTAGCATCGTCATGATGAAGCTGGAGGCGGTGGGGCTACGCGGTGCGGCGAAACTGATGCCAGCGGAGCTTTCCGGCGGCATGGCGCGGCGCGCGGCGTTGGCGAGAGCCATCGCGCTCGACCCGCAACTGATTATGTTTGATGAGCCTTTTGTCGGGCAAGACCCGATTACGCTCGGGACACTGGTGAAGCTCATCGACGAGTTGAATCATGCATTGGGCGTGACCTGCATTGTGGTTTCTCACGATGTGCCGGAGGTGATGAGCATTGCCGATTACGCGTACATCGTGGCCGATAAGCGGGTGATCGGGGAAGGGACAGCGGACCAACTGAGGGCAAACAATGACCCGCAGGTTCGTCAGTTCCTGGATGGTATCGCCGACGGGCCCGTGCCTTTCCGTTTTCCGGCGGGTGACTATAAAACGTCGCTGCTTGGTTCAGGGGGTTAACGCAGTCATGTTATTACGGACGTTGGCGTCGTTGGGGCGTCAGGGAATCTCCACCAGTGCCTCGTTTGGGCGTGCCGGGCTGATGTTGTTTAATGCGCTGGTGGGTAAACCCGAATTCAGAAAACAGTGGCCGCTGTTGGTGAAACAGCTTTACAGCGTGGGCGTGCAATCGCTGCTTATCATCATGGTTTCCGGCCTGTTTATCGGCATGGTGCTGGGGTTACAGGGCTATATCATCCTGACGACTTACAGCGCAGAGGCCAGCCTGGGCATGATGGTGGCACTGTCGCTGCTGCGTGAACTCGGTCCGGTGGTGACGGCATTGCTGTTCGCGGGCCGTGCGGGCTCCGCACTGACGGCAGAAATTGGCCTGATGAAGGCGACAGAGCAGCTCTCCAGCATGGAGATGATGGCGGTCGATCCGCTGCGCCGCGTTGTCGCGCCGCGCTTCTGGGCAGGGTTAATCAGCATGCCGCTGCTGGCGGTGATTTTTGTCGCGGTGGGCATTTGGGGCGGCGCGCTGGTCGGTGTGGACTGGAAAGGCATCGACAGTGGGTTCTTCTGGTCTGCCATGCAGGGCGCGGTTGACTGGCGTCAGGATGTCTTGAACTGCGTGATTAAAAGTATCGTATTTGCGATTACCGTGACCTGGATTGCACTGTTTAACGGCTATGACGCGATCCCGACGTCTGAAGGGATCAGCCGTGCAACGACCCGAACTGTCGTGCACTCGTCGTTAGCGGTACTGGGATTGGATTTTGTGCTGACAGCACTGATGTTTGGGAACTGAGTCGATGCAAACAAAGAAAACTGAAGTCTGGGTTGGTGTGTTTATGTTGATCGCGCTGGCTGCCATCCTCTTTTTATGCCTGAAAGTCGCCGATCTTAAATCGATTGGTAGCGAGCCGACGTATCGTCTGTATGCGACGTTTGACAACATTGGCGGGCTGAAAGCGCGTTCTCCGATCAGAATTGGCGGCGTAGTGGTTGGCCGCGTAGCGGATATTTCGCTGGACGAGAAAACGTACCTGCCACGCGTAGCGATGGATATTCAGCAGCGCTACGATCATATTCCTGATACCAGCTCTCTGGCTATTCGTACCTCCGGCTTGCTGGGAGAACAGTATCTGGCGCTGAACATTGGGTTTGAAGATGAAGAAATGGGCACCGCGATCCTGAAAGACGGAGGTGTGATTCAGGATACCAAGTCAGCGATGGTGCTTGAAGATCTCATCGGTCAATTCCTATATAAGAGCGGCAGCAATAGCGAAGATAATGCCGGTCAATCAGGTACGGAACCGGGTGCCAATCCTGCGGCAACCCCTGAACACAACAACGAACCTGTTCCTTCACATCCATAAGAGGATATCTGCATGTTTAAACGTTTACTGATGGTGGCTTTACTGGTGGTCGCGCCATTAGCCAACGCGGCGGATCAAACGAACCCTTATCGTTTAATGAATGAAGCGGCGGAAAAAACTTTTGATCGTTTAAAGAACGAACAGCCAAAGATCAAACAAAACCCTGATTATTTGCGTACCGTCGTACGTGAAGAGCTGCTGCCGTATGTTCAGGTGAGATACGCCGGTGCGCTGGTTCTGGGTCGTTACTACAAAGATGCGACACCGGCACAGCGTGATGCCTATTTCAAAGCGTTTGAAGCCTATCTGGAGCAGGCTTACGGCCAGGCGCTAGCAATGTATAACGGGCAGACCTATGAGATTGTCCCTGAGAAACCGCTGGGCGATGCCGATATCGTTTCTATTCGCGTCACCATCATTGATAACGGCGGCCGTCCTCCGGTTCGTCTGGATTTCCAATGGCGTAAGAACAGTAAAACCGGTAACTGGCAGGCGTACGACATGATTGCCGAAGGTGTCAGTATGATCACCACCAAGCAGAACGAGTGGGCGGCAATATTGCGTCAGAACGGCGTGGATGGCCTGACTAAACAGCTGGAATCCTCGGCGAAGCAGACCATCACGTTGGATCAGAAAAAGTAATTTGGGTACAAACATGGCGAACGCATTGAACTGGCAGACACAGGAATCAACGCTGGCGTTAACGGGCGATCTGGATCGTGAAACGCTGTTACCGTTCTGGCAGCAGCGTGAATCGTTGCTGGCGGGTAAAACGACGCTGGATGTGTCTGGATTAAACCGCGTTGATTCTGCCGGGTTAGCATTGCTGATGCACGTTTATCAGCAGTCGTCTTCAGGCGGAGAGATAACGATTGTCGGTGCCAGCGATCGGCTAAAAACGCTCATTGCGCTCTATAACCTGAATGAAATCATCCCTGTGTCTTAAACGGTAACGCGGGTTACCGGATACGCCCCTTTAGGCATCGTCTGAAGGGGCGTATTCTTTGTTTAAGATAGCGTCATATTCATCTAAGATACCTCCCTGTAAATCATCTCCCCCTGACATAGAAATCGAGAGCGATGGAAAATAACGAAATTAAAGACGTGCTGATGAACGCATTGGCACTGGAAGAAGCCCATGTTTCTGGTGATGGCAGCCATTTTCAGGTCATCGTAGTGGGCGGACTTTTTGCTGGAATGAGCCGAGTCAAAAAACAGCAGGCCGTTTATGCGCCGCTGATGGAGTACATCGCGGATAACCGTATTCATGCGTTGTCGATCAAGGCTTATACGCCGGAAGAGTGGCAACGCGACCGTAAACTGAACGGCTTCTAAGTATTATTCTCCGTGCGAGTGGGAATAAACGGCCGGTATCAGTGTGACGACATATTGAATTAAGACATTGAGATACAAAGACTATGGATAAATTTCGTGTTCAGGGCCCAACCCGCTTAGCGGGGGAAGTGACCATTTCTGGCGCCAAGAATGCTGCGTTGCCCATCCTGTTCGCTGCGCTACTCGCAGAAGAGCCGGTAGAAATTCAGAACGTACCGAAACTGCGCGATATTGATACCACCATGAAGCTGCTTGGTCAGCTGGGTGCGCGCGTTGAGCGTAACGGTTCCGTCCATGTGGATGCCAGCGATGTAAACGTGTTCTGTGCGCCGTACGATCTGGTGAAAACCATGCGCGCCTCTATTTGGGCTTTAGGGCCGCTGGTGGCGCGTTTTGGTCAAGGTCAGGTCTCGCTGCCCGGCGGCTGTGCGATTGGCGCGCGTCCGGTAGATTTGCACATTTATGGCCTGGAGCAGCTCGGTGCGCAGATCGTACTGGAAGAAGGCTATGTCAAAGCAACGGTTGATGGCCGCCTGAAAGGTGCGCACATCGTGATGGATAAAGTGAGCGTGGGTGCCACGGTCACCATCATGAGTGCGGCGACGCTGGCGGAAGGCACCACGATTATTGAGAACGCCGCGCGTGAGCCAGAGATTGTCGATACGGCGAACTTCCTGAATACGCTGGGTGCGAAAATCAGCGGTGCAGGCACGGATAAAATTACCATTGAAGGTGTTGCGCGTCTGGGCGGCGGTGTTTACCGCGTGGTGCCTGACCGTATTGAGACCGGGACATTCCTGGTCGCGGCTGCGGTATCTCGTGGTCAGATTATGTGTCGCAATACCCGTCCTGATACGCTGGATGCGGTGTTGGCGAAGCTGCGCGAAGCGGGCGCGGAGATCGAAGTTGGCGAAGACTGGATCAGTCTGGATATGCACGGTAAGCGTCCAAAAGCCGTTACCGTTCGCACGTCGCCGCATCCGGGGTTCCCGACCGATATGCAGGCGCAGTTCAGCCTGCTGAATCTGGTTGCGGAAGGGACGGGCGTGATTACCGAAACCATCTTCGAAAACCGCTTCATGCACGTGCCTGAACTTATCCGTATGGGCGCACAGGCGGAAATTGAGAGCAACACGGTAATTTGCCACGGCGTTGATAAGCTGTCTGGTGCGCAGGTGATGGCGACCGACTTACGTGCGTCAGCCAGTCTGGTATTAGCCGGTTGTATCGCGGAAGGTGTGACGATAGTCGATCGTATTTATCACATCGATCGTGGCTATGACCGCATCGAAGATAAGCTGCGTGCGTTAGGTGCGAATATCGAGCGCGTTAAAGAGCACGAGTAAGCGTTTTAGCTGGTTTATCTTCGCAATCAGGTTTGTCAGCCGGGTGGGTTCCCACCCGGTTTCTTGTTTAGCTGCCGATGTGACTTTATCAACGGCCTGACTGCCGTTATTGGGTAGGGAATTCCTGAATCGTCATTTGCAGCGTGATTTGATTTTTATCACGCACAATCGTGACCGGAATGACAGTGCCGGGGCGTATTTCCGAAACCTGTTCCATGGTTTCAATAATCGAGCGTGCAGGCTTATTGTTCACGCTAACAATGACGTCTTCGACGCGAATACCCGCTTTATCCGCTGGTCCACCTGGATCGATAGTCTGAACGAGAATCCCGCTTAATCTATCCTGCGCATCACGATTGCTGGTCGACGTACTGTTCTCAATATTCTCGATCTGTACGCCGTTAACGCCAATATAGCCACGCACCACGCGGCCATCGCGGATGAGTTTTCCCATCACCTTGGTCGCCAGCGCGACGGGAATGGCGAAGCTAATGCCTTCCGGTGTTTCACCGTTGCTACTTTTATCAAACGAGAGGGTGTTAATACCGACCAGTTCACCAAGCGTATTGACCAGCGCACCGCCGGAATTTCCGTGGTTAATTGAGGCATCGGTTTGCAGCAAGTTTTGGCGTCCTACCTGACTTCTTTGCTGACCGTATGTACTAAGACTGACACGGCCAGTGGCGCTGATGACGCCCTGCGTGACGGTTTGCCCCAGATTATAAGGGTTGCCGATCGCCATCACGACATCGCCGACGTGCGGTATGCGGTCTGGATTTATCGGAATAACGGGCAGGTTGACGCCATCAATTTGCAACACAGCCAAGTCCGTCAGGCTATCGGAGCCGATCACGCGGGCTTCGTACAGCCTGCCGTCTGACAGCTCTATCTGGATTTGCTGCACGTTATTGATCACATGCTTGTTGGTTAAAATATACCCTTTTTCATTCATGATGACGCCGGATCCGAGAGGATGAATGGCGACTTCGCTGGGTTTTCCCTCTTTAGCAACCCGGTTATAAACGTTCACCACAGCAGGCGCCGCATGGCTGACGCCCTGATGGTAGCTTATGGGCGAGCCATCACGATTTTTGTCATTGCCTTTCAGAAACGACGTGCCAGACCCGACAAAGGGCAGTACGGCCAGAATAATACCGGCGACGAGGGCACCAAAGAGCGCTGAACGTAATAACTTAGCAAGCATGGCCGTGATTTACTGTGGAAAAAGGGAGATAGGAGGAGGATATCACGAGAAGTTCGGACACCGCATGGCTCGGTGTCCGATTTTTTAACATTAGCGATGTTCTGGCCAGTTAAGCTGCCGAAAAAGACGGCAGGCGATTAACGTAGCAGCAGATAAATCGTTTCTTCGCCCCGGACGATATTCAAGGCCAGAACGGAAGGCTTCGCTTCCAGCAGTTTGCGCAGTTGCGTGATGTTTTCAATACGCTCGCGGTTCACGCCGATGATGACATCGCCTTTTTGCAGACCGACCTGTGCCGCAGGGGTGTCCTTAGCAACGTTATCGATCTGTACGCCTTTGCTGCCGTCTTTCAATTGGCCATTAGTCAGAGAAGCCCCCTGCAATGACGGTGAAAGCGTTTCAGCGCTGGTTGATGCCGATGAGCTGTTATCCAACACAACGGAAACTTCCTGCGGTTTCCCATCACGCAGCAGGCCGATTTTCACGGTCTTGCCCGGCGCGGTGGTGCCAACTTTGGCCCGCAGTTCTGCAAAGCTGCTGATGGGTTTACCATCCAGCGTCGTCAACACGTCGCCCGCCTTGATACCGGCTTTGGCTGCGGCAGATTTCGGTAAGACTTCGCTGACGAAGGCCCCGCGCTGCGCGTCGACGTTGAAGGCTTTCGCCATTTCCGACGTCATCTCGCTGCCTTTAATACCCAGCAGACCGCGTTTCACTTCGCCAAATTCAACCAGCTGTTGCGCCAGATTCTGGGCCATGTTGCTAGGGATCGCGAAGCCGATACCGATGTTTCCGCCGCCTGGCGCCAGGATCGCGGTGTTGATACCGATCAGTTCGCCGTTAAGGTTAACCAGCGCACCGCCGGAGTTACCGCGGTTGATAGACGCATCGGTCTGGATGAAGTTTTCTAACCCTTCAAGATTCAGGCCGCTACGTCCCAGCGCGGAGATAATACCGGACGTCGCAGTCTGGCCAAGGCCGAACGGGTTACCCACGGCAACGGCAAAATCACCGACGCGCAGTTGATCGGAATCGGCCATTTTTACAGAGACCAGATTCTTGGCGTCATTCAGCTGTAGCAGGGCGATATCGGTCTGCTCATCACGCCCAATCAATTTCGCCTCATACTCACGTCCGTCATTAAGCTGGACGCGGATCTTATCGGCGTTATTGATCACGTGATTGTTGGTGAGCACGTAACCTTTTGCAGCATCAATAATGACACCAGAGCCCAGTCCTTCAAACGGGCGAGAATTTTGTTTGTCCGTCGGGAAGTTAGGGCCAAAGAAGAACTTGAATTCTTCCGGTACGCGCTGACGCTGTACCTGTGTACCTTCAACATGCACGCTGACGACGGCTGGCAAGACTTTCTCCAGCATCGGGGCCAGACTTGGCGTTTGTTGGCCTTGAACCACGGCAGGCAGCGCAGCATTTGCAGCGGGAAGCGTGGACAGGGTCAAACCTATACTCATTGCCAGTGCACTAAATAGTAATGATGTTTTTTTCATTGTTATTAACTCTCTCACGGCCTGCGGATGAATAAAACGATGATATATAAACTTAAAGACACGGTGAAGAGTCAGACTGGCGATCAATGTGTAAAGTTCACTGCTGTTTCGTCAGCAGATTGTAACTATCGCGTTTTTAATGCGTGATCGGACGATGGCAGCCTGCGGTACGCGTCTTAAACGTACAAGCGTTTTAAGCGTAGAACAAGAGAGGGGAAAGCGTGAGACAGAAAGCCCCACGCTTAAGGTAATTGAATGAATTACTTGCGAATCGGGCGTTCGCCCCGCAGCAGGCCTGATGCACCGTCGGAATAATCGCGCGGCGGCATGTTCACCGGAGCCTGATCGTTATCCGCTTCTGATTCGGTCAGACGATATTTAAACGGATTATCCTGACCGGGAACGTTAGGTAACAGGTTATTGGAGCTTTTCGCCATGTGTTGATAAAGCTGACGATAATCATCCGCCATGTTATCCAACAGCTCCGCACTGCGGGCGAAGTGACCCACCAATTCCTGACGATAATCTTCCAGTTCGGTTTTGCTTTTCTCCAGCTCATTCTGCAATACCTGCTGTTGCCGCAGCTTACGGTTACCAAAGCGCATGGCTACAGCACCAATAATAATACCGACAACTAAACCTATCAGCGCATACTCCCAAGTCATAATAGCTCCTATTTTGACGTCGTTGTCCCGTAGGGTTTTTCACTTAATAATAGTCACTATAACCGTTAACCTTGCCTGAGTGGAATCCTGATACTCGATGACAGAAAGGAATGTTGACCTACCGCAGACATCAAGGTTGTTAACTGCGACGATTACGGCTTAAATCGACGACAACACACAGCAAAACACGACTAACTTTTTTCTCAGGGATTGCGATGGCTATGGTTATTCCACAGACAACACAACAGCAAACAACACCCTTGGCGCTTTATCAGCAGGCGCTTTCCGCTGGTGAATATCAGCCGGACGAGGTGCAACGGCAAACCGTTGTGCGCCTGGAAGCGATACATCAGGCGTTATGTGAACGCGCTGCTGATGGCGATGCGGGGGCATCCGACCGCGTGGGGAAATGGCGTAGCTGGCTGGGGCGACGTAATAAACGTGAATCTGCGCCGGTTCAAGGGCTGTACATGTGGGGCGGCGTCGGGCGCGGTAAAACCTGGCTGATGGATATGTTTTTCCACAGCTTGCCCGCCGAACGCAAGATGCGCCTGCATTTTCATCGTTTTATGCTGCGTGTGCATGAAGAACTGAACCAGTTTCAGGGGCAGGAAAATCCGCTGGAGAAAGTGGCCGACGGTTTTAAAGCCGAAACGGATGTGCTGTGTTTCGATGAATTTTTCGTCTCTGACATTACCGATGCGATGCTGCTGGCTGAGCTGTTGCGAGCGCTGTTTGCTCGTGGTATTGCGCTGGTGGCGACGTCGAATATTCCGCCAGACGACCTCTACCGTAATGGACTGCAACGCGCGCGTTTTTTGCCTGCGATTGAGCTGATTAAGCAGTATTGCGAAGTGCGTAATGTTGATGCGGGTATCGATTATCGTCTGCGTACGCTGACGCAGGCACACCTTTATCTCTCGCCGCTGAATGAAGAGACGGATGCTGCGATGCAGCAGATGTTTACCCGCCTGACCGGGAAACCTTGGCAGACGCCGGGGCCAGTGCTGGAGATCAATCATCGTCCGTTATCGACACTTGGCGCGAGTGACGGCGTGCTGGCGGTTGATTTCCACACGCTGTGCACCGAAGCGCGTAGCCAGAATGATTACATCGCACTGTCGCGCCTCTATCACACGATGCTGTTGTACAATGTGACGGTGATGGAAACGAAGGAAGAGAACACCGCTCGCCGTTTTCTGGCACTGGTGGACGAGTGCTACGATCGCCGTATCAAATTGATTATTTCTGCGCAGGCATCGATGTTTGAGATCTATCAGGGAGATCACCTGAAATTTGAATACCAGCGCTGTTTATCCCGTTTGCAGGAAATGCAAAGCGAAGAGTACTTACGGCAGCCGCATTTGGCGTAACGCAGGCTGCGGTTTTTTAGTCATTTGCGTGTGAAAAAAGGTCGATCTTTGAGAATGACTTCTCTATAATCTTGCGACCCCACGTTACAACAAAGTTTTTTTCCCAAAAACTTTATAGTGCCGGCAATGGCTATTCGAAGGGGTAGGTTTGCTGGACTTGATGGTCGTGTGAGCCTCAACTGTTTTCGAGCGTTTGGGTGTTCACCAACGTGTAACTAATTATTGGGTAAGCTTTTAATGAAAACTTTTACAGCTAAACCAGAGACCGTAAAACGCGACTGGTACGTTGTTGATGCGAACGGTAAAACTTTAGGCCGTCTCGCTACTGAACTGGCTCGTCGTCTGCGCGGCAAGCATAAAGCGGAATATACTCCGCACGTTGATACGGGTGATTACATCATCGTTCTGAACGCTGACAAAGTTGCTGTAACTGGCAACAAGCGTACTGACAAGATTTATTATCATCACACCGGTCACATCGGTGGTATTAAACAAGCGACCTTTGAAGAGATGATTGCCCGCCGTCCTGAGCGTGTGATTGAAATCGCGGTTAAAGGCATGCTGCCGAAGGGCCCGTTGGGTCGTGCTATGTTCCGTAAACTGAAAGTTTACGCGGGCACCGAGCACAATCACGCGGCACAGCAACCGCAAGTTCTGGACATTTAATCGGGATTATAGGCAATGGCTGAAAATCAATACTACGGCACTGGTCGCCGCAAAAGCTCCGCCGCTCGCGTGTTCATCAAACCGGGCAACGGTAACATCGTTATCAACCAGCGTAGTCTGGAACAGTACTTCGGTCGCGAAACTGCCCGCATGGTAGTTCGTCAGCCGCTTGAACTGGTCGACATGGTTGGTAAATTTGATCTGTACATCACCGTTAAAGGTGGTGGTATCTCTGGTCAGGCTGGTGCGATCCGTCACGGTATCACCCGCGCTCTGATGGAGTATGATGAGTCTCTGCGTAGCGAACTGCGTAAAGCTGGTTTCGTTACTCGTGATGCTCGTCAGGTTGAACGTAAGAAAGTCGGTCTGCGTAAAGCACGTCGTCGTCCTCAGTTCTCCAAGCGTTAATTTCTGGCTGCTTTGCAGCGAAATCAATGCAAAAAACCCGGTGCTGGTCACCGGGTTTTTTTATGTCTAGCGTTTACCTTTACTGCTATTCCGTTGCGTTTTTTACATCATGCAGATCGCGATCTTTGACTTCTGGCATCAAAAGGGCGGATAGCAAGCCAATGCAGGAGTAGCAAATTAGCATCACCGCGATGGGATACCATGACCCTGTTATTTGGCAAAAAATACCCGCTAGCAAAGGACCGAGCCCCGTAGCGAATAACCCACCGATTTCTTTGGAAATTGCCATTTGGGAGAAGCGATTTTTCGAACCGAACATCTCTGCCATCGTGATTCCTTCGATAGCGGCTTGCCCCAGCACCGCGATGTTATGAATCAGGATTAAGCATACTGTTATCGTGGCAACTGCCTGCTCTTTATTCACGATGATTGAAATCATCGGATAAGCGAGAAGAATAGAACCCAGCGTCAGGATAATATAAGGAATGCGGCGCCCGATTCTATCTGATAGCCACCCCATCAATGGGATTGTCAGAAAGCCGATGACTGAACTAATCATGATGGCATCGGTTGGAACGGCCTTGCTAAATAGTAGCGTTTGTACCATGTAGCCAGCCAGGAAAGTCTGGATAATGCCCGAGTTCCCCGCCTGTCCGAAGCGAAGGCCTGTTGCAATCCAAAACGCTTTCCCTTTTAACAAAGACCAAAAAGGCGTGTGCTGGTGGGCGATTTCTTCTGTTTCTTGTACCCCTTCAAATACCGGGCTTTCTTTCAGATTCAGACGTAACCAGATAGCAAACCCCATCACCACGAAACTCGCAAGGAAGGGAAGACGCCAGGCCCAATCAATGATCTCTTCATTGCTAAAGAGGTAAAACATCGCAGCCCAAATGGCCGTCGCGCTCAATGTTCCGCAGTTGGTTCCCATTGCAACCAGTGAGGCAATAATGCCTTTTTTACCCTTAGGTGCATATTCTGCCAGCATGGTACTGGCACCAGAGATCTCTGCACCGGCACCCAGTCCCTGAATAACTCTAAGCACCACTAATAGAATCGGTGCCAGAATGCCAACCTGCTGGTAAGTTGGGAGTGCGCCTATTAATGTGGTACAAACACCCATTAATGCGATGGTAATAAACAGGACCTTCTTCCTGCCTACTCTATCTCCCATTTTCCCGAAGAAGACTGCACCGACAATACGGGCAATGTATCCTGCACCGTAGGTTCCCATCGCGAGGATTAATGCCATCGCAGCCGATTGTTCAGGGAAGAAAATTTCATGGAAGACCAACGCGGCACCAAGAGAATAGAGCTGGAAATCCATGAATTCTAGTGTGGTACCGAGCCAGCCAGAAACGGATGCCCTGGCAAGATCGGAGGTGCTTCTTTTAACCTTAACTGGAGATGAGTTCATAGTGTCACCATATGATTATTAGATTTAATTCAATATGCGGTGAGGTATAAATACCTGGTGGCACACACGAAAAATCATTTCCAGACAATATGTGGAAATAATTAATCGGTAGAATAATAAGAAAAACACCACATCTTGACTTTTGGTCAATAGCGTATTGCCAGCATTCCTTTGCCGTATTACTCCGATTTAAAATTAAAGGTGATATCTTTATTAAAATTTAACGAGTACTTTTGAAGAAATATTTTTATCACTTGCCGCAATTAATGCATTTTCAACATCGTGATAAGAATATTCAGCGGAGATAATGGGCTGTGGATTTATAATGCCTTTCTCCAGCCATTTAACCGCAGTAGCAAATTCATTAATGAATCGGAATGATCCTTTCCACGAGAGTTCTTTTACTGGTCACGTATTCAATATGTAGATCAGGTCATTGCAGATAATGTTCACGTTCGATGAATGTGCCGATTATCTTGTCATGCATTTCCACTGATTTTGAGTACCCGATAGTTTTACGATTCAGT
>NZ_JAUMIO010000028.1:0-50751 GCF_032905925.1 Pectobacterium sp. HCp5_1
ATCACGCTGTGTTGCTTACGATTAACGCAGCAGAGACAGAACGGTCTGAGGAACCTGGTTCGCCTGAGACAGGACTGACGTACCTGCCTGTTGCAGAATGTTCGCCTTGGTCATGTTCGACACCTCCACTGCATAATCCGCATCCTGAATTCGGCCACGGGCGTTGGACAGGTTGTTGATGGTGTTGTTCACGTTGGTGATCGTGGATTCGAAACGGTTCTGGATCGCACCCAGGTTACTACGCGCGGTATCTACTGCTTTCAGTGCGGTATCAACGGCATCAACGATATCCTGTGCCAGACCACCAGAACCACCGATAGCACCTGTCCCACCACTAATTGCAGTTACAGCGGTCGATACACCAGAAGCCAAACCTGCGCCAGACGTCGTCGTCGCGTTAACCAGCGCGCCAGAGTCGATGGTAATCACTTCATTAGCACCGGTGTTGGCACCAACCTGAATGTTGATACCGCCGCTTGCCGTACCGTCCAGCAGGTTCGTGCCGTTGAACGATGCTGCGCCAGCAACACGGTCGATTTCGTCCAGACGTTGCTTCATTTCAGTGTAGATTGAAGTACGGTCAGTACTGCCGTTGGTGTCGCTTGCTGCCTGAACCGCCAGCTCACGAACACGCTGTAAGTTGTTGTTGATTTCGTTCAGGTTACCTTCCGCAGTTTGCGTCAGGGAGATACCGTCGTTCGCGTTACGCGCAGCCTGAGTCAGGCCTTTAACCTGTGCAGTCATACGGTTGGCAATCGCCTGACCAGCAGCATCGTCTTTTGCACTATTGATACGCAGACCAGAAGATAAACGCTCAATAGCGGTGCCCAGAGAAGATTGTGATTTGTTCAGGTTGTTCTGGGTGACCAGAGACATGATGTTAGTATTAATCGATGCCATGATAGCGTTCCTTAATCAATAAGATGTAAGTTTCGGGTTAGACCCACGGGGTCATCCCCGTTGTGTCTATTTATCGGAACACTTTTCAAAAGCTTTAATTTTTTACCACACATCTTTTTTTGAGACTGATAGTACAACTGAATTTCTATCCAGCAACGCTTAAGACAGGATCCATGATATTGGATAGAAATAACTCTCGCTCAAAATGCTAAACTTATTATTCGTACTGCCGATAACTGATACATAGACCATTGGCTCTGGATAGATAAAGGATTCGATCATGGCAAGCGTAACTTCATTAGGTGTGGGTTCAGGTTTAGATTTGGCCGGTTTGTTAACCCAATTGAGAACAGCTGAAAACCAACGTTTGACGCCCATTACAACACAGCAAGCCAGTTATAAAGCTCAACTTACTGGAGTCAGTGCGCTTAAAAGTTCACTCGACAAGCTCAATACCGCTACCAATGCCTTAGCCAAATCACAGTCATTCGGTATTGTCGCGGGCTCGATTGATGGAATAACCAACACAAAAGTATCCAGCACCAATAAAGCATTTACTGCAACAACAAGCAGCAAGGCCGTCGCTGGCAGTTATAGTATTGAAGTACAGCAATTAGCTCAAGCTCACTCCATTACCTCTGGAGTTAAGACAAGTGCAACCACGGCACTAAGCTCATCAGATAGCAGTCTCACTATAGCCCAAGCCGATGGTAAGTCATTGACGGTTGATATTAAAGGCGGGGAAACCTCGTTAAACGACGTCCGGGATGCGATTAATAAAGCAAACGGCGGCGTAAGCGCGAGTGTAGTCAAAGCCAAAGATAATGAATATTACCTGATGCTAACAGCCAGAAATAGCGGCGAAAAAGGTGAAATGACAATCACTGACAGCGGTAGTGTTCTGGGTGCAACAACCGAAAAGGTTGCCGCACAGAATTCCGTGATCATTGCAAACGGTATTACCATTGAACGCCAAAGCAATACGATTGATGATGCCTTTGAGGGCGTCAGCCTAACGCTACAGGCTAAAACAGAAGCAACTAAACCTGAAACCCTGACCGTTGATCAAGACATCACGGGCATGAAAGATGCGATAAAAGCATGGGTTGACGCCTATAACGGCCTGCAAGATACGATTGCTGCACAAACTAAATATACCGCAGTTGAAGTCGGAGAAAGTCAATCCAGCACAAACGGTGCGTTAATCGGTGACTCAACGGTTCGTGGTATACAGAATTCACTTAAAGCTCAGCTCACCACAGTACAAACCGGAGATGGCGAGTTTAATATTCTCGCCGATTTAGGCATCAAACAAAATTTTAAGACCGGTAAACTTGAAATAGACAACACGGCTCTGGAAAAAGCGCTTAAAGAAGAGCCAGGTAAGGTTCAAGCCTTCTTCGTGGGTGATAATGACAAAACGGGTTTTGCGACAGAAACACGTGTTTATCTGAAAGAACTCCTTGATACCGTCGATGGTACGATCAAAACGAAAGAAGATGGTATTAATAAAACAATCAAAAGCCTGGATACCCAATCTCAACGAATCAAAGACGGTATTGAAGAAACAATTGCTCGCTACCAGAAACAGTTTACGGATCTCGATAAAGCGATGTCTAACATGAGCTCAACCAGTGCAAGTTTGACCAGCATGTTCTCCAAGCTCTAAAGTTTGCTGATTAAGTAGATAGGTAACGAGATGTACAATATGAAAGGCAGTCAGGCCTACGCTCAGGTAGGCCTTGAAAGCAGTGTAATGAGCGCAAGCCCTCACCAGCTTATCGTCATGTTATTTGATGGTGCACGCAGTGCAATGGTACGCGCACGCATCCTCATGGAGCAAGGCGATATTCCGGGCAAAGGCATGGCGTTATCTAAAGCGATCAACATTATCAATAACGGACTAAAAGCCGGTTTGGACATGGAAAGAGGGGGAGAACTCGTTGAAAACTTGTCCGCCCTGTACGATTACATGTCTCAACGTTTGTTGATTGCCAATTTACATAACGATGCAAAAGCAATAGAAGACGTCGAAGCGTTGCTGGAAAACATCGCTGATGCCTGGCGGCAAATCGGTCCTAATTACAAACCAGAGCAGGAAGTACGTTAATGGCCTCCCCCCATCGGCTTCTAAAAGATTACCAACAACTTTTGTCTCTGAGTCAAAAAATTCTTCATTTGGCTGTTAGCGGCCAGTGGGATACGTTGGTTGAGCAAGAGATTGTTTATGTTCAGTCAGTTGAAGGCTTAGTTAACACGCCAATTCCTGACGAAATTGACAGCGTGATGCGTTTGCATCTGCGACAGATTTTGCAGGAAGTGATGGATAATGAAGCGAAAGTAAAACAACTTCTGCAGAAGCGGATGGACGAGTTAAGTTCGTTAATGGGGCAATCACTGAAGCAAAAGTCAATTAATACAACTTATAGCGAATTTGCGGGCCATCGATTGCTACCTGGTGAACCTGCTCCAGGTGAGCCAAGCTCATAATTTCATACTCGTTATATACGACACTCGCGCTCCTATCTTCATCCGATACGGGCGCGTTTTTTTACCCACAAACGGTGCTTTTACTCTGCATGCTCAGACTATCAGCATAGCGAAATCAGCACGCGTTAAGAATTTAGAGATTAGAGGACGTGAAGACAGGGAATCGACACAGATGGGAAACCGGCACAAATAAAGATTGTGCGTAATTCCATTGCATTAGCAGTGAGATTACGCACAATGACTTTGCTCGTTGCAGGTTGATGTCGTTAGACGACATCAAACAGACATATTCATCACTTCCTGATACGCAGATACTAGTTTATTACGCACCTGAATGCCCATCTGCATTGAAATGGATGATTTCTGCAAATCCACCATCACATCATTCAATGCTACGCCTGGCACACCCAAGGTAAATTTTTCAGCCTGCGTACGAGCCGTCTGCTGCGTGTCGCTGATCTTATCGATCGCGGCTTTCAGCTCACTGGCAAAACCCGGTTCTACCGATGGTCTGGCTATTGGCGTGTCAGCAGCCTGCAGAGCTTTGACCTGCATTTGCTGTAAAACACCATCTATTCCTTGAACTGACATAACACCTCACTACATCATACAGAGTATGACTGCTTATGCATTTTCTATGACAGCATTACCCTATCACACAGCTTTTCAGATAAATCGCACAATTAGCGCGAAAAATGCCACCTTATCGACCCATCGATTTTTCTTTTACGGAAAATAATGACATGCCGATAAATGTAGGCGAAATGTTTTATTGATTGCGCAATCAGGGAGTTCTGTTTTGTCACGTCACAACGTTAAGTATATCGTTCAACAACCAAGCAGAGATAGAGTATGAACGCCTCATTAACCGGCTCCGCTACCGGTAAAAATAGCTTTGGCGAAATACTCAACCGGTTACGCGCCAATCCGAAAATTCCGCTATTGATCGCAGCCGCTGCGACCATTGCTATCGTCGTTGCGTTGACGCTATGGGCCAAAGGTCCAGACTATCGAGTGCTTTATAGCAATATAAATGACCGTGACGGTGGTGCAATTGTCAGCGAATTAACGAAGCTGAATATCCCTTATCGCTTTGCGGAAAATGGCGGGGCGATCATGATTCCTGCCGCAAATGTCTATGAGACCCGACTCCGACTTGCTCAATTGGGGCTGCCAAAAGGCGGCGCAGTTGGCTTTGAATTGCTCGATCAGGAAAAGTTTGGCATCAGCCAATTCAGCGAGCAGATTAATTACCAGCGTGCGCTGGAAGGTGAACTGTCCAGAACGATAGAAACGCTCGGCCCCGTTCAGAATGCGCGAGTTCACCTTGCTATACCGAAGCCTTCATTGTTCGTTCGTGAGCAAAAAGCCCCCTCTTCTTCCGTCACCCTGACATTACAGCCGGGTCGTGCATTAGATGAAGGGCAAATCAATTCCATCGTTTATATGGTTTCCAGCAGTGTTGCTGGCCTGCCACCAGATAATGTTACGGTCGTTGATCAGACCGGACGCCTGTTAACGCAGGCTGGCGGCAGTGGCCGAGATCTGAATGCTGCACAACTGAAGTACAGCAACGAAGTTGAGGCGATGTACCAACGCCGCATAGAGTCCATTATCGCGCCGATGGTTGGTATGGGTAATGTACATGCCCAGGTCACCGCGCAAATCGATTTCTCTGCTCGTGAACAAACTGACGAACAGTATCAGCCCAACCAACCGCCAGATAAAGCAGCAGTTCGCTCTCAGCAAACCAGCCAGAGTGAGCAAAGAGGGGGCCCGAATGTCGGTGGCGTTCCTGGTGCATTAACCAATCAGCCTGCACCAGCTCCTACAGCGCCTATCGCAACGCCGCCAAATAACGCTAATGCCAATGCGAACAATCAGGCTGGCCAGCAGAACCAAAACAATGCGGCAGGTGCGCAAGCTAATGCAGCAAATGCGAATACCGTTATTCAAACATCAAATGTTCGCAATGATGCAACAACCAACTATGAAGTCGACAAGACGATTTTACATACCAAACACAGCTCGGGTGGTGTGAAGCGCTTGTCTGCGGCCGTTATTGTTAACTACCAGCCTCCTGGTGCGGATGGCAAACCGGTTGCACTTACGGAAGAACAGATCAAACAGATTGAAACGGTAGCACGCGAAGCAATGGGCTTCTCTGCTGAACGTGGCGATACATTAAATGTCGTTAATACGCCATTTATGGACAGTACCGACGGTTCTGGCGAACTTCCGTTCTGGCAAAAACAGGCATTCTTCGATCTCCTAATGGAAGCTGGCCGCTGGCTGCTGGTTCTGATCGTTGCCTGGATTCTGTGGCGTAAACTGGTTCGTCCACAGTTGCAGAGAAAAGCACAGCAACAAGAAGCGGCACTGGCGGCGGCTGCCCTGTCTCAAGGTGCAGACAGCGATGTTATGGTCAACTTGAGTAGCTCGGAAGTTGAACAGCAGCGGAAATCACAGCAACGCGTCAATGCAGAAATGCAAAGTAATCGCATACGTGAAATGGCAGAGAACGATCCACGCGTTGTCGCTCTGGTAATTCGTCAATGGATGAGTACTGAACTATGAACCTGACAGGAACAGAAAAAAGCGCTATCTTATTGATGACCATTGGTGAAGACCGCGCGGCAGAAGTGTTTACTCATCTTTCGACGAAAGAAGTACAGCACCTTAGTTCTGCAATGGCGAACATGCGACAGGTTTCACAACAGCAGTTACTTGAAATCCTGAGAGAATTTGAGGCTGATTCAGAGCAATATGCCGCACTCAGTGTGAATGCGGGTGACTACCTTCGCTCAGTGCTTGTTAAAGCCCTTGGTGAAGAGCGAGCGTCTAGCCTGTTGGAAGATATTCTAGAAAGCCGCGACTCTACGAGTGGAATGGAAACACTCAACTTCATGGAGCCGCAGATTGCCGCAGACCTTATTCGCGACGAACATCCGCAGATTATCGCAACAATCCTGGTACACCTGAAGCGTGCTCAGGCTGCCGATATCTTAGCCTTGTTTGACGAACGTCTTCGTCATGACGTTATGCTACGTATCGCAACCTTCGGCGGTGTTCAGCCTTCTGCACTAGCAGAATTAACAGACGTTCTGAATGGCTTGCTGGATGGTCAGAATCTCAAACGCAGCAAAATGGGTGGTGTTCGTACTGCGGCTGAAATTATCAACCTGATGAAAACCCAGCAGGAAGAAGCGGTTATCGATGCAGTACGCGAATTCGATGGCGAACTGGCACAGAAAATCATCGACGAAATGTTCTTGTTCGAAAACCTGGTGGACGTGGACGACCGCAGCATCCAACGCCTTCTGCAAGAAGTCGAGTCCGAATCTCTGCTGTTGGCATTGAAAGGCGCCGAAGAGCCGTTACGCGAGAAATTCCTGCGCAACATGTCTCAGCGTGCAGCAGAAATTCTTCGCGACGACCTATCAACTCGTGGTCCGGTACGTATGTCGCAGGTTGAAAACGAACAGAAAGCGATTCTGCTTATCGTTCGTCGACTGGCAGACAGTGGCGAGATGATTATCGGTGGCGGCGAGGATGCGTATGTCTAATGCCCCCAAAAATCTGGCTTGGCAGCCCTGGAAGCTCAATGACCTGGCTGAACCGGTTTCAAAGTCCGTACCCGCATATCAGGTAACTGATGAGCCTGAAGTGCCTGCGCTGGAGCGTTTCAACGAAGAGAACGCCGTCCCCACTTTAGAGGATGAACTCGCGTCTCTGCGTGAAAGCACGATGCAACAGGCGCGAGAAACAGGTTTTGCTCAAGGCCACCAACAAGGCTATGACGCAGGTTATCAGGAAGGTTTAGCGAAGGGGCAAGAGCAGGGGTTGCAAAATTCCTTGCAGCAGCAGCAGCCGATCATCGAACAGATGCAGCAAATGGTCACCGAATTCCAACAGACGTTGGATACGCTCGACAGTGTGATCCCTGCTCGCCTGATGCAGTTGGCTTTGACTGCGGCCAAGCAGATTCTGGGACAACCTCCGGTGTGTGACGGTAATGCCCTGCTTGGTCAAATACAGCAATTGATCCAGCAAGAGCCTATGTTCTCAGGGAAAACGCAGCTGCGCGTTCACCCTTCAGACCTGGAACGTGTTGAACAATATTTGGGCCCGACACTCAGCTTGCATGGTTGGAGATTGCTTGCCGATAGTCAACTTCACCCTGGTGGTTGTAAAGTCAGCGCAGAAGAAGGCGATCTGGATGCTAGCCTGGCAACACGTTGGCATGAGCTTTGCCGTTTAGCCGCACCGGGAGAGCTATAATGACTTCACGCCTCGGACGCTGGCTTTCTTCTCTCGATTCATTTGAGAAGCGCATTGATGACACGCCTTCGGTGCGTCGTTACGGCCGCTTAACCCGGGCGACAGGTTTGGTATTGGAAGCGACAGGGTTACATATGCCACTGGGTGCCACCTGCCTCATTGAACGGCAGAATGGCTCGCAGGTTGAAGAAATCGAAAGCGAAGTTGTCGGTTTCAACGGGCAAAAACTCTTTCTTATGCCGCTGGAAGAAGTTGAAGGTATTACCCCGGGAGCGCGTGTCTACGCTCGCGTCGGCCAGGATAGCAGCAGCCAAGGGAAGCAATTGCCCTTAGGCCCTGAATTACTGGGTCGTGTACTGGATGGTAGCGCAAAACCGCTGGATGGTTTACCTGCGCCAGATACAGGCTATCGCGCGCCCCTGATTACGCCGCCGTTCAACCCATTACAGAGAACGCCAATCGAAAGTGTTCTGGACGTGGGTGTTCGGGCCATCAACGCCTTGCTTACCGTAGGTCGGGGGCAGCGAATGGGTCTGTTTGCAGGCTCAGGGGTAGGTAAAAGTGTGCTGTTGGGGATGATGGCACGCTATACTCAAGCTGACGTCATCGTTGTTGGCCTTATCGGTGAACGTGGTCGGGAAGTAAAAGATTTTATCGAGAATATCCTGGGCACCGAAGGACGAGCACGCTCTGTCGTTATTGCTGCACCAGCAGATGTTTCTCCATTATTAAGGATGCAGGGTGCCGCGTATGCCACGCGTATTGCTGAAGATTTTCGCGATCGCGGGCATCACGTTCTGCTCATCATGGATTCGCTAACGCGCTATGCTATGGCGCAGCGTGAAATTGCGTTAGCCATTGGCGAACCGCCGGCGACCAAGGGGTATCCTCCTTCTGTCTTCGCTAAATTACCCGCGCTAGTAGAGCGCGCAGGTAATGGTATTCATGGAGGTGGTTCAGTCACCGCCTTCTATACTGTTCTAACAGAAGGTGACGATCAGCAGGATCCTATTGCTGACTCCGCTCGTGCCATCCTTGACGGACATATCGTGTTGTCACGCCAATTAGCTGAGTCTGGCCATTATCCGGCAATTGATATTGAAGCATCGATTAGTCGTGCGATGACAGCGCTGATCGATGAAGGGCATTATGCTTCTGTAAGGCAGTTTAAACAGTTACTATCCAGTTACCAACGTAACCGTGATTTAGTCAGTGTTGGTGCCTACGCCGCAGGCAGCGACCCTATGCTTGACAGGGCAATTCGGCTTTACCCGCACCTGGAAGCCTTTTTGCAGCAGGGTATGTTTGAACAAAGTAACTATGACGAGTCCTGCCAGGCGTTGCACACTATTTTCCCTCGTAACGAGTAGGAGAGCAGATGAAAACCCAGTCACCGCTGGTTACACTACGCGAACTGGCGCAGAAGGACGTTGAGAAAGCTGCTGGCCAGTTGGGCCAGGTACGTCAGGCACATCAACAGGCCGAGCAGCAGCTCAATATGCTGTTAAACTATCAGGATGACTATCGTCAAAAATTGAACTCGACGATGTCCTCTGGTATGGCGAATAATAGCTGGCAAAATTATCAGCAGTTCATCCGAACGCTGGACAGTGCAATTGAGCAACATAGACAACAGCTCTCGCAATGGACATCACGTTTAGATTTAGCAATGAAGACTTGGCAAGAAAAACAGCAGCGCTTGAACGCATTTGAAAAACTGCAGGATCGCGAACTGACAAGACAGCTTGCCAAAGAGAATAAAATAGAACAAAAACAAATGGATGAATTTGCCCAACGGGCCTCACAGAGGAAAGCAGAATCATGAATCTGTCCGCATTACCTATAGCTACCGCTGCCAGTGATACAAGCAGTTCTTCTGCTTCATTACTGACACAGGGTGAGCTGCCAAAAGATTTTGTTGATCTGTTGAGCAAACGCATATCACAAGTAGCCGATACTTCGGGTAAAAAAACGCTCGATAAAGTAGACGAAGAAGCCCTGTTAAGCGCATTAGGGAAAGATAATGCTTCGCTTAACCGTGACGATTTAAATGCCCTGCTTTCTTCTTTCAGTTCTCTGACGGGAGCAACGATTACAGCAGGTAAGCAAAACCCAGAAATTGTGGGGCAGGCGAAGTTTAAGAATCTGGATAAAGAAGAGAGTGGCAGCAAGACAGATGACGCTATCGCCATGCAGGCACTGCTTGCCATGCTGCAGACAACGCCGCTTGCTACACAACCTGCCGCCGCTGATAATATTGCAGCGAATGCCGTAAACGCAGGGTTAACGATTCCAGGACTCATTGACGCTAAACGGCAGAATGAGGCATCTGCATCAGTACTAAACACTACGGGTGAAAGTGCTAAAGGCACACTGGTAAAATTGCTCGACGCTTCAGTGACCTCAGATAAAGATGCAGGCATATCACGCGATCTGCATCATGCAGCCAAGCAAACCTCATCAACAACAACCGAGT
Organism: Pectobacterium sp. HCp5_1; assembly: GCF_032905925.1. Taxonomy (NCBI): domain Bacteria; kingdom Pseudomonadati; phylum Pseudomonadota; class Gammaproteobacteria; order Enterobacterales; family Pectobacteriaceae; genus Pectobacterium; species Pectobacterium sp. HCp5_1. Next base: position 10,148 of record NZ_JAUMIO010000028.1, read on the forward strand.
CTGCTGATGAGGCTACAAAGTTTGCGCTAACGACGCCAAATTCCCTTGCGGGCGATCGCAATGTGTCTGAATCAGTCTCTACATTAGGCAACGGCGCGTCTCAAACAACGCCACCTGTCGCACAGGCTATGCACATTCAGCCAGCCTCGGTGGGAACGACCACGCCAGCGCCTCAGGCAGCGAGTGCTCAACTGAACGCACCATTTGGTTCACCACAATGGCAAGACGCATTGGGACAGCAAATCATTATGTTCAGCCGTAATGGTCAGCAGACCGCAGAGTTACGTTTGAACCCACAGGAATTGGGTGCCCTGCACATCAGTCTAAAAATCGATGATAACCAGGCTCAAATTCATCTGGCCTCAGCAAACAGCCAGGTTCGCTCAGCCCTGGAAGCTGCGCTGCCTCACCTGCGTAATGCGATGGCAGAGAGCGGAATTAACCTTGGTCAGAGCAGCGTAGGTAGTGATTCCTCTGCCTGGCAACAGCAAATGGCCAGTAATAACAACGATAGCACTAACCGTGGCCCGTCTTACCAACAACAATTTGGCCATTCAGCAGAAGGCTCAACAGGTGAATTATTAAACGTACCAGAACCGTTAAGATCAATAGCATCATCCGTCAACGGCGTTGATATCTTTGCCTGAAACTGAAGTAAACGAATAAGTTAGCACGGTTTTCCCTGCCTATTCCTTGTATTGAACATAGCAATAGGCAGGATAATCATCAACATTACGCATTTATTTATTGCTGGTTTCATACGGCAGTAAATATCGATAAGTAACGGGAACTCTCTTTAGCTATGTCTGATATGCAAGTTCGACCAGGACGTAAACGGTCTTTTTGGCTAATACTACTGATTATCGTTGCTCTCGCTGCGGCTGGCGCTGCGGGCGCCGCCTGGTGGCTATTAAATCAGAAAAACGCAGCAACGGCTGAGCAGGAAGCGCCGCCACCGCCAGAGCCTGTTTTCATGCCACTGGATACCTTTACCGTTAATCTCGTCAATGCAGATAATGACCCTGATCGCGTGTTATATGTTGGATTCACGCTGCGGTTACCCGATGAAGCCACGCGTACACGGTTTACGAATTATCTGCCAGAAGTTCGCAGCCGACTCTTATTACTGCTTTCTCGTCAGGATGCGATTGCGCTTGCCAATGAGCAAGGTAAACAGAAGCTGATAGAGCAAATTAAGCAAGTGCTAAGCCCACCATTAGTTCCTGGTCAACCTAACCAGGTCGTTACTGATGTTCTGTTCACGGCCTTTATACTGCGGTAACCATTATGGGCGATAGTATTCTTTCACAAGCAGAAATTGATGCACTATTGAATGGCGACAGCGGCGACAGCGACGCTGATAGCAACGCGACATCAAAAACGGACGGGGACGTTAAACCCTATGATCCGAACACTCAGCGACGCGTCATTCGCGAACGTTTACAGGCATTAGAAATTATTAATGAACGTTTCGCGCGTCAATTTAGAATGGCATTGTTTAACCTGTTGCGCCGTAGCCCAGACATTACGGTGGGTGGAATCAAGATCCAACCTTATCATGAGTTTGCCAGGAACCTTCCGGTACCGACAAACCTGAACCTTATCCACTTAAAACCGCTACGCGGTACTGCATTGTTTGTGTTTTCGCCAAGTTTGGTGTTTATCGCTGTAGATAACCTTTTCGGCGGTGACGGTCGTTTCCCGACGAAAGTAGAAGGTCGCGAATTTACCCATACAGAGCAAAGAGTAATCAAACGTATGTTACGCTTGGCTCTGGAAGCCTATGGCGAAGCTTGGAATGCGATTTACAAACTTGACATCGAATACGTGCGTTCAGAAATGCAGGTCAAGTTTACCAACATCACGACATCACCTAATGATATCGTCGTGACGACGCCGTTTCATGTTGAGATCGGTTCGCTGACTGGCGAATTTAACATCTGTATTCCTTTTTCAATGATCGAGCCGCTGCGTGAACTGCTCGCGAATCCACCATTGGAAAACTCGCGTCAGGAAGATCAGAGCTGGCGAGACACCTTAGCCAAGCAGGTACAGCATTCCGAATTAGAATTAGTTGCAAACTTTGTTGATATTCCGCTGCGACTCTCCAAGATTCTGAAGCTACAGCCCGGTGATGTCTTACCGATCGACAAACCTGACAAAATCGTTGCTCATGTTGACGGCGTGCCCGTGCTGACCAGCCAATATGGCACATTAAACGGGCAATATGCCCTACGTGTTGAACATTTGATTAACCCTATATTGAATTCTCTGGATAACGAGGAACAGCCCCATGAGTGACACCAAGAAACCGTCCGACGACAAGGAATCAGTGGACGATCTGTGGGCTGATGCATTTAACGAGCAGCAGGCTGCAGAAAAACCGGCCGCGACAACGGAAGGTATTTTTAAGTCGCTAGACGGTCATGATCCGCTGGGTGCTCTGCAGGATATCGACCTGATATTGGATATTCCTGTCAAACTCACCGTTGAGCTTGGCCGGACTAAAATGACGATCAAAGAGTTACTGCGCCTGACTCAGGGCTCCGTTGTTGCACTTGATGGCTTAGCAGGTGAACCATTGGATATCCTGATCAATGGCTATTTGATCGCCCAGGGCGAGGTTGTTGTTGTATCTGACAAGTATGGTGTTCGTATTACAGATATCATCACGCCATCCGAACGTATGCGCCGCCTGAGTCGTTAATGGCAATAGCCTCGATATCATCCCCCGCTCCAGTAGCAAGTCAGCAGTCAACACTTGTTGCTGAGCCACCACTTACCGGCAGCATGTTACTGACACAGGTTGGTAGCGTGCTAGCTGGTATTTTATTATTTATTCTGCTGATTGCCTGGCTAGCTCGCAAACTCGGTTTTGCTCCCCAAGCCAAGCAAAATAAGTTGTTAAAAGTCGTATCCAGTTGCCCTGTCGGGCAGCGTGAACGTGTCGTTATTGTGGAAGTTGATAATACCTGGCTGGTGTTAGGTGTTACGGCTCAGCAAATCACGCCGCTGCATACACTTCCAGCACAACCAACCAACGACAGTTCCTCAACTGGTGATACCAAGCCGGTAGATTTCAATCAACTGTTAAAGAAAGTTTTAAAGCGTCCGGAAAAATCGGAATGAGTGCCTTGCCTAATTATTTTCGTATCACCGCCCTGCTTCGCACACTGCGCTACGGTTTAGCCATCGGTTTATTGTTCATGGCACCCTCGGTATGGGCACAGCTTCCCGGTATTGTGACGCAACCTCTACCTAACGGTGGGCAGAGCTGGACACTATCCGTACAGACGCTGGTTTTACTCACGTCATTAACGTTTCTTCCTGCTGCACTGTTAATGATGACCAGCTTCACCCGAATCATCATTGTACTGAGCTTGTTACGTAACGCACTGGGTACACCAACCGCACCACCGAACCAGGTGTTGCTCGGGTTGACGCTGTTCCTGACATTTTTTGTCATGTCGCCAGTACTAAACCGCGTTTATGACGAAGCTTATCTTCCCTTCAGTCAGGATCAAATTAGCATGGAAGTCGCCATCGAACGTGGCGCGGAACCCGTGCGTGAGTTCATGCTGCGGCAGACCCGGGAAACCGATCTGGCGTTATTTACCCGGTTGGCAGAAATTCCAGAGATCCAGGGACCTGAAGCGGTGCCCATGCGTGTACTTCTCCCCGCATTTGTGACAAGCGAGCTAAAAACTGCTTTCCAAATTGGTTTCACCGTATTTATCCCTTTCCTCATCATTGACCTCGTTGTTGCCAGCGTATTGATGGCACTAGGGATGATGATGGTTCCTCCGGCAACTATTTCATTGCCTTTTAAACTCATGCTTTTCGTATTAGTCGATGGCTGGCAGCTGCTACTCGGTTCATTAGCCCAGAGTTTTTATAGTTAGACCAATAGAGGAATGCGACTATGACACCAGAATCGGTGATGGCGCTTGGCTATGAGGCAATGAAGGTAGCATTGGCGTTGGCAGCGCCTCCGTTGATGGCAGCACTGCTCAGCGGGCTGCTTATTAGTCTCCTGCAGGCAGCCACTCAGATAAACGAAATGACGCTATCGTTTATCCCTAAGATCCTAACGGTCTTCTTCACCTTAGTGATCGCTGGCCCTTGGATGTTAAACCTCATGCTGGACTATATGCGTACGCTATTCGGCCAGTTACCTAATATTATTGGGTAAGCATGCTGACGTTTAACAGTTGGGACATGGTGAATTGGGTCAGTCAGTTTTTCTGGCCTTTTGTCAGAATTCTCGCACTGATCAGCACCGCTCCTGTCTTTAACGAAAGAGCAATTGGCAATCGAGTAAAAATCGGTCTGGGCGTACTGATTACCTTACTCGTAGCGCCTTATTTGCCGTTAAATACCACGCCTATTTTTTCCATCGCGGGCGTATGGCTGTTAATACAGCAAATTCTCATCGGTGTTACACTCGGCCTATCAATGCAGTTAGCATTTGCCGCTATTCGTCATGCTGGCGAACTCATTGGCTTACAAATGGGGCTCGCTTTTGCGACCTTCTTTGATCCCACTGGCGGCCCGAATATGCAGGTGGTCGCCCGTTTTCTGAATATTCTCGCAATCCTACTGTTCTTAACCTTTGATGGGCACCTCTGGATGATTTCGCTATTAGCAGATAGTTTCTATACTCTGCCCATCAGCGCCAATCCTATTAACAGCCACGCTTTTCTCGCTCTTGCTCGTGCCGGTGGACTGATTTTTATTAACGGATTAATGCTGGCGCTGCCAATTATAACCCTATTGCTAACCATTAACCTGGCACTAGGTATGCTTAACCGCGTCGCCCCTCAACTCTCAATATTTGTCGTTGGCTTTCCGATTACCCTCACGGTGGGAATCATGACCCTAGGTTTATTACTTCCTCTTATCCCACCCTTTGCGGAGCATTTATTCAGCGAAGTATTCGATTTACTCGCTGACATTCTCACCCAGCTAGCAAGTTCTTAGCCGTCCCCTATATATCCTTAGTGGTCGAAGTGAGGCCAATACGGAAACCAGACACATATATTTATTCCCAATTTAACATTCTTACAGTTTGCTACTGTAGCTCATCGTATTGCTATACGACGCTGTGATTTTTCCAGATCGCGCCAAGAAAGCGCATCAGATAATGATGTTCTAAAACAGTCCATGCACTAAAACAATAGGTGCTATATAAAATAGAATGCCAAAGGGAATTGAGGATGCTGGGGGGAATAAAAAATGGCATGTCATCCATTCAATATAATGAAAGGAGTGACACGCCTAAAAAATACGCCCGGTTTAAGCGTATTCAAACCGTAAAGTAGAATAGAAAAATATCGTCTATTGCTACTATTTAATCTGGAATAACGACATTCCTTGCATATTTTGGAAAGCCGTATAAGAGGCCTGCAGAGAAGACTGTTGCATGATATAAGACGAAATTGCGTCATACCAATCAGTATCCTGCAGTTGCCCCAATGCAGTTTTATTGGCTACATCACGATCTTTACCAATAGCATCAAGGTTATCAATCTCATTGAGCTGAATACCCAACTCTGCACGAACGGCAGAAATATTATTAAAGGAATTTTTTAAACCGCGGTTTGCCGTCTCTAATGCCGCTGCTACACTGGCTTTTGTTGCATCGTCAGCATCAGCAATAGGCGTTTCAAGCGCTTTAATTGCGATATCCAAAGTCTCAAATAAATCTGACTGAATGCTACCATCCGGTTCTGCTTGAGCATCACCGGTTGTTCCATTGAACACCGCGGAACCAACATGGCTAACCGTCATATTTCGGGACGCATCTACGCGTTGTGAGATCGCCTGATTACCGCCCAAATATTCAACGCCAGTAGCACCATCAACAAAAGGAATTTTGTCGGTGTTATAACCAGCAAAAATATAATTACCATTACCGTCAGTGCTGTTAGCCATATTCAGCAGTTCAGCTTTCATACCACGCAAGGAAGTCGCGACCGATTTGCGATCGTCATCACTCAAAACACCACCGCCTTTGATTACTTCGGTCAATGCGCTGCTAATCGTGTTCGTGCTTTTGTCCAGAATAGACTCTTCCAGGGACATACTTTGCTTCGCAAATGTGCGTGCTAGCGTGTACTGACCGTTCTCAGACTGAGCCTGACCAAGCATAATGGCCCCTGCTGCAGCAATCGGATCGTCAGATGGGTTGACAACTCGTTTCCCAGTCGAGAGTTGCTCGCCAGTTTTTTGCCACGCGGTCTGACCATTCAGAATGCCTTGCATATTTTGCTGATATATCATGCTGGTACTTAAGCGCATGGTATTAACTCCTCTCAATCAAATGGTCAAACTAGTTACGAGCAGCTAAAAGTGCATCGAATATGGATTGTGCTGTTTTGATGACCTGAGCATTGGCCATATAATATTGCTGGTAACGCATCAGATCGCCGTATTCCTCATCCAGATTCACACCAGATACAGATTGCTGTTCTGCTGTTAGTTGCTTAACAACGTTCTGCTGCGATGTATTATTGATCTTCAGCGTACTGGTCTGGTTACCGATCATGCCCACCAAGCTCGCATATGCGCCAGAAGCACTCGCTTTACCACCGACAATTTTTTCATTTTGCAGCGCAAGTAATGCCTTCGCGTTGGTATTATCACCTACACCACCAAACACGGGATTACCGCTTCCATCCACCACCGGGTTGCCGGCAGAATCAAGCTTAACGGATGCCGCAGCAATCTTATTAGGGTCAGAAATAGCGACGGACATATCGGTAATGACATCATTAACTGGCTTAAGCAAGAAACTGTCGTTCGTTGCTGGCGTACCCGAGATAGTCATCTTGATACCATCAAAATTCAGGCTGTTATCAGAGGTATCCACCGTTGCCGTAAATTTTGAGTTGTCAGATAAACGGGTAACTTGCCAGCTAGCGCCGTCATATTTAACCGAATAATTGGTCGCTTGTACGTCTTTGGTATCAGTGTAAGACGGGGTCAACACGGCGTTACCCGCATTCTTGCTATCATCCAGAACAACAGCCTTACCAAACGAAAAGAAATCGCCGCCTTTGACCCCATCGTGGTCAAAACCTTTTTGGTGTTGGGCATTAAATGCATCAGCAAATGCTAATGCTAACTGCCCTAACTGATTACGCGCCTCATCTAGCGTCTCGGAACGGAAAGCGATCAAACCACCTAATGAACCGCCGGTTAATGAACTCTCATTCAACGTGACAACATCGTTTGTCCGGTCTTTATATCCGATGGTGAGGCGAGATGGGTCAATGCTGGAACTAATTGCAACTAATTGATTGCTCGTACCTGCCTGAACCAGATTAGTACCGTTCTTTAATGCAACGTTATAAACCGTCCCATCCTGAACGGTAACATCAACACCCACTAATTTATTGAGCTGATCGACAAGAAGATCTCGCTGATCGAGCAAATCGTTAGGCATCGTGCCACTATTTGCGCCCATTAGTTTCGTGATTTCGTTGTTTAACGAGGCGATCTGGTCGGTATACGTATTAATTTGGCCAACAGTACTTTGAATCTGTGTATTCAGCCCGCTGTCCATGTCACGCAGGTATTTATCCGTGACCTTGAATTGGTTTACCAGCCCTTCAGCTTTGCCCAGTACAGTTTGACGAGTCGACGAGTCGCCCGCATTACTGGTGAGGTTTTGCAGGTTAGAAAAGAACCCCTGAATCGTTGATGACAGGCTCGTTGTGCTGCTAGCCAACAGATTATCAATTTTGGAGATTTGCTCGTAGTAAGCAGAAACCGAGCTACTTGTCGTTTGCGCAGAACGCAGCTGGTTGGTGATGAATTCATTGTACTGACGATTAATGCTAACAACATTAACACCGTTACCAATATACCCAGCGGATGTGCTGCTGCTAGTTGCCTGCTCAAGAATCGCATTTTGCCGACTATAGCCAGTAACAGCCTGATTACTAATGTTGTTACTCACGGTACTCAGCGCAACCTGTGCACCTTTTAAGCCACTCATCGCTGTGTTAATTAAATTGGACATAGGGTGTTGTTCCTTTTACACAGGCTTTTTTCGCCCTGCGCGATTAACCAAATGCTGAAAGCAGCAAATACGCTACATAAGTTAATTACTATATCGGTCAGGAAGCGCAAATCTTGAATAAAAAAATCAAAATAGCCGACTCAAATCGTGAGTGTAGGCTTTCGCTACTTTCTCACCCGAACTCTTCATTTGCTGGATCATGCTAACCAGTTTTTGGGCATATTGTGGGTCCGTTGCATAACCCGCCTTTTGTAACGCATGAGCCGCTTGCTCAGCCGTTCCAGCGCTCATCACTGCAGAATAGCGTGGGTTATTGGTCAACAATTTCACATAGTCACCAATAGCCTCAATATAGGAATCGTACACCCTGAAGCTGGCTTTTACTTTTTTGGCCACGCCTTGCTCATACTCTGTCGTCGTTATCTCTGTTGTCGGCCCATTCCAGCTGCTGCCAGCTTTGATACCAAACAGATTATGACTTGGACGCCCGTCTTCGGTAGGGATCTCGCGTTGCCCCCAGCCAGATTCAAGCGCAGCCTGAGCGATAATCAGGTGATGAGGTATGCCGCTATGCTGGCTGGCAATCTGAGCAGGTAAGGAAATCTGAGACACAAAATTACTATTGGATAGCGGCAACGCTGAACCCGTAGCGGGCAATTTGGGCAGCGCTTTACGTACCATCTGCTCCACAGCTGCGGTTGGCATGCTTCTGAGCACATCACCATCAAATGTTAATGGAACAGACGGAACAGCGGCTTTAGCCGCCGTAGCCTCTGGGGATTGTCGGGTCAATTGCTCAACCATAACATCCGCGAGCCCAAGCCCCTTGCCTTTAGTTGAGATCTCTTGAGCAATTTGCTGGTCATACATTGAGGTATACAGACGCGTCTGATCGCTGTTGAAGAGCCCGTCCTGCGGAATCGCTGAACGCATGCTTTTCATCATCAATTGTACAAACACGCCTTCCATTTGTTGCGCAACCGCTCTAATGCCCTCTTTGCTTTGAGGATTGCCTGAAACTTCACGCTTCAACGTATTCAGGGATTGCGCATCATAGGCTGCGTTATTCAGCGTCTGCATATCACTCATCAGATAATTTCCAGTTTGGCACGCAAGCAACCTGCGCTTTGCATCGCCTGCAGAATAGACATCAGCTCCATCGGCGTCGCGCCCAAAGAATTCAGTGCACGCACGACGTTGTTGAGGTTGGCGCTGGAATTGACACGCTGTAAAGCACCACCCGCTTGCTGAACCGAAATCTCTGTCTGCGGTGTTACAACCGTCTGACCACCGCCAAATGGTGTATTAGGTTGGCTGACGTTGGCCTGCTGATTGATTGTCACAGAAAGGTTGCCCTGAGCGATAGCACAGCTATCCAGCGTGACATCGCGGTTCATCACGACAGATCCGGTACGGGAGTTGATGATAACCTTGGCGTCCTGGATACCAACATTAACGTCAATATTTTGGATATCGGCCAGAAAGCGAACCTGAGAACTGTTACCATGCGGGGCAAGGACCTGAATAGTCCGAGAATCCAACGGACTCGCGGTACCACCGAATCCAGAGCGATTGATTGCATCACTCACCTTCTGCGCCATCGAAAAATCGTCGTTCTTCAGTTGCAGCATGATGGTATTCGATGTGCCAAACGTGCTTGGCAACTCTCTCTCGATAACCGCACCATTACTGATTCGACCGCCGGCAAGCTGGTTAACTTGAACACTGCTTCCGCCAGCGGATGCACCAGCTCCGCCAACCAACACATTACCTTGAGCAAGGGCATAGACCTGATTATCGACCCCTTTCAATGGGGTCATTAACAGTGTCCCGCCGCGCAGACTCTTCGCGTTACCGAGTGAAGACACAACAATATCAATATTTTGGCCTGTTCTACCAAAAGGCGGAAGTTCCGCCGTGACCATAACCGCCGCCACATTCTTCAACTGCATGTTGGTTCCAGCAGGGACGGTAATCCCCAACTGGGAAAGCATGTTAGTTAAGCTTTGCGTCGTAAACGGCGTCTGCATGGTCTGGTCACCAGAACCATCGAGGCCAACGACTAAACCATAACCAATTAACGCATTACCGCGTACGCCCTGGATATTCACCAGATCGCGAATTCTCTCTGCTGACGCAGGGGCAATATTCAGCACCAGTAACGTCAGCAGTACAGTGAAAAATGATGCAATCCGCATGACAGGCCTCTTGAACTTAGAACGGGGAAACATTGAGGAAGAACCGCTGTAACCAGCCCATGTTTTGCGCTTCGTTAATATAGCCATTACCGACATATTCAATGCGCGCATCCGCAACCTGGGTTGATGGCACCGAGTTATTGCCACTAATGGTTCTCGGATTAACTACCCCAGAGAAACGGATAAACTCTGTTCCCTGATTAATTGCAATTTGTTTTTCGCCAACAACCTGCAGGTTGCCATTAGCCAGCACCTGACCCACAGTAACGGTAATTGTGCCGCTGAACGTATTGTTGGCGTTAGCACCACCTTTCCCCGTAAAGTCATTAGTACCTGTGGCATCCAATGCAGCACGGTTGTTCCCTAGAGGTCCTTCGAGATAACGTGGTGTCGTCGCGACACCAAACGTCGACGCCCCATTACGAGCAGCATTCGCTGATGAACTTTTACTGGCGCTGACGTTTTCCTGCAACACGATCGTCAATGTGTCACCAATATTACGTGGGCGACGATCCTCAAACATCGGCTGGTAGCCATAATTCATCGGCTGCACGGTTTGGAAGATAGAACCATTAGGACCCGCTAATACAGGCGATCCTGGCTGAGCAGTCGTAGGCCCAGTGACAACTTTATCATGCGGAATATAGGCGCAACCGTTAAGTGCTAGCATCGCGATCAATGCCAACAGACGGTGTCGGCGGAGTGGTTTGATAACCGACTTTGCATTCATTATCACTGCGGATATCGCCTTAAATTAATCTATTTCACATATTCACGGGGTAAATCAAAACCATACTAGCCCACTCATCGGGTGCTTATGGTCATCATTACCCCGTTAAACACTGTCTACATTGCTACTATCAGGAGCCAGAATATCCGCTCCTGAAATTAGCGGGTTACCCATTACAGTTGGGTCAATTTCTGCAACATTTGGTCAGAAGAAGAAATTGCTTTACTGTTGATTTCGTAAGCACGCTGAGTCTGAATCATCGATACCAATTCCTCTGCCACGTTGACGTTGGAGGTTTCGACATATTTCTGATACAGCAGACCTGCGCCATTCAAACCTGGGTTCGTTTCATTTGGTGCACCAGAACTCGCCGTTTCCAGGTACAGGTTCTCACCCATGCTTTCAAGGCCGCTATCGTTAATAAAGGTTGTCAGCGTCAACTGGCCAATCTGGTTTGTTGCCGCCTGTCCCTGCACTTTAACGCTGACAATACCGTCACGACCGATATTCAGTTCTGTCGCATTCGCCGGAACAGTAATAGCAGGCTGGACCTGATAACCGCTAGACGTCACTAACTGGCCGTTACCATCAAGTTGGAAGGCACCGTCACGCGTGTAAGCCGTTGTCCCATCAGGCAACTGGACCTGAAAGAATCCCTGACCTTTAATCGCAACGTCTTTAGAGTTGCCCGTTTCGGAAAAAGTCCCTTGAGTATGAATACGCTCTGTTGATACCGGACGAACACCCGTACCTAACTGCAAACCGGACGGTAGCATGGTTTGCTCTGAAGATTGAGCTCCGGGCTGACGAATCGTTTGATACATCAAGTCTTCAAATACCGCACGCTGACGCTTGAAACCATTGGTGCTGACGTTTGCCAAGTTATTGGAAATAACGTCCATATTGGTTTGCTGAGCATTCAAGCCGGTTTTTGCAATCCATAAAGAACGGATCATTTATTCACTCCTGTGCGCACTCGGCGCTTAACCCATTGCTAATATCTGATTAGCGCGTTGTGCATTATCGTCGACGCTGCTAATGATTTTCATCTGCATTTCAAAGCGACGAGCATTGGCAATCATATCGACCATTGTATCGACCGTGTTCACATTACTGCCTTCGATTACACCCGGCATAATACGCACGGTAGGATCGTTTTGCAGAACATTACCACGTTGTTGCTGAGCCTGTTGCGTCAAGCGGAACAATCCATCATCGGACCGTTCAACTTCTTGTCCGGTAGCCTTAACAAGCTTCAAACGCCCCAATTGGGCAATTGTATTCGGCGGGTCCCCAGCATTAAGCGCAGAAATCGTACCATCAGGAGAAATGCTGATCTGAGCCTGTGGCGGTACATCAATCGGCCCGCCGTCACCCATCACAACACGCCCCTGAATAGTCAACTGCCCATCAGCGTTGATCTCCATATTACCATTACGGGTGTACGCTTCACCGCCGTTAGCAGTTTGTACTGCCAGCCAACTCTCTTTTGGTAAAGCGACATCCATTGCACGGCCAGTATAATTCATCACGCCTTCAGTCATATCAGCGCCGGGCGTTGAAGCAACAACCAACGTTCGGGTGGGCAGTGTCAACCCATTTACCGGTACAGCACGCAGTGCGGAAAGCTGTGCCCGGAAACCCGGCGTTGAGGCGTTCGCCAAGTTGTTCGCAGTAATCGCCTGCTTTTCCAATGACTGACTCGCGCCACCCATTGCCGTATAAATCGCGTGATCCATGCAATGTCCCCGTTAGGATAATTAACGCAGGCTAACCAGCGTTTGCAGAATGGAATCCTGAGTTTTGATGGTTTGCGCATTCGACTGGTAGTTACGCTGCGCAACAATCATGTTGACCAGCTCTTTACTCAGGTCAACGTTTGAACTTTCGGTAGATTTGCCGATCAGTTTACCCAGACTTCCGGTACCTGCCAGACCAACAACAGCCTGACCAGAGCTCGCAGTTTCAGACCAGGCGTTATCCCCTTCAGGGGATAAACCTTCTGGGTTAGCAAAGCTAGCCAGCAGGATCTGACCCAGCGCCTGCTTCTGACCGTTGCTGTAGCTGCCTTCGATCGTGCCGTCGTCATTGATAGCAAAACCGGTCAGCGATCCCGGGCCGAAACCGTTCTGGGTTGGGCTCTTGTAACTATACTCCGTGTTTTGCTGCACACTGCCAGTGAAGTTGAGGCTGTATGTCCCCGTTGCTGCACCATTGGTGCCTACAAGGTTTATTGTGAATCCAGGAACTACTGTCGTAGTCGGCGTCGTTGCAGGAGGAACAGGAGGTGTTGTTACGGTCTGAGACAACAAAGCACCATTCGCCCCAAAATTCATCGTCCCCGCATTTTGATACGTGGCTGGAGTGATGGAGTCATCCTTAGCATATGTTTGCCACGTATTATCCGCTGTTTTAACAAAATACAGCGTGAAATTATGCACGTTACCCTGACTGTCATAGGTTGTTAGTGCGGTCTTACTATTATAAGTGCCTTCTGCGCCAGGATTGGTAGCCCAGACCGTTGTCGGAATAGCATCTGAAGATTTCAGGTTAGCTTTAATCGATGCAGTGGTCGTTGCGTTCGCCAGCATGTCCCCATCAGGAACAGTCAACGGAACCGGATCGGCACCCGTTTGTACGACTGGTGGTGTACCAGCAACCGGGTAACCTGTCAGTTGCATACCTTGTGCGTTGACGATATTACGACCGTTCAGCATAAACTGACCATTACGGCTGTAATAAGTCGAGCCATTGGTGTCTTGCAGACGGTAAAAACCACCGCCGCTAATCGCAATATCCAGGTCTCGTGAGGATGAAGTTACCGTACCGTTACCAAAATCCTGCAATACCGATGCAACCTTCACACCCATACCGACTTTAGAACCCGCAAACATATCCGCAAATGTGACGGTCCCGGATTTAAAACCCACTGTCGCCGAGTTAGCGATGTTATTACCGATAACATCCAGGTTATTAGATGCCGCGTTTAAACCACTGACCGCCTGAGAAAAACCCATGTCGCTCTCCAGAGAATTTATTAAGTCATATTCCAGATAGTGAATTTCACTGGAATAACATGAAATTTACACCGTTACAGAATCTGCCGGACATCGTCCATGGTGGCTCTGCCGCGTAGTCCTAAATCCAGTAATGCACCGTTATCGCCGCGAACGACACTATTGACAACCGCATAGCTCAATGGCTGAACAACTTGCTGTGCGCCGCCAGTACTGGCAGCAACAGTGAAGGTATAAGCCCCATCAGGCGCAACCGTGCCATCAGAAAGTTTACTATCCCAGTTGAATGAGTGAACACCGGCAGAAAGCGTGCCCAGTTCGATCGTACGAACAGCTTTACCTGTCGCATCATTAACGGTGACAGTAACAACCTCTGCTGCTTTTTCCAGTTCCAGGCCAAAGGGGGTACTGGTTTCTTTACCAACAAGAATATCTTTTCCAGGGATCATGACACTGTGACCAATCAGCGTTGTTGCCTGCATGGATTGGTTATTATTGATCTGACCAGAGATAGAACCCAATGTGGTATTCAACTTCTCAATACCGCTGACCGTATTAAGCTGAGCAAGTTGGCTGACCAACTGATCGTTGCTCATCGGGTTCGTCGGGTCCTGATTCTTCAACTGCGCAACCAGAAGGGTCAGAAACTGATTCTGTAGGTCAGCGCTGCTGTTCTTCTCTACCGCCGTTGTCGACGAAGTACTCTGTGTTCTCGTTGCCGAGGACGTATCATTAATTGTTACAGACACTATTTCGTCTCCCGATTATTGCCCGATCGTTAACGTCTTCAGCATCATCGATTTTGTCGTATTCAACACTTCGACGTTTGCCTGATAACTGCGCGATGCAGAAATGGTGTTTACCATCTCAGCCACTGGGTCAACATTCGGCATGCGAACGTATCCCTGCCCATCAGCCAGCGGATTGCCCGGTTCGTAAACCAGACGAGCAGGTGATGGATCTTCAATAACATTGGAAACGCGTACGCCACCTGTAGACTGCCCCGGAGCGGCATTCACTTCGAATACCACCTGTTTGGCGCGATAAGGCTCGCCATCAGGACCCGTCACGCTGTCTGCGTTAGCCAGGTTACTGGCGCTCACATTCAGACGCTGAGATTGCGCAGAAAGTGCTGAGCCTGAGATTTCGAATATATTTAATAACGACATGAATCTTTACCTTCCTATCGCGCTACGATCACGAACCTGACTGCAGGACTGACATCATGCCTTTAATCTGTCCACCCAGAACGGTCAGGCTGGATTGATATTTCAGGCTATTATCGGCAAAATTAGTGCGTTCGCGGTCCATATCGACCGTATTGCCATCCAACGCAGGCTGATCGGGTACGCGATAAAGCAAATCAAGTTCCGGCGGCTGAAAATTCTGTGCCGGTATATGCCGTACAGATGTGGTCTTAAGCGCGATACCCGTACCGTTCACCCGCCCTTGCTCCATCGTTTTACTGAGTTGGCTGGCAAAATCGATATCCCTGGCCTGATAGCCTGGCGTATCCGCATTAGCAATATTCGCGGCCAGAATTTCCTGCCGCTGGGCACGCAAGTTCAACGCTTCCTGCTGAAACCGCAACGAGGCGTCTAATTTATCAAGCATGCTCCCTCCGCAAGTTAGAATTTGGAGTGAGTAGGATAATTCTCATGATGGCTACGCCATCGAACGAATAGACACCAAATGCAGCGCTATTTATTGCCTTAACCTCACGCTGACATCGTTACACTTAATGCCCGATATAATCAGGATCAGGAGAGCCGAACAGGAATGAAAACAATACATTATTACTTCTATCTGGCGGCGTCCTGTTTTATCACCCTTTGTGCCCCTGCCAATGCGAACGACCTTCCCGCACAGATCAATCAATTTTTTGCCTCACGCTTTCAGGGAAGCACGAATACCGTAAACGTTGTGGTAAAATCGCCAGAATCGCAATGGCCACAGTGCGAAGTGCCGCAAATCACGCTACCTGGAAATACGAAAATGTGGGGCAATGTGAGCCTGTCCGTACGTTGCGGGCAACAGCGTCGTTTCATTCAAACCGAAGTTCAGGTAACGGGGAATTATGTCACCAGTGCACGACTGATAAATCGGGGAACCACGCTGACGGAAAAAGACATTCGTTTGACAAAAGGCAGGCTCGATTTATTACCGTTGCGCCCTATACTGACGTTACCAAGCGCGCAGGGCGCTGTCCTTTTGCGCGATCTCACACCTGGTCAGGTTATTACCGCGTCTATGATCAGGCGCGCCTGGGTCGTAAAGGCCGGTCAATCAGTGCAGATTATAGCCCAAGGGGAAGGCTTCACAATTAATGGTGAAGGAAAAGCCATGAACAACGCGGCAGCTGGGCAAGCGGTCAGAGTCAGAACGGCAAATGGACAAATAGTCAGCGGAATCACAAATGAAGATGGGATTATTCTGATCTCACAGTAATTAATTAAAGATTTGCTCATGTTTGCCGATGATAGTTACAGAGTCATTACTGATGACGTTTTAAAATTGAACACCAATGTGATGAGAATTCTGTAACACATTGATGATTAACCATTTATCCTCAAATCAGAGGGATGTATTATGAGTATTGATCGCACCCAGTCACTGAAGCCGGTCAGTCAAGTTCAGCAACGCGAATCTGGCGATGTCGCTAAAGCTAAACGTAAACAAGCTGAAGCGCAGTCTGAAGTTAGCGCAACTCAGGTAAAACTGAGCGACGCGCAGGCAAAATTGATGCAACCGGGTACGCAGGACATCGACATGAACCGCGTTGAAACCTTAAAGCAGGCAATTCGTGATGGCTCACTTAAAATTGATGCCGGAAAAATCGCAGATGCGCTGCTTAAAGAGACGCAGGATTTTTTAGCAGGTAATTAATAGTTATGGAAAATCTGCAAGCGATTTTAGATCAACTGCTGAGCAACCTACGTGAGCTCGACATTGTTATGTCCGAAGAGCAAACCCTGCTTTGCGCTGGCCATATTAATAGCATCGCGCTTCAACAGGTAACAGAGAAGAAAACGTCCTTGCTGGCGACGATGCAGCATTTGGAAACGCAGCGTCATGCAATTGAATCTGCTCTTAAGCTACAAGCACCTTATGACGGTATTGAAAAGCTGTCGGCTTATTGGCAGCAAGTGCAAGAGTTAACCAGACGTTTGAATGACCAGAATCAGCACAATGGTCTTCTGCTTAGCCGACATATTGCCTACACGAACGAAGCCATCAACATATTGAAGCCCCGCCATGGTCAGGGATTGTATGGCCCAGATGGTCAGTCAAAAGGTGTAACAGTTGGCGGTAGGAAAATTACATTCTAAAAGTCTCTGCATTTTGGGCAGAGACTTTTGTTTATCTAAGCAGCAACTTAGAAAACTACTTATAATTTACCGCAATATCGATCGTACGCACACTGAAAGTGTGATTAACACGGCCATTCCCTTCAATGTAGTAGACAAAACGAAACTCATTATTAGCCGCTAATCCGTCAAATGCTTGAGTTTGCCCGTCACCACTTCCGTCTAAGTCAACACAGCGCTGCGGCGATTGTGAACACAATTTCACAACAAGCCCTACTGGTATCGCTGAATCAATCACGTGGCGCCAATATATTGTCGTAATTTTTTCATCTGAATTAACGGCTATATTGGGAGCAAAAGCTGACGTCGTAACCATTTCACCACGATGATCAAGTTTTATTCCCGGCATACTTCCGTTCCAACTACCTGGCGTCGCGATGGCACAGAGCGGGAATACCAGCACGACTGCAGCCAGAGAATGCATCGTCTTCCTCACTTCTGAGCTTCCCCTATCACTGATGTCATGCGAATTTGGCGATGATCGCTGATTTCTAAATTAGAAAGTACGGCCATGTTTGGCAAACTACGGTGCAGGAATCGGGCAAGTAAAGCGCGCAAAGCATGGTTCACAAGCAGAACCGGCGGAGCACCCAACATTTCCTGCCGCTGTAACGCTTGTTTCGCCTGTTCAAGCAGACGATCGGCAAGACCCGGCTCGAGGCCACCGCCTCCTTGAAGCGCCTGTAGCAGAAGGCGTTCCAATGAACCTTCCAAACCGATAACCTGAAGTTCACTGTCTCCTGGGAACCACTGCTGGGTAATCGCGCGTCCCAGAGCAACCCTAACCACTGTAGTGAGTTCATAAGGATCTGGTTGCACCGGCGCATGTTCGGCCAATGTCTCCATGATGGTACGCATATCCCTAATCGAAACCCTCTCGCTAAGCAAATTCTGCAAGACCTTATGCAAGGTCGTTAACGTCACTACGCCCGGAATGAAATCTTCTGTCAGTTTTGGCATTTCCTGCGCAACGCGATCCATCAGTTGCTGAGCTTCCTGCCGTCCAAACAGTTCACTGGCATGCAATGCAATTAAATGGTTCAGGTGCGTTGCAACTACGGTACTTGCCTCTACGACAGTGAACCCTTGAGCTTGAGCTTGATCTTTGAGGGCATTATCAATCCAGACCGCTGGTAGCCCAAATGCCGGATCCTGCGTGATATCTCCAGACAAAGAGCCAACCGCATTGCCCGGGTTGATCGCCATCCAACGACCAGGATGAGCCTCACCGCTACCCACCTCAACACCTTTCATCAATATGCGATAGCTGGCAGGCTGAAGTTCCAGATTATCCCGTATATGAACCACTGGCGGTAAGTATCCCATTTCCTGGGCAAACTTCTTCCTGATACTACGAATCCTGCCCAGTAGCTCGCCATCTTGCTGCGCATCAACCATTGGGATTAATCGATAGCCAACTTCCATACCCAACGGATCTTCAAGCTGTACGTCAGACCAGCTGGCTTCAATAACCTGATGCTTCTCCATTGATGCTGGTATAGGTTGCATCACGGGTTCTTTCTGCTGTTCTCCACGCATCCACCAGGCAAGTCCTAACAAAGATGCTGTAAATAGCAGAAAGACAAAGTTGGGCATTCCTGGAACCAGACCAATAAGTCCAATAACCGCCGCACTCAGCACCATCACTCGTGGGTTATTGAATAGCTGGGTGACCATCTGCTGGCCAACGTCCTGATCGGTACTCACGCGGGTAACAATGACACCCGCGGCGGTAGAAATAATCAGAGCTGGAATCTGGGCAACCAGTCCATCACCGATAGTAAGCAGCGTATAGCTTTCTGCGGCCTGCCCCACTGGCATGCCGTGCTGCGCAACACCAACGATCAATCCACCAATGACGTTGATGACCATGATAATCAATCCAGCGACAGCGTCACCGCGTACGAATTTACTGGCACCGTCCATCGAGCCATAAAAATCTGACTCCTGAGTGACTTCAGCACGGCGCTTTTTCGCTTCTTCTTCACCAATGATCCCGGCATTAAGATCGGCATCGATCGCCATCTGTTTGCCTGGCATCCCATCCAAGACAAAGCGGGCACCGACTTCAGCAATACGTCCGGCACCTTTGGTGATAACCATGAAGTTGATTAAAACAAGGATGATAAAGACTACGATACCAATGGCAAAATTTCCGCCTACCAGAAAGTGACCAAATGCCTCAACCACTTTACCTGCGGCGGCCGTCCCTGTATGTCCTTCCAGCAAAATGATACGGGTAGAAGCAACGTTGAGCGAAAGACGCAATAATGTAGAAAACAGCAAAATAGTAGGGAACGCAGCAAACTCCAGCGTCCGTTGCGTAAACATTGCAACCAGCAATACCATGATGGACAGTGCAATGTTAAAGGTAAATAACAGATCCAGAATGAATGGCGGCAGCGGCAATACCATCATGGAGAGTATCAGCAGGATCAGTATTGGTCCGGCTAATATTTGCCATTGGGCACCTTTCATATTACTCGGTAAACGAAGTAAAGAGGCCAAATTAGCCATCAGTAGTATTCTCTTTAGCAAAATCCAGTGCATCCGGCACTGGTAGATGTTTCGGTTTTCTAGGAATTAATCCACCTTCCCGCCTCCAGCGTTTCAGTTGATAAACCCAGGCTAAGACTTCTGCAACGGCTGCATATAGCGCAGCTGGAATATGCTGTCCGACCTCTGAATGGCGAAATAGCGCTCGCGCCAACGGAGGGGCTTCTAAAATAGGAACGCGATGCTCGGCCCCTAACTCACGAATACGCAACGCGATCTCACCAGCCCCTTTAGCCAGCACTCTCGGCGCATTCATTTTTTTCTCATCATAACGTAATGCTACCGCATAATGCGTCGGGTTAGTGACTATCACATCAGCCTTAGGCACATCAGCCATCATTCTACGCTGAGCAATGGCTCTCTGCTGCTGACGAATGCGGCCTTTAACATGCGGGTCGCCTTCGTTCTGTTTATGCTCATCACGAATTTCCTGCTTGCTCATTCGTAACTTTTTGATGTGGCTCCAAACTTGCCAAAACACATCAAAAGCGACCATAGGAATGAGCCCCATGATGATAAGGAAACCACACATCACGGCCAATTCCAGCGCATCACCCATCGCCGCAATCGGCGATTCGGATACCAGATGCAATATCTTCGGCCAGTTATGAATCAAGAAAAAGGTACTAATGATTCCGACCATGACTGATTTCAATATTGCCTTGAAGAGCTCAGCCAGTGATTGAGCGGAAAACAACCGCTTCAGCCCAGAAATAGGATCTAATTTTTTGAAATCAACCTTTAATGATTTGGTACTAAATAATATCCCACCAAGCAGCAAAGGCGCAGACAGCGCAACCAACACAGCCCCTAGCATAATGGGTATCAACGCCGATACCGCCTGACGCAGTAATGAACCAACATGCCGTAGCATTTGAGTGTCATCACCAATCGTTGCGTAATCAAAATTTAACGACTGTGAGACAATTCTGGCCAATCGGCCAGCCATGGCTTCGCCTCCCATCCACAAAATAGCCAGACCTGCGACCATCATCAGAACAGAAGTCAGCTCTCGCGATCGCGGGATCTGCCCTTCTTCACGCGCCTTTTCCTCTTTTTGGGGAGTGGGGGCTTCTGTTTTTTCTAGATCGCTATCTTCAGCCACTATGGCGTTCCTGTTACGACTTTCGGGATAGGAATTTGCTGCCTAGCATGACAAATACGAGAAAGTTTTATGGCTGGAACAACGAGAAAAACCAACGCTTCTTTAACGCATAGTAAGAATTAAGAGGAAGGGAAAAGCGAATTTAGCTATTTATGGCCATAAACACTGGCCATAAATAACAGAGTGATGGTGTTCGTCATCTTTTCAAGAAAGGGAGTGACTTCCTTTCTTGAAGAAAGATTCATTAGAACCCAAGACTATCCAGAAGGTCATCAACCTGATCCTGATTGGCAACAATGCCTGCGGCACCTTTATCCAACTGAGGTCCATTAAGCAGACCATCATTTGCACGCTTAGGTGCATCTGGTTTTTCTGGAATATTTTCCAGCAACACCATCAGCAGTTGTTTTTCAATCTCCTGGACAACATCCATCATACGCTTGATTACCTGACCAGTAAGGTCCTGGAAATCCTGCGCCATCATAATTTCCAACAACTGAGCATTGGTAAACGAGGTATGTTGTGGTACATCCTCAAGATAGCTACGCGTATCCGTCACTAATTCACGCGCATCTGCCAGTTCAATTGGATTTTCAAACCATTCATCCCAACGGGTTTTCAGGGATTTGGCATCCGCTTCTAGTTGGTTTTGACGTGGTTGTGCAGCCTCTACGCAGTTCAGAGCACGCTCTGCCGCTTGCGCAGTCATCTGAACAACATAGTCAAGACGATCGCGGGCATCAGGAATAGCCTCTGCTGCTTCTGCTATCGCATTATCCAGACCCAGCTCTTTCAAACTGTCGCGCAGCATACGAGTCAATTGGCCGATACGCGAAATGATCTCGGTTGCTGAAGCTGTGTCGTTCACGGACGGCATATGTGGCGTCATAAGATCCCCTTACATACCCAGTTTTTCGAAAATCTTACTCAGTTTTTCTTCAAGGGTAGCTGCAGTAAATGGTTTAACTACATAGCCGCTAGCACCCGCTTGTGCCGCAGCGATAATGTTCTCTTTCTTCGCTTCTGCCGTTACCATCAGCACGGGAAGGCTGGAAAGCGCGCCGTCAGCACGAATAGTCTGTAATAACTCCAGTCCATCCATATTGGGCATATTCCAGTCAGAAATGACGAAATCAAAAGCACCGGCGCGCAGCTTGTTCAGTGCATCTGCGCCGTCTTCTGCCTCTTCTACGTTATTAAAGCCCAGTTCCTTCAGCAGGTTACGGACAATTCGGCGCATCGTCGAAAAATCATCCACTACCAGAAATCTGAGTTCTTTATCGGCCATACCTACTCCTAAAATATTTATTGCTCACCGAGAGCTGCTTATATACGTAATGCCTGTCCGGCAGAGATTTGTGCCAACATACGCTGGCTCACCTGGTGCAAATCCACCACTTCATCGACGCCACCCATCGCAATCGCTTCACGTGGCATCCCGAAAACCACACAACTTGCTTCATTTTGGGCCAGAGTATAAGCACCAGCCTGATGGAGTTCCAGCATGCCGGCAGCCCCATCATTCCCCATCCCAGTAAGGATTACCCCTACAGCATTTCGCCCGGCGTATTGCGCAACCGAACGGAATAACACATCGACTGATGGACGATGCCGATTGACAGGAGGCCCATCATTTAAACGTACTTGATAGTTTGCCCCACTACGAGCCAATTCAAGATGGCGTGCACCTGGTGCAATGTATGCATGGCCAGGAAGCACACGTTCCCCATCTTCTGCTTCTTTCACCGTAATCTGACATAACTTGTTCAAACGCTCGGCGAAAGACTTCGTAAAGCCAGGTGGCATATGCTGTGTGATCAGTAATGCAGGGCTTGTCGGCGGCAGGGGCTGTAATACATGCCGTATCGCTTCCGTTCCCCCCGTTGACGCACCAATCGCAATCAATTTCTCACTACTAAGCAGGGGCGTATGCTGAATAATTTTTGTCGGTTCTGCCCCAGTGCTACGTTGCGGCAGACGCGCCTTCGCGGCCATACGAATTTTTTCCGCAATCAGTTCGCTGTATGCCAGCATCCCTTCACGGATACCTAACTGAGGCTTGGTGACAAAATCAATCGCACCAAGCTCCAGCGCACGCAGCGTAATTTCTGAGCCTTTTCCCGTCAGGGACGACACCATGACAACAGGCATCGGACGCAAGCGCATAAGCTTCTCAAGAAAATCCAACCCATCCATACGAGGCATTTCAACATCCAGTGTTAATACCTGGGGATTGAATTTTTTAATCAAATCACGAGCAACTAATGGATCTGGCGCAGTTGCGACAACTTCCATATCAGAATGGCTATTAATTATTTCAGTCATGATCTGACGCATTAGGGCAGAATCATCAACACATAATACTCTTATCTTGCTCATTATCTTTCCTTAGCCAGCCCATATACAGTTTGCCCACGCAAATAGAACTCACGACTGATCTGGCTGAAATTCTCTGAATGCCCGGCAAATAACAACCCTCCCGGCTTAAGCATCGGGACGAATCGACGGAGAATACGCTCTTGAGTTTCTTTATCGAAATAAATCATTACATTACGACAAAAAATAGCATCAAATGGCGCGGGAACGGACCAATCAGGTGCGAGCAGATTTAATTGTTGGAAATGCACCATTGACGCAAGCTCAGGGCGAACACGAACCAAACCACTATGTGGCCCAGTACCGCGTAAAAAAAACCGCTGTAGTTGCTGTGGAGAAAGAGAGCGCAACTCTTCCTGACGATAGATACCAGCCGTCGCCTTTTCTAATACCTGAGTATCAATATCGCTGGCCCATACCTGACATCCGCTCGCTTTATTACCTAAGACTTCTGCAAGTGTCATAGCTAACGAATAAGGCTCTTCCCCTGTAGAGGCAGCCGTACTCCAGATGGTGTAGCCATTTGGACGTTTCCTGGCATGCTCAGCCAATATGGGAAAGTGGTGAGCTTCACGGAAAAACGCTGTCAGGTTAGTGGTTAACGCATTAACAAAGGCTTGCCATTCTGCGCTGTTAGGATCTGACTCTAACAATGCTAAGTACTGACCGAAATCATTGATTCCAAGCAAACGGAGACGTCTAACCAAACGGTTATAAACCATTTCACGTTTGTGATCGGCCAGAACAATGCCGGCACGCTGATATATTAGTTGACTGATCCGTCGGAAATGAGTGTCCGACAACGGCAATCTGTCAACCATCTGCGTCAGAATAGAGGCAGATTCAGGACGATTTTGTGACGGTGTACTTTTCATATCAAACCGCTCGAATAGTGTTTTTTGCTATGGTTTTTTTCAATCTGAACTTTCCTTTACAGCTAACGCAGGTTTTTATTGTCATTCGTCAGTTACTCATCGCATTACGATTAAAACTGACACTGTATTGGTAATACACCCCGCAAGTTCTGCAAACTGAACAGGTCAGCGTGTTCGTTCTACCAAAGCCACATGCCGTCGGGTGGCGTTGTCCCTCTCATCACAGCGGTGCTACCTGCTTTATTATTTGGCGTTAATACCAAAATCAGCCTCACCCCATCATACCCATAACATAAGTTACAGATTGAACAATATCATGAATTACGCTGCTTCAAAGCACCAAGTGCTGTATTACTCACCAGCCTCAAGTGTGCACTGATCAATTACTCGCATGTTCATTTTTCTAAATTATGGCGAGTCAACAATCACCCAGCAGCCTACATATCAGCAGCTGGGGATTAGCTCAGTGTCCCTACAGCTTGGGTTATTTATAGCCTATATGACGATTCTGATCAGAACGTTTCCCAATTATCATTTGATGAACCTTCTTTTGCTTTCTTACCGCTATTCGCTGATGAAGCTAACAATGCAGGTTTTTGGCCCGCTGTCGTCCTTCTAAACGACCCCGCATCTTCAGAGAGGCGGAATACGGCAACAGCCTGATTCAGCACTTTAACTTGTTCTTCCAATGCAACAGCCGCAGCGGCAGACTCTTCAACCAAGGAGGCATTTTGCTGCGTAACCCGATCCATCTCAGTTACAGCCTGACCGACCTGATCAATACCTTTGCTTTGTTCATCAGAAGCCGAGGCGATTTCACCCATAATATCCGTTACACGAGTGACAGCACTGACGATTTCTCCCATCGTCTCACCCGCACTTTCAACCAGTACAGAACCTTCATCGACTCGGCTGACAGAATCTTCAATCAAACTCTTAATTTCTTTCGCAGCCTGAGCACTACGCTGTGCCAAATTACGAACTTCACCCGCAACAACCGCAAACCCACGGCCTTGTTCTCCTGCTCTGGCTGCTTCAACCGCCGCGTTCAGCGCAAGAATGTTGGTCTGGAAAGCAATACCATCAATCACACTAGTAATATCGGCAATTTTTTGCGAACTTCCAGCAATATTGTGCATGGTTTTGACGACATTATCGACGACCTTGCCACCCTTCTGCGCCGTCTCTGAGGCACTCAGCGCCAACTGGCTGGCCTGACGAGCATTTTCCGCATTCTGTTTAACTGTTGCGGTCAACTGTTCCATGCTTGCTGCCGTTTCTTCTAATGAAGCAGCCTGTTGCTCGGTACGCGATGAAAGATCGTTATTACCCGCACTAATTTCTGTAGCACCAGTATAAATGGCATCAGCACCTTGTCGAACCGCACTAACCGTTGAAACAAACTCACTTTGCATATGGCGAATACTGTCAGCCAGAATGCCCATTTCATTGCTGCTGTGAAAGTGAGTCGTTTTTGTCAGATCGCCTTTCGCAATATGACGAATATGTTCAACAATATTATTTAGCGGCCTTATTAATAGCTGTTGAATACCAACCCAGGAAATCAGCGCTAGCGCAAAAACCAACACGATAATGAAGCCAAGGATCCAGAGCGCCGAGTCGTAAGCTGCATCATTTTTAGCTATACCAGCCTGATAAAGTTTATCGCTTTCAGCTTTATAGGCGTAATACGCTTTTTCAAAGTTGTCTTGAAAACTTTGTGTTGGTTGCTCAACGAACTTCTTAAATTCCCCTGCATTCAAAAACTGAATTAATTCAGTTAATGCACCATTCAGAGCCACGTAATTCTCTTTTACGCCCCGAGTAACACTTTCATCCTGACGCGCATCCTGCGGTACTTTTTCATAGCGAGAGAAAAAATCGTTTGCGACAGAGAGTTGCCGTTGAGCAGAGACCAGAAGCTCTTTACCGCCAGCACCCGCCCCCGTACCGCTTGCATCGAGTGCAAAACGCGTCCCCGCTCGGTTAAGCGTATTACGAGTCTGTAATAAATATGACCATGCTGAATCCAGCTCGGAACGCTTTTGGTTAATAACCTGCGTTGAACTGAAGATATCCTTATCATTTTTTAATGCACTAAAGAATAAACCACCAGAAATAAGCTGAAGTGCTCCAAACAGCACCAGTACAAGCATCAGACCTGTAACAACTTTGATACGGTTAAACATATAACGCCTTTTGAGTAGACCAAACACCAATGATATCGGCATTATTCTGGATATCTTTACGAATTTCTGAACTGACAAGAATATGACT
The DNA here is from genome assembly GCF_032905925.1 of Pectobacterium sp. HCp5_1. Lineage (NCBI taxonomy): Bacteria > Pseudomonadati > Pseudomonadota > Gammaproteobacteria > Enterobacterales > Pectobacteriaceae > Pectobacterium > Pectobacterium sp. HCp5_1. The sequence continues at coordinate 36,676 of NZ_JAUMIO010000028.1, forward strand.
AAGGAAGGTTTTCGGGGCCACTTTCGTAGCCCCTGGAGGCCGATAGATTAGACTTTCAATACGCTATCAACCAGCGCCATTTCTTCGCTACTCAACAGTTTCTCGATATCAACCAGAATCAGCATTCTCTCGCCCAGAGAGCCTAAACCAGTCAGGTACTCTGTTGACAGCGTTACAGCAAACTCCGGTGCGGGACGAATTTGGTCTGTGGTCAATGACAACACATCAGACACGCCATCTACAACAATCCCGACAACACGCTGACCAAGGTTGAGAACAATAACAACCGTGTTGTCATCGTATTCAACATCCTGCTTGGCGAATTTAATGCGCAAGTCAACGATCGGTACAATGACACCGCGTAGGTTGGTGACACCTTTAATGAAGGAAGGCGTGTTGGCAATACGCGTTACCTGGTCATAACCGCGAATTTCTTGTACTTTTAAAATATCAACGCCGTACTCTTCGTCACCCAGCGTAAAAATCAGGAATTCCTGTCCTACTGTTTCGCCAGTTAATTTCGTGACGCTTGCAAGTCCAGTCATGTTTTCCACCCTTTATTAACGATCTGTTTTATTAAGCAGCAGTTTCAACCGCACGCTTTTCACGATTAAGCGCTTGTAACGCTGAAACATCCACAATCAGCGCAACGCTGCCATCACCAAGGATAGTAGCGGCTGAAACGCCTGGCACCTTGCGATAATTACTTTCCAGGTTTTTGACAACGACCTGATGCTGCCCAATCAGCTGATCGACCAGCAAGGCATAACGTCGACCCGCACTTTGTAGAATAACAACAATACCCTGAGTAGCATCCGTCTTAGCGCCATCCACATCAAAGATATGGAACAGTTCAACGAGAGGTAAATACTCACCACGAACCTGCAATACCCTTTCTCCGCCAGCTAACGGATACAGGTCTTCCGACTGCGGCTGCAAGGATTCCATCACAGCGTTAAGCGGTAGAATAAAGACTTCGTTGTTAACTTTAACGGACATGCCATCAAGGATCGCAAGCGTTAATGGCAACAGGATTCTGATCGTCGTGCCTTTTCCAGCCTGGAAGTGGATTTCGACATGACCACCCATTTCCTGAATATTTCGCTTCACTACGTCCATACCGACACCACGGCCAGAAACGTCCGTGACTTTCTCAGCGGTTGAAAAGCCTGGAGCAAAGATCAACATGCCCACTTCTTCATCAGACATCGAGTCATTCACAGCCAAACCTTGAGACAAGGCTTTAGCCAGAATTCTCTCGCGGTTGAGCCCTGCCCCATCGTCGATAACCTCAATACAGATGTTACCACCCTGATGTTCTGCAGAAAGCGTCAAGTTACCCACCGCAGACTTACCTGCAGCTACGCGTTTATCTGGAGATTCGATACCGTGATCGAGGCTGTTACGCACCAGGTGCGTCAGAGGATCGATAATACGTTCAATCAAACTCTTATCCAGCTCAGTCGAACTCCCCATCAGCGTTAGTTCAACCTGCTTATCCAATTTCGCAGCCAGGTCACGAACCAATCGAGGGAAACGGCTAAATACATATTCCATCGGCATCATACGGATGGACATAACCGATTCTTGCAGATCGCGGGCGTTACGTTCTAACTGCCCCATGCTGTTGAGCAGATCGCCGTGTGCCACAGGATCGAGTTCGCTTGAGCGCTGCGCCAGCATGGACTGCGTAATCACTAACTCACCAACGAGGTTGATAAGCTGGTCAACCTTCTCAACTGCTACACGAATACTGGTATCACCGGTTTTTGCTTTATTTTTTCCATTTTCCGGTGCAGCTTGCGGTTTTGCAGCAACTGGCGCAGACGGGGCCACTGGAGCGGCGGCGACGGGTGCTTCAACGACAGCCAATGTCTCTACGGCTTCTGCGACAACAGGTTGGCTGGCCACAGCAGATTTGAAGCTGATTTGCTCAGGCTCAAGAACAAAACACAGTACCGCGCTAATATCGTCTTCGCTTTCAGACGTGACCAATGTCACTTCTACGCTAGTGTCAGTCTGGTGAGGGTCTTTAACCGTCCCCAGATTGCCAAGCTCTTCCAGCATCTGAGGTATTTCCTGAGACTTCAGGCCAGTTAATGCGATACGCATTTCACCTTTACCTACACCGTTAGATGCAGGGCTAGCGGAGGGCGGTGTTGCAACTGACGCATCAGGCTGTGCTGCATCACCATCGGCTTTAGACTCCAGAGCAAGCTGGCGCAAGGCCTGACAGATATACTCAAAGCTTTCAGCATTGGGTTCCTGTGCGGTTTTATAAGCGTCCAACTGATCCTGCATAATGTCTTTTGTTTCCAGAAACAGGTTGATGATATCAGTGCTAAGACGCATTTCGCCACGTCTTGCCCCATCGAGTAGGTTTTCTAACAGGTGCGTAGTTTCCTGCAATACTTTAAAACCGAATGTGCCAGCGCCTCCTTTTATGGAGTGTGCTGCACGGAAAATCGCATTCAATTGCTCTGTGTCGGGTTCTGACGGATCTAACAACAATAAGTGTTGTTCCATATCGGCCAGTAATTCATCTGCTTCATCAAAGAATGTTTGATAGAAAGCACTCATGTCCATGCTCACGTGGTCACCTCTGCTGTGAATCGCGGCTTATTGAGAAGGCGTCGCCTGGCTATCGGGCGCAGCAGGCAACGCGGTGGTTGGCTGCTGACGCTCTGGAGCAGGAACTCCATTAGTTGGTTGTGGCGATGCCCCACCACTTCCACTCGTATTGTTGTTATCACTATTTTCGGCAGCCGGAGTGGTAGGTTTAGGCTTATCCAACTCCATATTTTGTAAATTTTCCACCTTGTCTATATTTACAGCAGAGCTTTCTGCATTTTCTTCTTCAATATCCTTTTGAGCTTGTCTGCTCAATACCAGCAAACTGATGCGTCGGTTAATTGCATCATTTCCACTTGTCGCCTGCTTTAGGTTCATTGTCGCAGCCATACCCACAACGCGCAAAACTTTTCCATCAGACAAGCCCCCAAAAATAAGCTCTCGACGTGATGCATTAGCACGATCTGCGGACAATTCCCAGTTACTATAGCCACGTTCCCCTGTCGTATACTGAACATCGTCGGTATGGCCTGAGATACTCAGCTTATTAGGGAAATCGTTCAGGATAGGGGCTATCGCACGCAGGATATCTCGCATATAGGGCTCAACCTGCGCGCTCCCGGTTTTAAACATGGGGCGATTTTGACTATCGATGATTTGGATGCGTAACCCTTCATCAATCATTTCAATTAACAGATGTGGGCGAAGTGCACGTAAGCGAGGATCCGCCTCAATTAACTGATCCAGACGTTCACGCAATCTATTGAGTCGAACCTCGTCCAGTTTCTTTTCTACATTATCTGTCTTGATGGCCTTTTTCACTTCACCATCTTGCTGAGTCGGATCATTCCCCCCGCCGGGAATCGGGCTGGAACTGTCGCTTGATTTAGAACCTGAAGTTAATGCAACCTTCAATGGAGTACGGAAGTACTCTGCGATTTGGGCTAGCTGCATTGGCGTAGAAATTGCGATAAGCCACATTACAAGAAACAATGCCATCATTGCTGTCATGAAGTCAGCGTAGGCAATCTTCCAGGAGCCACCATGGTGGCCCCCATGTCCAGACTTACGCTTTTTGCGAATAATGGGATGCTGATGTTTCATGCGTTACTGTCCGACGCTTGCTGAGTCGGCGATTTCACACGACGAATGTGTTCTTCCAATTCAGTAAAGGAAGGACGCTCCGTTGAGTACAGCGTTTTACGACCAAATTCAACGGCAATTTGCGGAGCGTAGCCATTAAGGCTCGACAGTAAAGTGACTTTAATGCACTGCAATACTTTGATTTTTTCTGCATTTTTTTGACGCAGCAACGCGGCCAATGGGGAGACAAAGCCGTAAGCAAGTAAAATCCCCAGGAAGGTACCCACCATGGCGTGAGCGATCATCATCCCCAACTCAGCTGCAGGACGGTCAACATAGGCCAGTGAGTGAACAACACCCATCACGGCAGCGACGATACCAAATGCAGGAAGACCGTCACCCATCATCGTCAAGCTGGACGCGGGCACTTCACTTTCATGTTCAATAGTCTCGATCTCTTCATCCATCAGCGTTTCAATCTCAAACGCATTCATGTTGCCGCTGACCATCAAACGCAAATAATCGGTAATAAACTCAACAACGGTGTTGTCAGCAAGAATATTCGGATAGCTCGAGAAGATTTCACTCTCACGAGGATTATCAATATCAAATTCCAGGGAAAGCATGCCTTGCTGGCGGGATTTGGCCATCACTCTAAAGAGTAAGGCCATGAGGTCCATATACAGTGCTTTATTGTACTTGGAACTTTTGACCAAAAGAGGTAGTGCACGTAGCGTTGCTTTTATCGCCTTCCCATTGTTACCAACGATGAAAGCACCTACCGCCGCACCACCGATGATCAGCAGCTCCGAAGGTTGATAAAGCGCACCCAAGGCCCCACCGACCATGAGATAACCGCCGAGTATCGAGGCCACAATTACGATATAACCCAATATAACCAGCACAAGAAATCCTTATAATAAAAAAGGTGGGCGGAAAGAGAGATAAAACTGCGGAGCCGTAGCCAGGACGTTCTAGAGGAAGAAATCTATCACCGCCTTCACAACCAACAGTGATAGATTCATAAATCGCTACAGGCTCAGACTGCGTGTTTTACCTGTTCATCCAGCAGTTGAGGTATTATATCGGCAAGATTTTGCGAAAGTTTACGCCTTTTTACCGCTCTGGAAGGGGGTTGGCACAAACTACAAACAAAACTGTTTTTAGGTTGATGAGCGTGAGTAATGAACATCCCTTTGCAGCAATTGCATGACGATAGTTGCAGCATACCGCTGTCAACAAAACGGACTAATGTCCAAGCCCGCGTCAATGCCAACAGTGGAGAATCGCTCTGAGGCGCACACTGTTCCAGGTAAAGTCGATAAGATTTAATAACCGCTTCAACACCGCTGCACTGCCCATTCTTGATTAAAAAACTGTAAGCGTTGTAGAACATTGATGAATGAATATTCTGTTCCCAGGTCATAAACCAATCCGTTGAAAAAGGTAGCATTCCCTTGGGCGGCGGACTTCCTCTAAGTTCTTTGTACAGTTTAATCAAACGTCCGCGACTTAACTGAGTTTCACTTTCCAGCATCTGTAAACGAGCACCGAGCGAAATGAGCTCCATCGCCAATTGGATGTCTTTCGCCTCCTGAACAATACTTTTCTCCGCCATTACTTATGCCCTTTTCTTAGGCAGGTTTTCTTCTTTCGAAGTTAACTGTTGTAATAAATGACTCGACAACAAAATCCCCGTATGGATTTGTTGTAAATCATCCACACGTGATTCCTGAGTCAAGACTTTGATTGTATTGTGATCGTTAAAACGAAAATGGCATATCAGTTGGTTAGTTTCTGCCAATTTCACCATCTGCGGTAAAGTCAGTTGCATCAAGATATCTGCCATCTCGTCATTGATTCCAAGACGAAACATCGCAGAAGCTTTTTCATCATTAATTAAGCGTTGCGCCAGTAACAAATAAGACAGATTAATGTCATAAATGTGTTTGAGTAATTCAGAGGTACCCATATTTCCCATCCCGACAGGCTATGTTTAAAACATAAGTTAGGTGATAGACCATATCGCCCAGTTCGAAAATCACTCTCCATTGATGGCATAAAAAACTATCGGTGCCAGATACTGCGAGTTACTACTTTATCATTTCTTATTCGGGCAATCGTTACTTGCCAACTTTGCGCATCACGCTGAGAATCCGTTCATCCGTTGCTTTTTAGTTCCACCCTGAAGACTCGCTTCAACCAAAGCATAGGATTAATCCTAAAACAGCGCAACTGTACCGCCTAATCCATAGCACATACAACGCGACGGAAGAATGATTTTGGCCATTATGTGACACAGATCACACAAATGAAAGCATTATGAGCTAAACCCTGTCTGGTCAGATCACTTTTATGCCTATTTTTCCGCCAAAATCGCACACTAAACGTTACAAAAAAGAGCATTGAAAATAATAAAAAAGAAACAATTTGCTTGCTATATAAATGATAGATATACAAAAAATCCCTTGAGCCCAGAACACACTCTGTTATGTAAGTTTATACCTTTCACGAAAAACTTACACTTTTTACCCAAAAAACTCTTAACTACATGTTATGAAGCAACATTTATCTATCCTCTGCCAGTACACCGTCGCAACGCCAACAAAGCATACCGTTCTCGCCGCAAAAGGTGGTTAAACATTACTGTATTGATATTAAAGAAATTAGTGATTGTCTGGGATTCAGTACAAGCACTGCAGCATGACGTTACTCGCGGCTTCAATAATCTCAAACATCACGCTACAGACAGTACCTTCAGGGGGATAGGTGAGTTGGGGCACAAAGGCATTTACCGATCGCTTTTAACAATTCGATTAACCAGCCAAATACCTGAGCATACCAGGACTAGTGCAAAGAAATATTTCCACTCCAGAATGCTTTCATTAAGAAACAGTGCTGACAACAGCGTACCAGAGACCGGTATAAGGAAATTAAATGGCGCGACCATACCGACCCGATTATATTTCAGCAATTGGCTCCATAATGAAAAAGCGACTGAAGAAAGCAAAATAAGGTAGCCTAGCATCAGTACAGCTTTCCAATCAGGTATGATGAGTGTCCCACCAGTGCAGTACCCTGATATCGTTAAAATGATCCCGCCAATAGCCAGTTGGTAACCGGTCATTACGGTTGGATCCATCGTTTGTGATATACGCTTACCATATATAGTAGATGCAGACAAAATAAATGCGGCAATAACAACGAACCCATCACCTAACAGCGTAAAACCAATATTCATTCCGTTGCTGTTGATATTAACAACCATTACACCGGCAAAACCTAATATACAACCAATTAGCTTGTTGATATTTAATTTATCATTTTGGTATAAATAATGAGCAAGCAGTACGCTGAAAAAAGTACTGGTTGCATTCATGATCGAACCTTTAACGCCGGTGGTATAAGCCAGACCGATGTAGAAAAAAACATATTGCAACGATGTCTGGAATATTCCCAGTGTGGTCAACTGAACTAACTGCCCACGCTGAAATCGCCCGATGGAACGTCCGCTTAACACAGCAAGTACCAAAAGCAACAACCCAGCGAACGCGAACCGGTAGCCTGCAAAAACGAGTTTCCCAGGAATATCATTATCTGCAATGTGAAACAGCTCATAGCCATTTTTAATTGCCGGATAAGCACTTCCCCAGAGCAAACAGCATAATGTGGCGATAAAAAAAACAACTTTTTTATCAGAAAAAAAATGCGTGCGCTTTTCCAAGAAAAATCCCTCCGAAGATAGATTCGCCATAATAGCGTTGAACCTCAAACAAATAAAGTTAGGAGGTAGACTCTTTATTTTTTATTATCAATCTGTATGATTTCGCATCACGTATTTCTCTTTTCTTTTTAAAGAGTTAAAAACGTGATCGGGATCGCATCGAATTTGATTAAGGTTTCTCAATATATGCCGATTATCTTTTACATTGGTTGTTTAGCTAATGAATTGTCATTAATGTAGACACTAAAACCTAAACGCCAATGCCGCAGCGCGTGGCATGGTAAATCATAAATTCCTGAGAATGAGCGAATGGATATGAAAATAACGTCAAGGTCTGAGCAGCACGCCGAGGCCGGCATGCTGAGCAATTTACGGCTAGTTCCCTTATTCATCATTATTCTGGGTGGTATCATGCTGTTATTTGCAGCATCTATCGGCACATCCAGCTATTTTCTACAAAGCAGCAATCAGTCATTAGACGACGTCACACAAGAAATCGATACCCGAATGGGGATCTCAAACAGTTCTAACCACCTTCGCACCGCACGTCTGCTGCTCATTCAGGCCGCAGCGGCTGCTCGTATTGGCGACTCTCAGGTCTTCAATGACAACCTGAAACAGGCTGAGCAGCGTCTGGAACAATCAAAAAAAGCCTTCCTTGTCTATGAACAACGCTCGGTTAAAACACCTCAGGATATGGCGTTGGACGGCGATCTGCGTAAATCCTATGACGCTTATGTCAATCAAGGCCTTATGCTGATGCTAACAGCAGCAAAAGAAGGGCTGTTTGAAGAGGTCATCACTCTCGAATCCGAAGAAACCCGGGTTTTGGATTTAGCCTATAACAAATTTTTGCTAGAGGCTGTCGCTTACCGTACACAAAGAGCGAAAGAGTTAAACGAAACAGCGCATAAAAATGCACTGCTTGGATATTCGTTGATGGGCGGCAGCTTTGCGCTGGCCACCATTTTAACGCTTCTGACGTTCTTCCTGCTGCGCAGTATCCTCATCAAACCAATAAATCAATTGGTCCTGAGAATTCAGCGTATTGCGCAAGGCGATTTGACTCAAATATCGGACCGTTATGGCAGGAATGAAATTGGCACGCTAGCCAGCAACGTTCAACAAATGCAGTCTTCTCTGGTCACTACCGTCACTACCGTTCGGGAAAGCGCAGACTCTATTTATCAAGGTTCTACGGAGATTTCATCCGGGAACACCGACCTTTCCTCGCGAACCGAACAGCAAGCCTCAGCGCTTGAACAAACTGCGGCAAGCATGGAGCAATTAACCGCAACCGTGAAGCAAAACTCAGAAAATGCACACCATGCAAGCCAGCTCGCGGCAAATGCTTCAGGAAAGGCCAAACAAGGCGGTGAGATCGTTGCAAACGTTGTGAACACGATGAACAGTATTTCAGGTAGCTCAAAGAAAATATCTGAAATTACCAGCGTTATTAACAGCATTGCTTTCCAAACGAATATTCTCGCACTCAATGCGGCAGTTGAAGCAGCCAGAGCGGGAGAACAAGGTCGCGGTTTTGCCGTCGTAGCAAGTGAAGTTCGCAGCCTCGCACAGCGCAGTGCACAAGCCGCAAAAGAGATAGAAACGCTGATTTCTGAATCGGTAAATCTGGTCAGCAGTGGCTCTGTTCTGGTTGATAACGCAGGTCAAACCATGAAAGAGATCGTCGATGCCGTCACTAACGTCACCGACATCATGGGGGAGATTGCTTCTGCTTCTGACGAACAAAGCCGGGGAATTACTCAGGTCGGTCAGGCGATATCCGAAATGGACAGCGTGACACAGCAGAATGCTTCGCTTGTACAGGAAGCCAGTGCTGCAGCGGCATCGTTGGAAGAGCAAGCAGAATTGCTTACGCGTGCCGTTGCGACATTTAAGTTATCCAGCCATTTATCAAATAGCCATTCAGCTCCTGTTCGGCCAAACGCTCTCGCCGCTAAGGACCGTTCATCACTCGCCCTGCCCCGCCAGGCTAATACAGAAAACGGTAACTGGGAAACGTTCTAATACTGATACCAAAGCCACTGCGAGCATTGTTCACCTGGACAATGCTCGTATATCGGCATGTTTCCCTTTACTCTTTTTCTGGCAAGATCTTTGGCTCAACAAACGTCCCGTCTTTGCTGTCAACCTCATTGAAAAACCAGATACCAGCTGGGTAATCTTTTAATGCAACTAAATACATAATCCCTTCCTGAAACGTTTCTACAGCAAGAATCGTCCCTTCCCTGCGCGTCTTTCCATCAGTTTTAACCGTAACCAGATCATTAACTTTCATAAATTTATCTCAAAATAGCTTCTAACATCAAAAAAACAGCATTATCATTTACGACTACGGTAGGAATAGTACCTGCATGAAATGATTAATTTTATTTGTTTTTAACAACGCCATATTGACCCTCTCTGTCATTACATATCAATTATTCAGGCAAAAATTGATCGTTTCTATCCTAGTACATCCGACATACTCGCAAAAGAGATTAAAAGTTGAACGAACTATTGAACGTTAATGAACAGAGAGATAACGGTGAGTCAGACTACAATCAAGTCATAACATCAGAATGGATGAAATTGATAGTCACAACCTCACAAAAATCTTTTAATCTACTGCGAACCCTTGCCGATCAGAAAGCCTCCGACTTTGCTGACGCGTTCTACTCCTACATGCTCCAAGATCAAGAAGCTTCCCTGTTTCTTTCCAGCCAGCAAGTCCACGATCGACTCCATGGTTCGATGAGCAAATGGATAGTAGATATTTTAACGAATACCGGAGATCGTCTGGCTGACCTGATTAATCATCAAAAGAAAATTGGTCAGATTCATGCGCGTATTGGTATTCCCGTCGATCTGGTTGAGCGTGGAGCTCGGCGTTTAAAATGGCACCTTTATGAAGACATCGCACAGGTGGCAGAGGATAAAACGCTCTGCTTTGATGCCATGCGTTTTGCCTCCATCTCTATGGATATTGCCATAGAGATAATGAGCAAAACCTATTCACAGTCGCACGATCTGGCAGCCAAAAATGAAGAATCCTATCGGCTATTTTCTATTCTGGAAAATGCCAGCATGGAAAGAGAGCGTCAAAATGCATCGCTGCTAAATTGGGAAAATGCCTTTATTTTTAGTGTTGCCACTGGTATGCCTCTTTCCAGCATCCAGGACCTGAGTGATTCAGAGTTTGGCCTGTGGTTTAACCATAAGGGGAAATCCAGTTTCAGTAATATTCAGGGTATACGCACTATCGCCTCAATCATGACGGAAACGGATGACTACATTCGCGGCCATAGTACTACCACACTACTGACACAGCAGGATTACGCCCCGCTACTTAAAACGGTCAGAAGCAAAATTTATAAAATAAATATGCTGCTGGGATCGCTATTTGACGAAGTCCAAAAACTGGAAAGCGGTAAGGATACGTTGACCCTTCTGTTAAACCGTCGCTTCCTGCCAACCATTCTTAGACATGAAATATCGCTGGCAATGCACTCAAACACCTCACTCAGCATCGCCATGATTGATATTGACCATTTTAAAACCGTGAATGACACATATGGCCATGCCGCTGGCGATAGTATCCTGAAAAGGATTGCAGAAGTGCTTTATGAGAGCACGAGGAACAGCGACTATGTTTTCCGTTACGGCGGTGAAGAATTCATGATCGTGCTTATTGAAACGCCTAAAGTCGCCGCCCACACCATCATCGAGCGGCTGAGGAAGAAAATCCAGGATCACCCTGTTTATCTTCAAAACGGTGAAAGCGTTACAATGACTATAAGCGCAGGTATCGCTGTCTATAGCGGTCATCCCGATTATGAATGCCTGATAAAGGCAGCAGACGATGCACTCTATCAGGCCAAGGCCAACGGCAGAAACAGGATCGAATACGCGCCGGAAGAATAATCATTTTATCTCGTTGCAAACCTGCGCTTCAGCGCCATAGCTGAATCGCAGGTTTGCACTATTCCCTCACCAAACAGATGAATTCCCTTTCATTGAACAAATTCACAGCATGAAAACGATAAACCAACGATTTTACTAACCAACCTGCCAAAAATTTGATACATATTCAATAAATAAGCATGATCGTCGACAATATGTCATGCAGTGAATCTTTTTATAGTTTGATCTTATTTTGCACAAGGGAGGAACGAGCATTGCAGCGACAGCAGGTTTTATCGTCACGGATTTATTCCATTGGGTACGATCCAAAGACGCACAACCTTGAGATAGAATTTCATAATAAAGACATCTATCAATATGTTGGCGTGCCTGAGTCTATCTATAAAAAATTTATCTCTGACGCTGTCGTCTCTAAAGGCCGTTTCTTTGATGGCGTGATAAAAGATAAGTTTTTGTGCCGTAAAATCAGATAGATAAGAAATAACCAATAACAACGTTGGGATCTGTCGCCGTTCCTTAACGGCGATGTAAAACGTCGCTTTACGCCACATCGATTTGCTAGTTAATCTCTCGCCGCCTTCCGGTTCCACTATCACAGCTAATCCGGTGAATTAAACATACATCCAGATGGTATCTTTTCGATAACATCCCTTCAGATTATGTGAGTATCTATCCTGTCTAACTATGGAGAGTTCATATGATCGCATCGGATATTCAGGGGGCTAATCTTTTATTTTCCCAGGCCAGTAAGCACGCTATTGCACCCAGTGAAGATACTTTCAAAATGGCACTTGAGAAAGCAAAGGATAGCGGGCAGATCTCCAGACACGCACCCAGCGCTAAAATTGAGCCTCAACGCTCGAAAGCAGCACAGGAGTTTATGGATTGGGTCTCCATGTCTCATGAAGAAAGATTATTCTTCTCCGTACTCGCCTCCATGGGAATATCCAAGGAGCAATACGAGGCAATGCCAGTAGAAGAACGCATGGCATTGGATCTTAAAGTACAAGAACGTATAAAAGAAATGGCGGAACAAGGTCAGCAGCTCGCGTAATGACAACAAACACGCCTGTTACAGAGATAGGGTTAGCCGCTTAGCGGCCATAAGTCTAGCCGCTCGACAAGTCATTAAGCAAAAAATCCAGTAACGTACGTGTGCTGGTAGGTAAGTATTTGCGTGAACAATATAACGCATAGACCCCCAACTCTGGCAATGCGTAGTCTGTCAGAACGCGAACCAGTGCGCCGGTACGAAGGTAAGGATCCGTCGTAAAAGCGGGTAAATGGACGATGCCCTCGCCTGCGAGCGCGGCATGCAGAAGCACCATACTATCATTCGCTGCAAAGTTGCCCGTAACACCCACGTCATCCATTACCAGATCTACACCGTCAGCCGATGGGGCTTGGAAGCGCCAGACACGACCAAAACGTGTGTGGTACAAGCAGTTGTGTTGCCTGAGATCGTCTGGCCGCTGGGGCGTTCCGTTACGTGCCAGATAATCGGGTGCTGCGCAAACGACAGAAGCACAGCGGCTCAACTGGCGTGAAATTACCGCCGGATCGAGTTTGTCACCAACATGAATAGCCAGATCAATACGCTGTTCCACCAGATTCACTGACGCATCCTTTAACACCATCTCAATGGAAACTTTAGGGTATTGGGCGGAATAGCGCCTCAGCGCATCGGCCAGATAGGATTGGCCGAATGAAATACTGCTCGCAACCCGGATCAAGCCATTAGGCTCTTGGCTTTTACTCTCAAGGGCAGCACCAATATCATCATTCAACGCTAAAATTTGTCGACAATAGGACAAAATCTCGCTTCCAGCACTCGTCAATCCCAAGCTGCGACTGGAGCGATGCAATAGACGAACGCCGAATGCTTTCTCCAATGACGCGATATAGCGCGTAGCCATAGCACGTGAGATGTCCAGCTTGTTCGCTGCGGCAGTAAGGCTCCCTAACTCAACCACATCCACAAATACCTGCATGGCAACAAAGCGGTCCATAAATCCTCATATTGTTCGAAATATGCAACGTTAGTTTGCATTACTTCGTCTTTATTCGTCCGAATTTCGCAACTATAGTCTGGGCTTTACTATCTAGACAAGAGATAAAGAATGAAGAACCAACGTCTTACGCCTCTGGCTACTTTCTTACTTTTATTCAATATGGCTGCTACGGCTCACTCGCTCCCTTCACCGGATGCAGAAATAAATAGCACGACCATCCCCACACTTACAGGATGCGGTCCATCATCAACCATCAACCAACTTTTCAGCCAATTTGGCAGCAGCGGCAAAATGCCTGCGGAACTTGGACGTTGGCTGAATGATACAAAGGCACAGACTGTAGAGCCCTACCAAGCCTTCGCCAATGTTTATTATGTCGGCATTTGCTGGGTCTCAGCCTGGCTTATCAAAACCAGTGAGGGCCCGGTACTTATTGATACGCTGTATGGTGAATTTACGGATCAGCTAATCGATAATATTAAGAAAATCGGCGTCGACCCGGCAGAGATCAAAATGGTACTGCTGACACACGGGTGACCTGCTCCCAGTTGATTAGTACACCCCGATGTTAGTAATGTCTTCATAAGCCACATGAGGACATCCCCATGAAGAAGCGTTTTTCCGACCAACAGATCGTCAGTATTCTCCGCGAGGCTGAAGCCGGGGTATCCGCCCGTGAACTCTGCCGCAAGCACGCCATTTCCGATGCCACGTTTTACACCTGGCGTAAGAAGTATGGCGGTATGGAGGTGCCTGAGG
>NZ_JAUMIO010000029.1:0-48894 GCF_032905925.1 Pectobacterium sp. HCp5_1
ATTGCTGCTATGATCGGCATCGCTCAGTCCGGTTGGTGATTTGTTTGGTTTGGCGATTGATCAGATCGCATAACTCGGACTGAGTTCCCTTCGAGTGATCTACTATTTGGCGAAGCTATTTAGAACCCACTTTCTCTCACACCTAAAGCGGCAACCTGACGCCACATCCCGGCGAACAGCGATTCCGCTTCTCCGTTCATCACCACAAGGCCACGCAGTGGCTGTAATGGCAGCGCCGAATCGGTAGCGACATCGAGGTTTACACCATACCAGCCCTGAACCGGGCGCAGCTGTTTCTGCTCATCCCGCCTTACTGCTATCGGCCCGCCATACTCGGAAGCCAGTATGTTATGCTCAATAAAGGCAATGCCCGTTGGATCAATGTCTTTCAATATCACGGGTACCGCGGCACGTGCCGGATCATCAGCAATAAACTGGCCGGACATCCCAGCAGCAATGCGATTAAGTTTGTCTTCACGCAGATAGCCACGCAGACGACCGCCTTCGCTGCTCACAACGCGCAACAGCGGCAGATCGGCATCCAGCCACCGTCCCGGCGTTAAATCAACAGCAATGTCCCTCACCACGCCAGACTGCGGTGCACGAATTTGCAACCGTTCCTGCTGTGCTTTCAGGCCACGATATTGCGCCAGCGCCGCCGCCAGCTCCTGTTCCAGAATCAGCGAATCACCCACGGTGTCACGATTCGCCGCCTGGCGGCGCATTTGTAATTGCAAGATGCCGATACGCTGACGAATAATCGCCAGCCGGAAATCGAGATCGCCGGATGTCAACGTCAACAGGACATCGCCCGCCTCAACCCGCTGTCCATCCTTGACCTGTAGCTGTTTCAGCTGTGCGGCAACGGGCGAATACAGGGTACTGACACGAGAGGCTTCCAGCACCGCTGGTATTTCTACCTGACTGCGCCAAGGGAAAAACAGTACTATGAGCAGTAGCAATAAACACAGCGCGGTACGCCAGACGGCACGGCGCTGCGAGCGTTTGCGCTGATGCCACCACTGTGCGCACTCTTGCACAATAGGCAGAACGATGAACCAGCCGACCTCAACCAGCATCAGGAAGATGCCCAGCACTTTGAAAAAATAGTGATAGACCGCCAGCGCAATACCAAAGAACAGGAAGAAACGCCACACCCAGGAAGCATATCCCCACAGCAGCAGCCTTTTCGCCATCGGAGGCGACCAGCGCTCCGGCGGCACATCACCATAGCCAAACAGTTTTTCTCGCAGGTGCCAGCGGCACAGGGCGTAGGCTCTCCCCTGTAGATTATCGATACGCCAGGCATCGCTCAGTATAAAATAGCCATCAAAGCGCATCAGCGGATTAACATTGATGAGCAGCGTGGTAATCCAGGTGGCGCTGGAAAGAAGGAATACCGCCGAATGCAACGGCCCTTCCGGCAACAGCGACCAGACCAGCAGCGCCAGCGTCGCCAAGAGCAGCTCCGCCAGAATTCCCCCTGCGCCAATCAGCACACGCGCACGATGATCGCCGACCCGCCAGGCATCGCTGACATCGGTATACAACATCGGAAACATCACGATGAACGCCACACCCATACTCTGAACCCGGCAGCCCGCCTTTTTTGCCATGTAGGCGTGGCCCAGCTCGTGAATAAATTTTGCGAAAATCAGGGCGCAGCCAAATGCCATCATCCCTTCAAGGCTGAAGAGATGCGGAAACGAACTGCGATAGCGTGGCCAGTCTCGGCTGACCAGAAATATGCCCAGCAGTAAAATCAGCGGAAAAGCCACGCGCAGCAGCATAGCGCCATAACGCTGTAGCCACGGCCACGTCTTATTCAGAAAAGGATCGGGACGCCACAGCGGAATGCGGAAAAATAGATATTGATGTAACACCTGTTTGATCAGGCTACGGCGGCGGCTGGCCGCTTTAGCCTCGTAGCTGCTTCGTTGTTCTTTATCGCTGCCCGCGATCAAATCGTGTGCACGTAAAAAGCGCAGGAACTGCTCCAGATCGTCATTTCCAAGCGGTATACCGGGCTCTTTATTCACCGCGACCATCACCTGTTCCGACTCACGTAAGGGCCAGTGACGTAGCAGGCGGATTGCCGTGTTGTTCAGTTTAAAATAGCGGCCAGATATCGTATCCGCTAACGTCCACTGCGGGGAACCATCTCTCGCTGACGCTGCCGGGGAAAGGTGTAGATCGTCACGTAGCGGAGGTAAAACAGCCATCAGAATCCAACCGTTTTGCGCAACGCCGCGACGGGACGGCGGAACAGATAGACACCCAGCGGCACATATTCACCATAAACCTTCGCCGTGCCGCGTAAGCCGATACGCGGTGCGTCGGCGATAAAACGGGCATCGAGCCGATAAGCTAACGTGCTGCGATCGGTTAACGCCGCTTCATAAGCGATACGTTGTAGCGTGGCGTCATGGCGTTTCAGCGGATCGCTATCCAGGAAGAGAGCCACATCGGCTTCCACCGGAAACTGGATCGCATCGCCCACATCCAGCTCAATCTTCAGTTCCGCCTGCTGAGGATTAGCCAGCTCCATCAGGCGTTCCCCTGTTCTGACGGGCTTCCCGCGCAGCCGATCGCCATCGGCAAACACAGCGATGCCATCACGCTCCGCCCTGACTTCACTGCGCGACAGCAGATCGTTGGCATACATCAGTTCGGCACGTTTTTGCTCGACCTGCGCCGACAGCAAATCAAGCTTCGATTTGGAATCTGCATCCTGAAAAGCCCGCTGCGACCCCGATCGCCACTCGGCTTCGGCTACGCCCAGCGCCCGTTCTGCCACATCAGCCTGAGCTTTCAGCGTGGTGTTATCAAACCGTACCAGCACCTCATCTTTCTTCACGACCTGATTTGGCTTAACCGTGATTTCAGCGATCACACCATCCAGCGGTGCCGTCACGATCCGCCCATCCAGCGGCACAACTTCGGCCGGTGCCAGTACCGACTGACGAACCGGTATCAGCAGCGCCCCAATCAGTACCGCAACGGCAACCAGCACTTTAGCTTTTGCCATCCCCGGCCGCCACGCTTTGCGCGGCTCCAGCGCCAGCCAGGCATGCGCATAGGCATCAGCCAACTGCTCCATCAGCGTCCGATCGGTTTCCTGCCACGGCAGATCCCGCGCATACCATAATCCGCCAATCAGCTGTCCCTGCCGATCCCTCAACGGTACCCAGAGCGCTTCTTGTGCAGACAGCGTTTGCCAGTCATTCTGCGTTTGCGTATCAAACCAGTCGGCACGCACCGTCGTGATTTGCTCAGCGGCTTTTTGAGTAACCAGTTGCTTGCCTGCACGTTCAATAAACGCGACAAACGGTGCATGCGGGTCGGGAACGGAAACCCCGGTGACGGCACGTACACGCCCATTGATCACCAGCGCGACGTGACGGAAACCGAACAGCTTCTGGCTGTCATTCACCATCGAGTAGGCGAGCGTTTCGCTATTTTTGGCGCTACGCGCCAGACGCTCCAGATGAATGAATTCGGCAAATACCCGCTCAACCGTGAAGGAATGCGATTCGCTCACGGTTGCCCCGTGAAGCGAGCACTGCCGCTCATTCCGGCGAGCAAGCTATTATCGGGTTTGAGCACTCGCCCAATCAGCGTCAAGGTCTGGCTGCTTTCATCAATACGTGCGCCAATGCGCAGCACTTCCGCCTGTAGCGGCACGCCAGTTTCATCGGGAATGAAAGTAAATGCTTGCTTCGGTTTGAGTGAAGCGAGCCAGCGTGACGGCACCAGAACGTTGATTTCCAGATGGCGGTTATCCACAATTTCCAGCAGTGGCATCCCCTGACCGACATATTCCGAGACCTGAACTTTCCGCGATACAACCTGACCAGAGAATGGGGCAACAACGCGACAGCGGTTCGTCTGGATCTGATAAACCTGGCTTTCCGCCGTGGCCTGCGCCAGACGAGCCTCCGCCACCGCGACCGCATTGCGGCCGACGGATTTCATCTCGGCCAGTTGCCTGTTCTGACTCAACTCCTGCTGTGCCGCCCTCATGGCAGCCTGCGAAGCAGCAAACTGTGCCTGATAGGCCGAGCAGTCAAAACGCACCAGCAAATCGCCCTTCTGAAACGCTTCACCGTCGCGAAACGGCATCTCAACCACTTTCGCATTCAGCTCACTGGACAGTGTCGCCTGATCCACCGCTCTTAATACGCCTCTGGCCTCTCTCGCCGCCGTCTCTACCGAAGCATGGCTTACCGGAGCGAGCTGTAGCTCATCCTCTATCTTTTCTGCCATAGCGGAATACGGCACACCGGAGAGTAACGCCATTAGCACGAGGGAAAGCGTCGTTTTCTTCGGCAGAATGTTATGCAGCGTCCTGCGATGAAACATCATGTGCAACGGCATCGTTTTACGAAATAGGATTTTCTTATTCAACATCGTCATCCAACACGCAGTGTGTTATGAGGCGGTCTGGAGGAGAATACCCAGACCGCACACCGTTCCTTACAGCGAAAGGTTACCGGTCGCCCAGCGCTTCTCCGTTTGGTCAAGCGCCTTCCCTACCGACGGGATATCATTCAAGGTCTGCGTTGCTGGCAGAGGATCCAAGCCCGCGGTAACAAAGATCTGGCCATACGCATTACGCAATTCAGCATAGGCCAAATCATTGCGCAAAGAAGTATTCACCGCGTTCAACTCGCCCTGAATCAGCTGTAATTCACCGATATTGCCGGCCTTGTAGCGGTTATTCAGCTGTTCAAGGATATCGACATCCAGCTTCTGTAACTCTTTACCGGTACGGTATTGGCGCTGCGCTTCATTGAAATTGGCGCGAGCCACATAAAGTTGCGCCAGTACCGCCATCGACATCGCCTGACGGCGCATTTCGGAAACGGTTTCGCCCGCTTTTGCCACATCGATAGCGGCCGGACCGGAGAACAGATTGAACAGGTTCCAGGTTACCTTCACCCCGGCATCCGCCCAATGCTGGTTAACCAGAAACGAGTTGCTGTCGTAGTTCCCCCCGACCGACATTTCAATCCCCGGCAGCATACGAAGCAGTGATTTACGCGTTTCCGCCGCGCTGATACGGACCTGATAATCCTGTTCACGCAGTTCAGGACGGCTCACTAACGCCGCCTTCTCCAGATCGCTAAAGGCCACTTTCAGCTCTGGCTCGACGAGTTCACTCTCCTTCGGCAAGACCAGTTGGTAATCTGTGCCTAGCGGCAAATTCATCAGCGTTGCCAGCTCGGTTTTCGCCAGAGACAGCGCACGGCGTTGCTCCTCCAACTGGCGCGTCGCATCCAGCAGTGCGCGCTGGTAGCTGTAGGCTTCAATAATGTCACCGACTTTTTGCGCCGACATTTTCTGGCTGTTCTCACGCGCCATGTTAACGCGTTCGATTAAGGCATCAATACGGTGAAGCAAACGTTCAGCCGCCACGGCTCGCCAGTAGGCCGACTGCACATCCTGCACGATAGTGTGCGTCACTTTTCGGCGACGTTCTTCGGCGATCCAGCGCTTATCCGACTGTTGATGCGCCGTAACATAGCTGACGCCAAAATCGAGAATATTCCACACCATATTCAGATCCGCGACGCGGCGGGTTTGATCCTGCGAGGTCGACGGTTCCAGCGAGGTGACGCCCCTTTCTATGCTGCGGCTACTGGAAGCACTCACGTTGCTGCGCGTCACATATCCCGCATTGGCCGCCATTTTTGGCAACATATCAAAACGCGCCAGATCCACCTGCTCCTGCGCCAGCGCCTGTTCCATCACTTTTAAGCGCGCTTCGAGGTTATATTTCAGCGCCCTTGCCATCGCATCGTGTAACGTAATGGGTGCCGTCACGGGCTCTTGATTGCTGAACATCACGCGCAGATCGTTATCCGCACGTCGGGTACTTTCTGCTTTATCGAGCGGCTGAGTTGATACCGCACATCCACTGACTAACAGCGCCAGCAGTGTGACGCTGAAAATTTTCGGGCATCTTTGCATAGTCAATTCCTTACCCCTGTTTTTTTATTGTATTCATCACACCCTGCCACCGCCGTTTCAGGCTGGTTTGCTCATGTTTTGGAATGCGCCTTCGAGAGAAGTGATTTGCAGACGTTCATAGTCATCCAATGCTTTTAGCTGCTGGCTAAATACGGGCGCGCCGAAGACGGAGACGGGCGGCATTGCTGATGTCGAGTTGCCCTCCGACACGGATTGCCAACTGCCTCCGCTGAACACCTCAAGCGCGGTATTGCCTGGAATGATATTGTTCACAAACATCCCCGCCAGAGTGGATTTCCCCCCCATCGGCTGGTTGAAATCAGAAACATTGCTGCGTGGTATACCGGGTTCATAACGATTCACGCCATTGTTGGCAAAGGCCACGGCAACCGCAGAACCGCCTACTGCACCACCGCCTTGTGCCGCTGCGCTAAACACGCTGGTAGTTCCCGGCGTGCTACCTTCCCCCCTACTCGCATTAAAGAGTGAAGACGGTGCACCCAACAGGCCATCGCCACTGGTTGACGCAGCCCCAACGGTCAACAGCGACAGCTGGCTTTGAACTGCGGCGTTATTACCAGCAATCGCCACCGCTGGCCTGCCAGCATTCGATTTGAATTCTGGATCGCCATCCGGTTGCGTAGAAGACAGGACGCGCAAGACGAATGTGGTGCTCACGCTCGCGCCCGCTACATCCGTTGCGGTAACCAGAATTGATAGATCGCCGCTATTCGCGCGTCCCGGCGATCCGCTAAAGGTGCCGGTTGCAGGATCGAAGCTTATCCAGGCTGGTAGCGCAGAACCATCCGCCTGGGTTGCACTGAGGCGCAGCGTATCGCCCACATCAATATCAGAGAAGGTGTTAGCAGGAATCTGGAAGCTAAATGCCCCATCACCATTCACCGTTTGGTTGCTAATGCCGGTGGTGGTCGGCGCATCATTAACGTTATTCACGACAACCGTAAAATCGCTGGACACTGAGACACTGTTTTTATCGGTTGCGGTAATACGAATCGCTAACGATCCCACATCAGCATTTTGCGGCGTACCTGAGAATGTCTGCGTCTGAGGATTGAACACCAGCCAGGACGGCAGAGCCGAACCATCGGACAACGAGGCACGGTAAGTCAGACTATCTCCCGCATCATTATCAACGAACGCGTTAGCGGGCAACGTGAAGGTAAATGCACTCCCCTGACTCGCTGACTGATTCCCGATACCGTTGGCAATAGGTGCAGTATTGCTATAAACCTCTCCGCTAATTCCCTGACCGTTCAGGTCATTGCCTGCCAGATCCGTCACTCCGCCGTGATTACCGGTAAAGACCAACTGCACGGCACCCGCCCCAGTCACATTGGTTAAATCAATTCGATAGGTTGTCGGACTCAGCGCTGTCACCGCACCAATTGTCGCCGTAGTACCGTTGGCGTTAACCAAAGAGAAGTCACGAACATCTAAACCCGTTACCGCTTCTGAAAAGACTAACGTGTAACTGAGAGCCTGCGAACCTGACGTTTCCGTCAGCGCTAGGCTAACCGGCACAGGACGAGCGGTATCGATGCTAAGACTGTCGGAAGTGACGTTGCCCACGCCAGCGTTACCCGCCGCGTCGGTGATACCGGTGTAGTTCAGCCCAATCGCCATGCCCGCATTGGTCACGTTGGTATTCGGGGTAAAGGTCGCTTTCCACGTCACGCCGCCGTCAGTGCTGGTCACCGCGCTCAACGTGCCGTCCGCCACTGACAGGTTGGCGTTGCTGAAACCGCTCACCGCTTCGGAGAAGGTGATGGTGACCTCAGCGCTTTCACCCGCTTTCAGGGCGTTGTCGCTGACAGCTATCGTCGCTGTCGGCAATGCCGTATCAATGCTGATATTACCGGAGGTTTCACTGCCCACGCCCGCGTTGCCCGCCGCGTCGGTGACACCACTGTAGGTCATGCCAATCGCCGTGCTGACGTTGGTTACATTGGTGTTCGGGGTAAAGGTGGCTTTCCACGTTACGCCGCCATCAGTGCTGGTTACGTTACTTAGCGTACCGTCTGTCACCGACAGGTTGGCATTGCTAAAGCCCGTCACCGCTTCCGAGAACGTGATGGTAACCTCAGCACTTTCACCCGCTTTCAGGACGTTGTCGCTGACGGCTATCGTCGCTGTTGGCAATGTCGTATCAATGCTGATATTACCGGAGGTTTCGCTGCCCACGCCCGCGTTGCCCGCTGCGTCGGTGACACCAGTGTAGGTCAGCCCAATCACTGTACCCGCATTGGTCACGTTGGCATTCGGGGTAAAGGTGGCTTTCCACGTCACGCCGCCATCGGTGCTCGTTACATTGCTCAGCGTGCCGTCCGTCACTGACAGGTTGGCGTTACTGAAGCCCGTCACCGCTTCCGAGAAGGTGATGGTGACTTGCGCGGTCTCGCCCGCTTTCAGGGCGTTGTCGCTGACAGCTATCGTCGCGGTCGGCAATGCCGTATCAATGCTGATATTACCGGAGGTTTCGCTGCCCACGCCCGCGTTGCCCGCCGCGTCGATAACACCAGTGTAGGTCAGCCCAATCGCCGTGCTGACGTTGGTTACATTGGTGTTCGGGGTAAAGGTGGCTTTCCACGTCACGCCGCCGTCAGTGCTGGTCACGTTACTTAGCGTGCCGTCTGCTACCGACAGGTTGGCGTTGCTAAAACCCGTCACCGCTTCCGAGAACGTGATGGTAACCTCAGCACTTTCACCCGCTTTCAGGACGCTGTCGCTGACGGCTATCGTCGCTGTTGGCAATGTCGTATCAATGCTGATATTACCGGAGGTTTCGCTGCCCACGCCCGCGTTGCCCGCTGCGTCGGTGACACCGCTGTAGGTCAGCCCAATCGCCGTGCTGACGTTGGTTACATTGATGTTCGGGGTAAAGGTGGCTTTCCACGTCACGCCGCCGTCAGTGCTGGTCACGTTACTTAGCGTGCCGTCTGCTACCGACAGGTTGGCGTTGCTAAAACCCGTCACCGCTTCCGAGAAGGTGATGGTGACTTGCGCGGTCTCGCCCGCTTTCAGGGCGTTGTCGCTGACGGCTATCGTCGCGGTCGGCAATGCCGTATCAATGCTGATATTACCGGAGGTTTCGCTGCCCACGCCCGCGTTGCCCGCCGCGTCGATAACACCAGTGTAGGTCAGCCCAATCGCCGTACCCGCATTGGTCACGTTGGCATTCGGGGTAAAGGTGGCTTTCCACGTCACGCCGCCGTCAGTGCTGGTCACGTTACTTAGCGTGCCGTCTGTCACCGACAGGTTGGCGTTGCTGAAACCGCTCACCGCTTCCGAGAACGTGATGGTAACCTCAGCACTTTCACCCGCTTTCAGGACGCTGTCGCTGACGGCTATCGTCGCTGTTGGCAATGTCGTATCAACGCTGATATTACCGGAGGTTTCGCTGCCCACGCCCGCGTTGCCCGCTGCGTCGGTGACACCGCTGTAGGTCAGCCCAATCGCCGTGCCCGCATTGGTCACGTTGGTATTCGGGGTAAAGGTGGCTTTCCACGTCACACCGCCGTCAGTGCTGGTCACGTTACTTAGCGTGCCGTCTGCTACCGACAGGTTGGCGTTGCTAAAACCCGTCACCGCTTCCGAGAACGTGATGGTGACTTCCGCAGTCTCGCCCGCTTTCAGGGCGTTGTCACTCACCGTAATAGCTGCGGTCGGCAACACACCATCGACAACAATGGCTTTCTGCGCCGCCAGCGAATTAAGGCTATTAAGCCCTGGCAGAGTCAACACAGCCATGCGGTTGGTATTGTCCTGAATCGTCGCACCATTGAGCGACAGCGCAGACGTGCTGGCGTAGTTCAGGTCAGCGCTCAGATCGCCATTTTGCACAATATATGCAAAGGTCAGTGTGTTGGATCCAGAACCCGCCACATACGTCGCCACGCGATCGATCGCGCCCGTTTCGAGTAATAGGGTCGGCACACCGCCAGTGATATCGACAACGACATTGGAATCAAATGCCACCGTAACCTGAATGGTTTGCCCTATTTTATAGGCCCCATCGGCGCTACTCGCACTGACGCTGGTAATCGTGGGGTTATTCGGATTCACCGTAATCGCAATGGTATCGGTGTCAGTTTGTGCCCCGCCGGAGCCTGAGCTGCCTAAATCATTACTGACCATTTGGATCGACGCGCTGCCGTTATAGCCACTGGTTGGGGTAAACGTCAGGCCATTTAACGCATTGTTAATATCGGTCAGGCTACCCTGGAAGGTCATCGTGCTATCGCCTGTGCCCGATCCCACGCTGAAAACCAGTCCGGAGAATGACGATAAGGTCAGTAATCCATTCGTCGCGGTTAGCGTCACCTGCATGGTGTTGCCACCGATGTCGACGTCACTGACAGAAATCAGGTTGCCGTTAGCGGTATTAAATACCAGCGAACCATCCTGTTGTACCACCTGTGCCGTAGGTACGCCATTGACTGGCGCGTCGTTAACCGCATCAATACTCAACGTCACGGTGCCCGACGCGGTTTTAGCTCCGCCGCTTCCCGAGTTACCACCGTCATCAATGCCGATCGTCAGCGTGACATTCCCTGTTGCATTGCTGGCCGGGTTGAATAGCACATTACTGCCTGCGATATAAGCATTGATAGTGGCAATAGACCCCGTCAACGTCAGGCTACTCGTGCCATTTCCCACTACGCCAACGCCGACACCGTTAGCATTGAGCACGCCGCTGCCCACAGATAAGGTCACCGTGACGTTATTACTATCGGCATCAACATCCGCAAAACTGATACCGGTAATCGCCTTCGCCAGATCTTCCGTTACCGTGATCGAGGCGGGCGCACTGATAGTCGGTGAGTCGTTCACCGCCACCACGGTTATCGTGGAAGCAATCGACAGCGTTGTGGTGTCCGCTCCGCCGTTACTTGTTCCGCCATTATCAGAAATACTCGTCAACGTCACAGTACGAGCCGGCCCCGTGGGGTTTTCGCTGGTATTGCGATAAGTGATGCCGTCGATCGCCGTGGCCGCCGCCGAGGCACTGATGCCACCCGCTTTACTCAACGTTAGCGTGGCGGTGCCCGCAGCCACGCTAACGGAATAAGACAAACCGTTCGTGGTCGTGGTGCCACTATTGCCGCCGATCAGCGTAATGGTTGTTCCATCGATTTGCAGTTGTTCACTGCTGCCATTCAACACATTACTGACAACAAGAGATAACTGCGTGATGGTCTGCCCGGCTTCAACCGTGCTGACTGAAACGTTACTGAAAAGATCGACGGCGCTACCGTTTTCGGTATAGGTCACATTATTACCGGTAGCAGACAGCGTAGGGGCATCGTTCACCCCGGTGACGCCAACGGTCACCATTGCGGAAGCACTCCCGCCATCGCCATCATTCACGGTAATGCTAACGGAACGCGTCGTGATGGCAGGATCGGTCGTATTGCTGTTTTGATAAGACAGGGCGCGAACTAATGCCTGAACGCCTGCTGGAGTCGCACTGCCGTTCAAGGCTACCACCAGGTCGTTCACACCAGAGCCCCCGGTAAAGGAGCCAATCACGACGCCACCATAAGTAATATTCGATCCAGACACGCCGATTTGCCCGATCCCCGTCCCCTGGTTCATGATGCCTAACACATCTTCACTACTGTTACGGTTAGTGGTGATCGCTACCCGCACGCTGCCGCCGTTGAAATCGGCTGAATCCACATCCGTAACCGTAGCATTACCGCCCGCGTCTAAACTAATCGGTAACGCGCCCTCGGTAAAGTTAACGCTATCGCCGTTCAGGTTACTCATCACCGGTGCAGTATTAAATCCACTGACGGTGATACCGTTGCCGGTCAGATCTGCAATATTTCCACCCGTTATAGGCCCGTTCCAGTCGTCGGCGGCGGCGAGATTATAGGTCGTCCCACCCGAAGAGGACGTACCATTCTGGTTAATGATCGCGCTAAGTCCGGTTCTATCGGTTGCGCTTAATACCACGATAAAAGAAGTGGCGTTGACGATTTCAACATTGCTGGTTGCGCTGAGCGTATAAGTGCTACCGCCTTGACCAGTGAAGGTGAGCTTAGAGAGGTCAATATCATTATTCGCCCCGCTCTGCTTCACCAGATTGGTACCAGTAACCGCCAATGTGCCCGTCGAACTGTCGTACGTCGAAGAGGTGATGGTTGGCATTTGAACATTACTGACAGTGACGCCGTTACGGACCAGATCGGCTGGAGTAGAAGATTGTGTGGCATCCCACCCCGCAGCCGCGGCCAAATTAAAGGTTGTCCCACTTGCGGCCGACGTCGTACCGTTTTTATTCAGCAGTCCTTCAACGTTAAGCTGGTCGGTCGAATTCAGTGTGATACTGAATGTGGTGGCATTTACTGCGGTCACGTTGCTGCTGGTTAGCGTATAGGTATTGCCGTTTTCGCCCGCCAGCGTCAACTTGGACACATCAATGGTGTCACCCGCGACCATATTAGCCCCGGTCACCGTCAACACATTGGTATTGGCGTCGTAGGTGGCTGCCGTGATCCGTGGAATAACCGCGGCCGTTCTCACATCGGTGATGTTGATATCCTGCAATACCGCATATCGACTGGAGGTAATCACAACCTTGGTTGCACCAGAAATCGTGGAGAATGAGTTAACGGCCTGAAGGTTAGTTTTACTCGCATCGAAATTGAAGGATTCCGTTGAATTATCCGCGTAGGTCACCACAATATTCACCGTGCCGCTATCAGCAAGCGCACGGAATCCATTAAAATCAAACATATAACCAGAATTGGGGGCGATCGTCAGTTTTATATCGCTCCCTCCAGTGGAGCTATCAGCGCCCTCCAGCGCATAGAGCCCACGATTATTTACATCCCCATCGAGATATAAACCGCCGGAATTTTCACCACCAGAAAAAGTAACAGGCCGCCCTCCGACATCTCGCACTAGCGTAGAGGTATATAAATCGCTGTCACTATCTGTGAACGTTATCGTCGTCAACGCGCCGCTGTATGCGTCAATGACCATTGCCTCGGTATCAATATCGCCGGTATTCTTCTCTAACACCCAATCCCCACCGATCGCGCTGCTACCCGTAACGTCAATGGATGCGGCAACATCCGCACCAGTAGCCTGGGCCAGATTCGTC
This sequence comes from Pectobacterium sp. HCp5_1, assembly GCF_032905925.1. NCBI lineage: Bacteria > Pseudomonadati > Pseudomonadota > Gammaproteobacteria > Enterobacterales > Pectobacteriaceae > Pectobacterium > Pectobacterium sp. HCp5_1. The sequence continues at coordinate 13,106 of NZ_JAUMIO010000029.1, forward strand.
AGGAAAGCATCACCCTGTGCGCCACCGGCAATATCACAACCGTAAAGTAGCAAATCCCCCTCGGTGGTTAATGCCGCACCTAACGCTGCAAGCTGTGCCTGCACGTCGCTCGATTTCAGCGATGACTCCGTCAGTACCTGCGTCCCCAGATTCACTTTGCCTTCAGAACCGTGGGAAAAGATATGGATAGCGTCATAGCCGGTATGCGTCGCTGCCCAGTCGGTCATTTGCTGCAAGCCATCCCGCGATCCGTCAATCAATACGACCTCAACGCCGGGCTTGATCCCCGCTACCAGGGTTTCATAATCCTTCACCGACGTATCAACAAAGGCGACTTCTTTACGCGAGGACGTCGTGCCATCAGCCACCGCCGTAATATCAATATCCTGTGTCGCAGCGGATTGGGAATCATGGGGAGGTTGATCTGTCGTAGAGGCATGGGAGTCAGATGCTGCGCGATCGGCAGTCGTTTCCGATGAGCTTGCTGCTGTGTCATTCACCGTTGCCGCAATCGCACCATCAAACAATATACGCGGCTCAAGAACATAGACCGGTAATGAGGAAACCTGAATCGGATTTGCCGCCGCCTGCTTGACTGCATTCGCTGACTGAGAAGATCGAGTAAACCAATTACGCCACGCCATAGCAGGACTCCTTAAAGCCGCATTGTTCCTTGCTCGATGTTTAATTTAAATGATGTTTTCTTTGTGATCAGACATCACTCGTTCACGCCATCCCCGCCGACAGAGGGTGTCGGATAAAGGAAGGAAAAGACTGGAAAGGTAAGACATTGGCGCTATATTTTCATAAACACACATCTATTAACAATAGCTTTTAAAAAGAAATATTTCCTTGAAAATCTTAAAAAAGACTAATGATAAAATACACAATAAATATCAAATGCATAGTGTTTATGTGTGGCGTTTTTTTCATTTAAACGTCAAGTTTCACTGCATGAATCCCCACTTGTTTTATGTAAAGATAAAACAGAAATGATGCGTATTATCTCCCCCCAATTTCTAAAAAATTAGCTGGGATAGCTCGGTATCGTTTTAGAGTGGTATGGTATTACTGAAGGTATAAAGAAGACGAAACCCCAATCACCACCTCAATGGCGATAAGGGTCTATTGATCGTTATCAGACAGAATAAAAACATTCAGACTATGACCTGGTGCATTCAGGCAACTTCGGTTCGGCGACGGCCTTTATTTTTTGCCCGATAGAGCGCCATATCCGCTGACTTTAACCAGTCAATATATTGGCCCATTTCCGGTGAAATCTCCGCAATGCCGACGCTGACAAACACCGCCAGCTGCGGGGTCTGGTTTAGGAACTTCAACGACAAACTCTCCCGAATGCGATTCACGGCATCCAGCGCCTCTCCCGCGCTGGTCTGCGGTAAAATAACGGCAAACTCATCTCCGCCGAATCGCCCAATGACATCCGTTTCCCGAAAGCCGGATGTCAGTTCACGCGCCAGCAGCAAGATCGCCTGATCGCCGACGTTATGCCCAAAGTTATCGTTAAAGGCTTTAAAATGGTCGATATCAAACAGGACTAACGTCGCCGTACGCTTATAACGCTGGCAAATATCATACTCATGCTTCAGCAGACGTTCCCAGTGGTGACGGTTATAGAGGCTGGTCATGCCGTCATGAATACTGACTTCCATCAGCATACGTTTGTGTTCCGCCAGTTTTAGCGCGGTGGCATAGGTCACGTAGCCCAGAGAAATCGGGTAGATCAGCAACATCGGCAGACAGGCATAAATCTGTATGGGTGTCGTATCCAGCGAAACAGGCACGGCAAACAGCACAAGAGTCAGCGCACAGCTCACACACAACAATACGATACCCTGCACAAACAGCTTTATCCCACCGCCAGCCGTACAGTTCATCCCAACCATCGCGACAATCAGAGCGCTGGGCAGAAGATTCACGCCCATAAATCCTATCCAGATGCCGCCAAATGCCACATCCAGCAATAGATTACGCTTCTCGCACCGCATAGGGTCGCGTGACCGCAGGGACAACAGGTAAGCAACGTGAGGCCAGATGAAGGTGTTAAGAAAGAGCAGCACCCACAGTAGCGTCGGGATAGGCCGGGTAATCAGCACCGAGGAAATAAAGAGGGAGCAGAGGATCGTACCGACAATCCGTGGAATATAGACTCGCTGGGAAAAGCGTAGCCCTGAGCGACGTACATCTACCGTCAAAAACGTCGGCGGCGAGGCTGACATAACGACCCCCATGCGGTTCACGAACAAATAGCGAGAAAAAAGAACATTATGGCTGAAAGCCTGTCAGTAACAGTGAGCAATTTTTGAATTTATTTTGTTACATAACGAAACTAACAGGTGTCGTAAGGGTTGGAAAGAGTAGCACGGATGTTAACGATAGCTGGTCTTACCCGTGATTTTCGTTCCAATTATTGCCGTAGGGATCCCTATCATCTTGTTAAGCAGGAGAAGGCTGCAACCGGTTGATGTGAATAGTCAGAAACATGATCTCATCGGTGGTGAGATGGCAGGCGTAATTTTTTTCCACATAGTCATACACCTTCATCGCACAGGCATAGGCCCGCGGCATCAATTCAGTAATCCCCTGATAGATAGAGTCATCACCGTGATTCACCGTTTCTCGATTTAACAAACGCAGAGCAAAAAATTTCAGATGCGTCACCAAACGCTGATAATTGAGAGAGTGCTCGTCAAACGTGATGTGGAGATCGTATTTCAGAATGGTCAAAATATCTTTAATGATACCCGCACTTTGCATCGTGCTCTGCATGTCGCTGTTATTTGTCGCATTCGCCAAATGCAACGCAATAAACCCGGCTTCATCCTCCGGCAAATCGATATCCAATCTCGCGCGAATCAGTTCCAGCGCCTCCAACCCAACGGCAAATTCGCTGCGATAAAACTGGCGGATATCCCACAGCATCAGGTTCTTGATCGTCTGCCCTTTCTTATGGCGTTGAAGCGCAAAGTTGATGTGATCGCTTAAGGCCAGAAACAGCGTGTCCTGTACATCAAGTCGCAGCGTTTTTTGCGCCAGAGTAATGATCTGCTGCGTGACCGCCAGACAGTCAGGCGGAATGTCCGCCAGCAGTTGTGACAGCACATCCGCTATACCGTCGCTTTTTTTCACAAACTGGCTTTCAATGCGCTGCGGGTCGATAGGGTCACCCACTTTCTTGCCAAACCCGACGCCTTTGCCAATCGCCACAATTTCCCGTTGGTCATCTGCCAGCACCAGAACGGCGTTATTGCTCAGTATTTTTTCAATGATCATCGCATCAGCCGTCCTGTCTGACGGGAAGGCACGCTGGCCTTCCCTACCGTTTAGCGCCTCAGCGTGATATCGACGAGGCGTCTTCTTTCATTACTTAGCTTCTGAGCTATCCAGCCCATTGTTTTTAATCACATCAGCATACCAGTATGCGCTTTTTTTACGGATACGCCGCAGATCTTTCAGATCGAACTCTTCACGGTTAACGTAAATAAAGCCATAGCGCTTCGAGCATCCCTGATGGGTGGAAATGAGATCTAACGCCGACCATGGCGTATAGCCGAAGACATCCACACCGTCGGTGATCGCAAGCTGGAGTTGCTCAATGTGGCGTTGCAGATAGTCGATGCGGTAATCATCGTGAATCTCACCGTTTTCATCCAGCGTATCAAACGCACCCAGCCCATTTTCCGTAATGATCAGCGGTAAATGGTAGCGATCGTGCAGCTCACGCAGCGTATTGCGGAAACCTATCGGATCGATCTCCCAGCCAAAGGCATTTTTCTGCAACCACGGATTACTTGCCCCGCGATGTACGCCTTCTTCACCTGATTTCAAGTGCTGGTCGCCGCCGCGCGCCGTTTCATCCTGCCCGTCATTTTTACTGGCTTCCACCGTTTGCGAGGTGTAGTAGTTAAAGGCGATGAAATCGGGCTTGGCCGATGCCAGAATATCCATATCGCCGGGCAGAATCTCCGGCGTATAGCCTTTTTCTTCCATATAGCGCCAGGCCGCGGTGTTGTAGCGCCCGTATACTGCCATATCCAGATACAGCCAGTTGCGGATCGCGTTATAGTTGAACGCCGCCATCACATCTTCAGGCTTTGGTGAGGCCGGATAAATCAACGCGATGTTGGGTGCCGGCCCAATTTTCGCACCGGGCACTTTTGCATGCAGCGCATTCATCGCTTTTGCCTGCGCCACCAGCATGTTGTGGTTCTGCTGATAGAGATTCTGCTTCGGATTTTCCAGCGTAGGATCGAGCGTGCCCAATGCAGAACCGTGCAAAATCATCATGTTTTGTTCATTGATGGTCAGCCAGTACTTTACCTTGTCGCCGTATTCATCAAACAGCACGTTGGCAAAGCGCTCAAATGCATCCACCGTTTCCCGGTTATACCAACCGCCTTTTTCCTGTAACGCCTGCGGCAGATCGAAATGGTACATCGTAACAATCGGCACAATACCGTAATGCAGCAATTCATCGATAAGATTGTGGTAAAACGCAATGCCCGCGGGGTTTACCTCGCCGCTACCATCGGGAATGATGCGGCTCCAGGCGATGGAAAAACGGTAGGTTTTAAAGCCGATATCGGCAAACAGTGCAACGTCTTCCTTGTAACGATGATAATGGTCGCTGGCGACTTTAAAATCCGTTGTGCCCTCAGGATAGGACGTTCTGGCATCAATCACCGACGGCCCTTTGCCGTCTTCATTCCATGCTCCTTCAACCTGATAAGCCGATGTCGCCGCGCCCCATAAAAATCCCTCTGGGAAACGTTTCAGATGACGGTATTTCACGGTTTTTCTCCTTTTCTCAACGAGATAATTTCTCAACAAGACAATGCCAGCAAGACATCACTGATGTTATGGATAGCGCGCGATCGGGCTGGATTCAGGTAAAAAAAAACCTGATACGAACATGTCTGAATAACATGCGTCGTATCAGGTTTCGCTCGGGCCTTCGCCCGATCACGTCCTTCTTATCGGGTTATATCTGCTAACCGCCCCAGACTCAAACCGAGGTCGGGCGATCTGTGATGAATATCACCGATAATCTCCTCATCTGAGCAGGGTGTGTCCCCTTCGCCAGCCCTCTCAGGTATATAGACTCACCGCTCGTGCCCATCATCACGGTCGTGCACGCCATTACCATTGAGCCTCACGAGTCGTTTCAGCAGCCTTAGCAGTTTCATTCCATCCGGCGACCCTAGCCCGGTGCAGGCATCCCACCCTTCAGAGGCGACAAATGCCCCGTTATTTCCCCGCACGATATCCTTGCAGCTATTACGATTACGGTACAACAAGGGAGGGATAAACAGCGATGCCGAGTGGGTCAACGCCAGTATACGCGCCAATAACCCCGCCCACAGCGGTGCGACAGCGCTGGTTCCCCCAACAACCCCTTCCCGTCCGTTAACTTCAACCAGATAGCCGGTTTCAGGATCGGCATTGCCACTGACGTCAGGTACGCCGCGGTGTTGCAAGGGATGATGGCCGCCATATTTATCGACCAGCGACATCCCTAGCTGCCAACCGGGCAACGCAAAATGCTGGCTAACGCCACCGCCCGTCGCGCCGCCGTCTCGGCTATGCCAGGTGGTTTCTTCCATTGATTTTTGCAAGCGAGTGCCGCCACAGGCTAAAACGTAGGGGCTGGATGCCGGGAAATCGACGTGCAAACCATGGGGTTCACCATCCTGTGATCCATGATCCCCAGACGCCACACACACCGTAATCCCCAGCGCCGCGGCGGTCTGAAAGGCCTGGTTGTACACCTGTAATGATTGCGCGGTCCATTCTGACTCGCTGGCCCCCCAGCTAATCGAAATCACCGACGGGGCATTTTTCTCATCATAAATCGCCGCGTTAATCGCCTCTAAAAACCCGGCATCGGTATTCGGCGCAAAATACACCACCACTTTAGCGGCAGGTGCCAATGTACCCGCGATTTCGATATCCATCTGCACTTCGATATCAATCGGGTTCACCTCTTTGTTGTCATCTGACGAAGCAAGGGCATTCTTAGCACCGCCCACACAAACATCGACGATCTGCGGCGGATTGACGCCCATTCGCTTAAAATAGCGCTCCAACTGCGGTAAGCGATACCCGCCCCCCAGTTCAATAATACCGATACACTGCCCCGCGCCGTCATGTTCTGGGAAGTGGTATTGCTCCGCCAACTCGAGCGGCGTATAGCCCGACAGACGCTTTGCCGTAGCAGAGAACGCATCATTCATGCGCAGGTAACAGTTCGACGCCAGACGCTCATCAAGGCCTAATACGGCGATAACCACGCCCTGTAGGTATCCCGGCAGATAAATTCCCCCCGCTCTGCCACGAAATGCCCCGTGTTTGTGGTCATACCGGGCTAAGCTCACGCGAAACGCCTGCTCCATTTGCTCCACCGTCCCCGTCAAGAAGACAGTACGGCTGGCCGCATGTTCACGCTCGACAGATAGCTTATAATGCCGCGCAAACGCACGGACATGCTCTATATCGGCCTCATCTGCGCTGAATTTTCTGGCGTAGATGGCTCTCGATAGCGGGTTATTGGCGCTAATGCCGCCAAATTGTGGATCGATGCAATCGTGCAGTTCGGCGTAATACTCATCATCTGGCGTCGTAAAACGCAACACCAGCATGACTCTGACGCTTTCATTAACATCGCAGCGTTCGCGGTACACGGCGTTAGCGATATTTCCGCGTTCACTCCCTTTCAATAATTGATAAGTCATCGTCTTCTCTCCACTCAGCTATTTGCCGTCTGGTTCAATTTGACTCAATGCCGCATAAATCTGGCGCTTGTCGTTCTGTGACAGATGCTCAACATTAATAGAAGAAAGAAATGTAGCCTCTTGCTGGGGCGCAAAACGCCCGCCATTCGCAAGATAACGTTTAATACTCACCAAGAGCTGGTCATCAATCGTGAGTAGCGTGGGTCTAATGGTGTCGTTCAGCGAAAGCGGCGTCCAGTCGCTCTCCGGTGTCGCAAGCCAGTCAGCCATGTAACGATACTGAATTGCTTTGCTGGCATTCATTAATGAAGTCACGAACAGCTGTGTACTCTGAGGGGATAAACCAACGGCAGCGGATTGCTCCCGCGCCTTGCTCAAAATACGTTCCTCTTGTTTTAGATCCTCAACGGGCAGGTGTTGACGAGCCTTATACCCCGCAACATCCTTCATTAACACCATCCGCTCCTGAATCAGTTGATAGATCCCAAGAGGATTATCCTGCGCTGTGGCATAGAGAGGAACAGACCAAACAGCGCTCATCATTAACGAGATAACAGCGGAAATAGGCAAATTCATCGGGTTGCACTCTCCTGTTAGCACTACCATGAAGATCTATGGCTATGTTTTATTTCGCCATTGCGGCAGGAGATAATAGGTTTCGCTATATGAATCTTCCATGACGAAACTATTTCAATCATTACCCTCAGGACACACTTCGTCTTAACAATGCTCCAGCTCGTCACGACGATCGTGGTTAAGCCATTAAATTATCATCGATTTATGGCTAAAGACTCAGAAGCATCATCCTCAGTACGACATGATTAAGATACAAACGATAACCAAATGAAATAGTTCATTTTAGTTATCAAACAACTTTACTCTGCAAAGCCAACAGGCACAAAAAAGCCCGTCGTGGCACTTGACCATGACGGGCTTGATTAAGCCTAAACGGATCGGGATCGATTAATGATCGGTCACGCCATACAACGGATTACGGCGCTGTAGCATTTGACCACCGTCACGCGTCAGCGGTACCCAACCGACCGCCCCACGTTTCACCGTCGGTTCAGTGAACAGCAGATCAAACGGTATGGAGACGTAGAAGCCTTTGGTGAAACTTCCTTCACCATATTCAGCAGCGCTGACGTTGGTTTTGGTCGCAAAGGCACCCGCAACAATCCCGCTGTCAAAGCGGCGAGACAGATCGAGGGTAACCCCCTTGTCCCCTGCCAGATAACGGCCCACACTCACTTTCGCCACCGCACCTTCCACAAACGGCAGTTCCCAGTAAGCAGTCAGATGGCCTGTCACCACATCGTAATCGGCCATTCTCATGATGTCGTTCCAGTCACGCTGTTTGACGTAGTTAACATCTATCCCCAGCGCCCAGCTTTTACCAAACGGACGATACAGCACCTCAGACCCGACACCCGCGTACATCATTTCCAGATAGCCGCCGTAGACCTGGGTATACCAGTCCTGCGCCGGATTATCTGTGCGAGTTAATTGCAGATTGGTCAACAGCAGATCGGAAGAGGTCACGTATTCACGCACCCAGGTTCTGACACGAGGTAATGCAGCCCCATCCGCCGGCGGCGTTTTGTAATTGAACTTGTCGTAGTTATCCAACAGATTCAGCGTCGCGGTTCCCCCGACGCTCCAGTGATCGCTGATCCGATAGTCAACGTTACCTTTCAGCGCAATCTGGTACATGTAGAAGGATTCAGGGCCACCGAAAGACTGTGTCAGCGTCGGATCTAATGAGTACGTCAGACGATCGGGTTGCGCGAGCAACACCTGCTGACCACGTATGTCGGATACCGGCTCTTTACGATACGTAACAGGTTCCGGTTGACCCAGTGGGACGGCGGCCTGTTGAACCTGATGAAAAGGTTTAGCATCGACTTCCGTGCTGGCAATCGGTAGACGCTGGCTGCGCTGAACAATGTGGTATTCATCGATACTGCTAGGTACATGATTTGCCAGTATGGTGGCAGCACGCTGTGTTGCCTGATCGCTGTCGCGATACTTGGTTTGATCGGCAACAATGGTGACCTGTTTTTGGTCAGCGTAGATATCGGCATCCTTAAAGCCGGCCTTATCATTCAGCTCTTTCGAAACGAGCTGCCAGTTTGTGCCTTTGCCATCCTGCACCGGCGCATAGACGGGTGGTGCATCGTCTAAATAGTTCGGCTTCAGATCGTTGAAATTAGTACGTAGGGTAAAGCCCCACATCAACGTATTGCCGCGCTGCCACGATAAGGTGGTATCCAGATTGTTGCCAACACGGTAGACCGCACCGATGTTGAAGGGGGAGTCCTGCTTGATAATACCGGCAAATTCACGGCTATAGTCATTGCCGTCATACTCAAATTTTAAACGCAGTGGATCCCACGGCGTCTGGTATTCGATACCGCCAAACAACGCAGCGGGGCCGTGGAAGAAATTCTCAAACTCAAACTGCCCTCCACCCGCTTTAAAAGAATCACTACGCTGGCAGAAACTGGCCTTAAACGAACAAGCGGGGTTTTTAATATTGCCGCTCTCGGCCATATTGCCCCAGCCCATCCCTAGGGTGAAATCAAACGGGCCGAAACGTTTACTGGCTACCAGATATTCGCTATCAAATAGGCCTGTACCGGCAATATCACGCAGCCCCACGGAAACCTGCGGCAACCAATAACTTTCCTGCCACAGCCTCGCTTTCACATCAAAGCCTTTATCTTTTTGCGTCTGATCGCCACTAAAAGCAGGATTTGGGCTGTATGGTTGCGTACGCGTGTCAGTATAACGCACCGTGGTTTCCAGCCAGTCAAAGAGCTGGAGCGAGATGGAGTAGCGTCGGTATTCTTCGTTATCACGGTAATTAAGGCTAAACTCGCCCGTTTCCGCCATACGCGCCGTAGGCATCTGTAACAGACCTGTGCCGCCGAAATCAGACTGCGATACCCCCGCAGGCTGAAAGCGCAGATTCGGGTTCGTCGCAGTACGAGGGCTTTCTGTTTCAGCCGCCATCGCCTGTGCACTCAAGATGCTGCCAATCGCCAACGACAGACAGCCTAGTTTAATGTTTCTGTTTTTTGTCATTCGAGTGGGATCCGGTTAGCCAGGTAGTCAGCAAGCTGCTCGTTGAGTGATGACATCTCTTGGGGTAAGACCGCAGGGTTAAAACCGATAAAGAGCGTTTCACCCGCGGCGGGCTCAATATGCTGACGATTCCACAGTGCCAGCGGGACTTTGCGCCACTTGCCATTTCCCGCGATCAGATAACCATAGCTGTTATCCGCCCCCGCAAGGAGTCGCCGTCCAGAGAGATAATTTTCGACCGACCATCCGGCACGCAGCGCCACTTTCCCCGATGTCTCTAGTTCCCCCACGTCAGCGGAAGTATTGACCAGGCCAATCAGGGACAACTTGTCATCATAAGGTGCCACATACAGTGCATATTCCCCCACCAGAGGGCGATTATTTTCTGCATAGACACGCACGCGGTCAGGATCAAGATCGGTACTGATACGACCTGCAACATTAATCGGATTAATGGTCTTTCTCAGCAGCCAGGCGGAGATAGCCAGATCGCCATCGCCTGAATTGCGCCAGCGCGTTTCCAGTTCAGCCAGCTTTTGCAGCAAGACATCTCCTTGCGCGCGTACCTTCTGCGTCGTCGCAAAATCAGAAATAAATGCGGTTTGCCAGTTAATATTTTGTGGCCAGGGAACCTGTTCGTAAAATTTTTCAAGACGCGTACCGTCGTCAAGTTTAACGACAGCGACCGTCTCTTGAGGCGATTTCACCGTCAGTTGCGCAGACGTCGCGACGCTGGAAACCAGCAGCAACAAGGTAGCGATACGATTGAGTGCCAACATTGCAGCCCCTTATTGTGCGTAGGGTTTTAATACGGTGAATGTAACCAATGCCATACCCGGCCCCATATACTGCTGACTTTGAACCACGCTTCCGTTAGCCGGATCAAGCCAGTAACTATTAGTGTAAGATTCATTCAAGGCGGGAACCGTCACCTGCTCATCAAAGCGCAGCAACTCACGCGAGGTATCCAGAATTTTTACGATTTCTTTGCCACGAGCCTGAAAAACGGACCGGGTATCGTAACCACCACGGAAGACCTGAGCCCATTCAACCCGACTTTGCCATGTCATTGGCGTCGATGTCTTCAATAGGCCTAACGTCAGGGGATCCTGTTGCAGGTTATCCACATAGGTAATGTCTTCACCGAAGCCCTGTGTTTTCACCAGGCGGCCATGTTGGGTCGATACCATATTTTTATCGGCCCCGATCCATTTCAGTTGGTTCTGTTCAGCAAAAGCGAGCACGACAAACGCTTGCGGTGCTTTCCCTACCTTCAGATAAGCCGAGGCATAGGGCGTATTAGCAACCTGTTTGGCCGTCACATGAGTATCATCCTGCCCGAAAAATGCCAGTTTAAACGTTTTCCCCACCTGATCCATATTTTGGGAGCAACCGGTTAATAAAATTGAGAAAAGGGGGATAGCAATCAGCGCTTTCATTTCTGCTATTCGCTTTATTCTTGTCATACAATGAAGTTCTCGTTGAACAGCGTAGCCCAGAAAAAGAAAGGCCACCGAAGTGGCCTTGGGATTAGCGAGACATCAGGTTCTTGTCGTCGTTGTCGTCGTATTGTTGTTGTCATTGCTGGCAACAGCAACAGCTACACCAACAGCAACAGCAGCAGCAACACCCACGGCAATCAGTGCAGTGGTACCCGCAGCAGCGCCGGCACCTGCAGCACCAGCCGCAACACCAACGCTAGCGCTGGTCGTCGAGGTGGTCGTGGTACCTGCAGCGGTTGCGCTGGAGACGCCATCAACAGCAAACGCGTTTGACGACATGGCCAGAACAGCGGCCAGCGTGATTAACGTTTTCTTCATTACGATTTCCTTTTTAACATGAAGTACTTCAGGGTGGGGTACCGTCAAAAAGACCATACCCCGTCCTTCATTCCAGCCAGCACAAGGAAAAATACCTTATACCTCGTTTACTGACCGTTACCGGGATCCTCCCAGTAATGAGTTACAGTTCAATGGCGATCAAGCTTTCTATGACAGCATCTTCTTTAAGAGGCAACAGCCTCTGATAAGCAACACCAGAAAGCAAAACTACAACTCGATTTTTGCAACACTGTTAAAAATAGCAAGATCCCGATGTAATAAACAGCAATGATCTCGGTAAAAAAGCAGATTTCTTTAATGAAATTTACAGTATTGCAGAAAAAAAGTCATAGATATCTTAACGATATCAATCCACTGATTCAGCAATATAAAAACGCCAGATATTTCCTAATCTGGCGTTTTATTAACAAACAGCGCTATCTAAGCATAAGAAACGATTATTCCAGCCATTCGGTATGGAATACGCCTTCTTTATCTGTACGCTTATAAGTATGTGCACCGAAATAGTCACGCTGAGCCTGAATCAGGTTAGCAGGCAATACGGCTGAACGGTAACTGTCGTAATAAGCAATGGCCGCGGAGAAGGTTGGCGTCGGGATACCTTGCTGAACAGCATAAGAGACAACGTCGCGCAGAGCTTGCTGGTATTCGTCAGCCACTTTCTTGAAGTAAGGAGCCAACAGCAGGTTAGCGATATCTGCTTTCTGCTCATACGCATCGGTGATTTTCTGCAGGAACTGTGCACGGATGATGCAACCCGCGCGGAAAATCTTGGCGATTTCACCGTAGTTCAGATCCCAGTTGTTCTCGTCTGATGCCGCTTTCAGCTGTGAGAAGCCCTGAGCATAAGAAACGATTTTACCCAGATACAGTGCACGACGCACTTTCTCAACAAACTCAGCTTTGTCACCACCGAATGGCTGAGCCGTCGGACCAGTCAGCACTTTAGAGGCAGCAACACGCTGATCTTTCAGTGAAGACAGGTAACGGGCAAAAACGGATTCCGTGATCAGAGACAGCGGTTCGCCCAGATCCAGAGAGCTTTGGCTGGTCCATTTACCCGTGCCTTTGTTAGCGGCTTCATCCAGAATCACGTCAACCAGGTATTTGCCTTCTTCATCTTTTTTCTTGAAGATATCGGCAGTAATTTCAATCAGATAACTACTTAACTCGCCTTTGTTCCACTCAGAGAACGTCGTAGCAAGCTCGTCGTTGTTCAGATTCAGTGCCTGCTTGAGCAATGCATAGGCTTCAGCAATCAGCTGCATGTCGCCGTATTCAATGCCGTTATGCACCATCTTGACATAGTGGCCTGCGCCATCAGCGCCAATGTAGGTCACACAGGCTTCGCCATCAGCACGTGCGGCAATCTGTTCCAGAATCGGAGCAACCAGTTCATACGCTTCTTTCTGGCCACCCGGCATGATGGAAGGCCCTTTCAGCGCGCCCTCTTCCCCACCAGATACGCCTGTACCGATGAAGTTAAACCCTTCAGCGGACAGTTCGCGGTTACGGCGAATCGTATCTTTATAGAAGGTGTTACCGCCATCGATCAGAATATCGCCCTTTTCCAGGTAAGGTTTCAGCGATTCAATCGTTTTATCGGTTGCTTCACCGGCCTTCACCATCAGCAGAATACGGCGGGGTTTTTCCAGGGATTCGACAAACTCTTCAACGGTGTAAGACGGCACCAGTTTTTTACCCGGATTTTCCGCGATAACTTCATCGGTTTTATCGGAAGAACGGTTAAAGATGGAAACGCTATAGCCACGGCTCTCAATGTTCAGCGCCAGATTGCGCCCCATCACCGCCATACCGACAACGCCAATTTGCTGTTTGGACATTAAAGCAACTCCTGTCTGAAGGATAACCTGCCTGCAACGGCGACAACGCCTCGCATTGCGACCTCGCAAGCAATTTAAAAACAGGCCGACATGGTAACTCAGCTTTGCGTGAGTGGGTAGTGATTGGTTTGATAGCGAAAGCTCACCCAATCGGAACGTATGGCGGGAAAAAGAAAAAACCGCAGAACGATTCAACGATCTGCGGTTTTACAGCGAGTTATCACGCAATATTACTTTTTCAGCAGCGCCTTAATACTTTCTTTAAATTCGGCACCAAACTCAGGATTGCGCAATCCATAGGACACAAATGCCTGTGCATAACCCAATTTACGGCCGCAGTTAAAGTTCTTGCCTGACATTTGCACAGCATCAACCTGCTGAGTCGCAATCATATCGGCAATAACATCCGTTAACTGAATACGTCCCCACGCGCCAGGGACCGCTTTTTCCAGCAGTGGCCAGGCATCGGCAGTTAATACATAGCGCCCGACCGCTGAAAGATCAGACCCCGTTTCAGAGGGTGCCTCAGGCTTTTCAATCATAGACGTAATCGCTGCGGCATCGCCCGGGTTCACCAGCGGTTTGTCGCAATCGACGACAGAATACTCAGGCAACACCTCATAAGGACGATGCTTCACCAGCACCTGGCTACGCCCCGTTTCTTCAAAGCGAGAGATTAGCAGCGCCAGGTTTTCCTTCGTCTGATCGGCCGTGCTTTCATCCAACACCACATCGGGCAACACCACCACAAACGGACTATCACCAATGATTGGGCGAGCACAGGAGACCGCATGCCCTAACCCCAGCGTTTCTCCCTGACGAACGTTCATGATCGTCACGCCTTTCGGGCAGATGGACTGTACTTCAGCCAGCAGTTGACGCTTGGCGCGTTCTTCCAGCAGAGATTCAAGCTCAAACGAGGTATCGAAGTGGTTTTCAATTGCGTTTTTCGACGCATGCGTCACCAGAACAATTTCTTTAATCCCCGCCCTCACACACTCGTTGACGATTTTCTCAATCACCGGGCGGTCAACCAATGGCAACATTTCCTTAGGAATGGCCTTGGTCACTGGTAACAAATTCATCCCTAAACCTGCTACAGGGATAATAGCTTTCAATGATGTCATGGATTGACTCTCTTCAATCTGATGGTTTTTATCTGGAGAACGATTTTGTTTTATCGAACACTTTTCACTTAGCAGCGTAATCCCACAACGCCATGCATGACACTAAGATTACACCCAATCTGCGACAAAGCGATCTCTGGTATCTGACTTTTTCTGATACGTCAGACAATTCTGGTGAGGTAGAGTGATATACTAGAACAACTATTTAAAGACAATTTTTAATGAAACAAAGGTGGAGTTATTGATGAAAGGGATCGTGCTTGCAGGGGGAAGTGGTACTCGGCTATATCCGATTACTCGCGGAGTTTCTAAGCAGCTACTGCCGATTTACGATAAACCAATGGTTTATTATCCGATTTCCGTTCTTATGCTTGCGGGTATCCGTGAAATACTGATTATCACTACACCTGAGGATATGCCAGCATTTCAACGCCTGTTGGGCGACGGAAGCCGTTTTGGCATTGAGCTTAGCTACGCGATTCAACCCAGCCCTGATGGACTTGCCCAGGCTTTTATCATCGGCGAGGAATTTATCAACGGGGAACGCTGTGCACTGGTGCTTGGTGATAATATCTATTTCGGGCAGAGCTTTGGTAAGAAACTCGAATCAGTAGCGGCAAAAGAAGAAGGTGCAACGATTTTCGGCTATCAAGTCACCGATCCTGAGCGTTTTGGCGTCGTCGAGTTTGATCAAGATTTCAGAGCGCTGTCGATAGAAGAAAAACCGGTAAAACCGAAATCTAACTGGGCTGTCACTGGGCTCTATTTCTACGATAAGAATATTGTAGAAATGGCGAAGCAGGTTAAACCGTCACACCGCGGCGAGTTAGAAATCACCACGCTCAATCAGATGTATCTAGAGCAAGGCAATCTAGACGTTGAACTATTAGGACGTGGTTTCGCCTGGCTGGATACGGGTACACATGACAGTCTGATTGAGGCATCACAATTTATCCATACTATCGAGAAACGCCAAGGGTTTAAGGTCGCTTGCCTTGAGGAAATCGCCTTTAAAAAAGGCTGGATAACAGCCCACCAACTTGCTGAGGAAGCCGCTGTCATGGCGAAGACTCCTTACGGACTTTATCTCTCACGATTGATTGCAGAAAAATAAGATGCAGATTACCGACTCAAAAATTCATGGGGCAAAAATCATTCAGCCCAAAGTATTTGGCGACGCTCGTGGTTTTTTTCTGGAGACCTTCGAGAAAAAGCGTTATCAGCAGATGCTGAATATTGATGTAGACTTTGTTCAGGATAATCATTCTCGGTCAAGTAAAGGTGTTTTACGCGGCCTGCATTTTCAGAAAACCAAACCACAAGGGAAGCTGGTACATGTGGTTCGCGGAGAGGTATTTGATGTCGCCGTGGATATTCGTCCGGGTTCCCCAACATACGGAGTATGGGAAGGTGTTATCCTTTCGGAAGAAAACAAAACCCAATTTTGGTTACCACCAGGGCTAGCACATGGCTTTGCAGTGCTTTCTGACATCGCTGATTTTGAATATAAATGCACGGATTATTATGATCCCAGCGATGAGGGCTGCTTGTTGTGGAACGATCCTGAGGTGGGTATTGAATGGCCAATATCAGCCCCGCTGTTATCCGAGAAAGATAAGTTAGGTAAATTATTCAAGGATCTAGCAAAATGAAAATATTACTGACAGGTGCGAATGGGCAATTGGGTCGCTGTTTTCAGGATCGTTTACCTGCAGAATGGGAGATTTTGGCAACCGATTCTAATGAACTGGATATCACAGATTTAGAACGTGTTGCAGAGGTAGTAAAAAGTTTTCAACCAGATGCTATCGTTAATGCCGCGGCCTACACAACCGTGGATAAAGCAGAATCAGAGCCTGAGATTGCAGAAAGCATCAACGTGCACGGCCCCCAGAACCTAGCAATTGTAGCGACTAAATACAATGTGCGGCTCGTTCATGTCTCTACAGACTACGTCTTTGATGGTAGTGCAACAGAACCTTACAACGAAGATAGTGCAACAAATCCGCTAAGCGTTTACGGCAACACCAAGCTGGCAGGTGAACAGGCGGTAACAAAAATCTCCCCCAAAGCAATTATTGTGCGCACCGCATGGGTCTTTAGCGAATACGGCAATAATTTCGTTAAGACAATGCTCCGGTTAGCTAAAGAACGAGACTCGTTGAGTATAGTTAACGACCAGCGCGGCTGCCCAACCTATGCAGGAGATTTAGCGCAGGCGATTATTTCTCTTCTGGAAAAAAATGCTGTGGGTGGGATTTATCACTACTGTGGAGATAAGGAAGTAAGTTGGTATGAATTTGCTGAGGGGATTTTTAAGGTTG
Organism: Pectobacterium sp. HCp5_1; assembly: GCF_032905925.1. NCBI lineage: Bacteria > Pseudomonadati > Pseudomonadota > Gammaproteobacteria > Enterobacterales > Pectobacteriaceae > Pectobacterium > Pectobacterium sp. HCp5_1. The sequence continues at coordinate 30,081 of NZ_JAUMIO010000029.1, forward strand.
CCAGTAAAAAAAATGCCATTTCTTGTATACCAACCTTAGCGGCAATAAGCGGTGAGGAATACCCTACGCCAGCGAAGCGACCAAAGTATTCGGTATTGAGCTGTTTGAAAATCAACAGCCTTAATATTCACCAATCAAACTGGTTAAAAAGAATCAACGATATGATTTAAAAACGGCCTGCCTTCGTAATCAAGGCAGGTTTACAGTATAACAATCCAGCTCAGTCAAATCAGTTCGAAAATTCGTTTCGAACTGTTCTTGCAATCCCTTCAGACAAAGGAACTGGCGCAACAAAATCAAAATCATCAATAAAATTAGACTTAAATTGGGTTCTTGCGCAAAATTTCTTGATGCGAATACTACTAACAGGAAATTCTTTACCTGTAATTTTACTTAATACATCAAAACAGTAACCACCGAGCAAACCAAAAGAATATGGGACTCTAATATTACTTTCTTTTTTTCCTAAGGCTTTAGCTATTATCCCCGTTAACTCATTCATAGTAAAATCAGGCTTATCAATATAATTAAATACATATTTCCCATCAGATAAACTGGTGACGTAATGAATGAATGCGGCAATATTTTCGACGTATGCCATTGATTTTTGGTTATTACCTGAACCAATCATCAAGAATTTACCAGATGCAATCTGCCGAAATAAGTTATATACATTACCGCGATTGTTTTCACCAAAAACAACGGTTGGCCTTATCGTCACTAATTTTTTATCTGAACTTTCAGCAAACCATGCATCATACACATATTCAGCTTCTAGCTTTGATTTTCCATAGTCATTAAACGGATGATATTCACCATCTTCTCCAGTTTCTTTTTCTACAAAACCATATACAGCAACTGAAGAAGTAAAAATAATATTTTTGATAGAATTTATTTTTGCAGCTTCACAAATATTTTTAGCGCCTGTGACATTTACATCATAGTACAGACTTATAGGGTTCACATTATCCTTATGTTCAGCGGCAAGATTAATAATCGTATGAACATTGTTTAACACAGGGATAAGCGTATCAAGATTAGTAACGTCAGCATACTCCCATTTATCAGGAAATTCTTTTGATTTAACTTTGTCTAAAATTTTAAATTCAACATTATCTTTGATAAATTTCTTAGACAAAATCGTACCAATAAAACCAGAACCACCAACTATTGCTACATATTTATTCATACAAACACCTTTTAGTTCTTTCTCTTTTTCAAAGCATAGAAAATATAAAACAAGAAGAAATAAAATGAAGAAAACAGAGAAAGCTTAACTTCATTACGATAAATATTCCACTGCCAAATCAATGCCTTAAATTTATTTCCAGACAATGAGGTAGAAGAAACACGGTAGTAAGCTAAAGACTCTTGCACACAATATGCTTTCTTAGCTTTCTTCATAATTTCAAGCCACATGACATAGTCTTCATGGCCAATTTTCTTCTGATAAAACTTCCCTAATTTTTCAGCATTATAGGCTCCAGTTAAGTTCCCTATAAAATTACTTTTAAGCATGTCGGAATAAAAAATATACTCAGGAGATAATCTTGTTACGCCAGAATTAAAATCAAAAATCTCAAAAAAAGTTTTATAATTTGAACATACCACATCAAAACCATTATTAAAATAACAATACTGCTTTTCTAATTTTTCTTCACACCAAATATCATCACTATCTAAGAAAGTTATATATTTTCCTGATGCAGATCTAATGCCCATATTTCTAGCATCCGCAACACCGGAATTTTTATCAGTCTTGAGGTACACAACTCTAGAATCAGAATAATTTTTAACAATCTCTTCAGTCTCGTCATTAGAGCAATCATCGATGACATACAATATAAAATCACGGAAAGATTGGTTTAACACGGATTTGATGCTGTCATTTAGTGTCGAAGATGAATTGTAAGTCGGCATAATAACAGAGAAAGTTTCAGACATATAATTCCCGTATAAAATAAAACTATAAAAAAACACTCTCCACGAATCGCTCCAAAGTATACTTGGACGAAACAATCGGCCCTTTTATCGCAACTCCCCTACAATAAGATATATTATTAAAAACAAAATCTATAGCGCCAACCAATTCTGACACTGAGTTTTTATTAATAATTAAACCATAAGTATCATTATTATCACTCATGACATGCCTCACATAACCAACATCTGTAGATATGCAAAATAGCGCATTTGACATAGCTTCCAGCAATACCCTTGGCCCTGTTTCAGATAGTGATGGATTAATAAAAACATCAGCCTCGCGATATCTACTATTTAGTTCATCTCCATTTTTCAAGTATCCTAAAAAAATCACTTGTTCATCAAGATCCAAAGAGTTAACTTTATCTTTGATAAGACCAAACAAAGGACCATTCCCTGCCAATATTAGTTGAAATTTTTTACTAGGGTTCCTTGCTTTAAATGAAGCAAAAGCATCAATTAAAAGTTGCAACCCCTTGGCAGGAACAAATCGAGAAACGCAAATAAAATTAACAACATTTCCATCAAATTTATTGCTTATATCTATAAGGCCATCATCTAAATCTAGAGTTGTCTCTATTAAAACCTCAGCCTTACCTCTCAAAAATTGGGGAATATTTACAACAACTGATGGGCCATTAACAGTACACTTGCACATATAGGCGGAAAAACAGTTTGCAAGATACTCAGGATAAAATAAAGCAAGCATGGCTTTTTTCTTTATTTCACTCATACCTTCTTTATTTTTAATTACTTCAATAGGATTAGATGTGAAATGATAATTTATTAAATGACACTTTTTATTTTTTAAGACAGAGAAAAGCCACCCGAAAGGCTCAGGAGTACGCACATATATATTCTTAGATGCAGACAATAACTTTCTCACTCCAATTAAAATAGAAACAAAAAATCTAATAGAACCAAGATAACTGCTAAAGACAGGAAGGGGGATTAATACTGCCTCATTAAATGAGATGAATACATCTTGGTTTTCATTTCTCTCTGTTGTCGTCGAACTCAATAATGTAACACCGCCGTGTTTTTTTTTAAAAGCATATAGATATTTAGCATCTACACTTGATATATAAAAGCCATTATTTTCAACTTTAACTCCCCAGTTACAATATAACCCTACACTCATATTATCCTCTCACCAGCTTTTCATTATGCTTCATGACAAAAAAAATCGAATAAATTACAAAAACAGCTTGATAAGCATCAAAAAGAACAGCGCCTTTAAACATCATCACTATAATATAGAGTAAGATGCACCAGCTTAATAAAAAAACTTTTCTTGAAGAAGAAAATAAGGAATGATGAAAAAGAGAAAGTAGTAATCCAAACCAAATAATGAGGCCTAAATATCCAACAGAGAAAAGCAATCTATACCAGCCAACATCAGTGCCTTTATAATATCCATCTAAATCACCATACCACCTAGAATCACCAACCAAACTAAAATCATTAAAGCCATAAATGAACATCGATATATTTTCCTTCACAGAGCCAGTATTAGCTCCCGATACAAATATTTCAGAAGCCCATTTCAAAAAAAAGTCGCTTAAATCTGAAGATAAAAAACTCATAATAGAAATAAAAACAATATAAAGAAGAATCAGAATAATGCATAAAATTTTAACTATTTTCTTTATACTAAAGGAAGACATGAAAAAGACACAAAAAAACAAAAGACCTATAATAGAAGACCGCGCAGCGATTAATGCAGATAGTATAATCAACACCAGCATAACATAATGAAAGAGTCGAGTTTCTTTAGGCGAAAAATGCATGTACGTGGCTAAAGAAACAGCCAACATCATTTGCATAAAACCCGAGGAATATACAGACAACCCCGTAATACCGACCATACGTAATGACATAAAGCTATCTAAAGACTCACTACCTCCTATTAAATCAAAAGCACTACTCTCAATAAGTGAAAGATAAAACTCTTGAAATGGTTTAATCAATAACATCGAAAATATAAAAATAGCATTAATAAAACCAACAAGACCAAAGAAAAATAAAACACTTGCAGGACGGATAAAAAAATAACGGACTACGAAAGGAACTAAAAAAATCATTAGAAAATAAATGAACGAGGTGCGAATAATATATAAATCCGCGCCATCATTTAAATTAATCAAATAACTAAAAACAGACCAAACAAAAAAAATAAAAGCTAAAAACAGCGGCAATAAACTAGCGTTATAATTTACCTTTAGATTATTTCCAACGGCATAAAGAAAGAAAAAACAAAAAAACACAAAAACAACAAGATAAGTACTTGGAATATAAAGATATTTATAACTTACACTATATATTAAATATGTAAGAAGAAGGACAATAAGGAAGCCATTAAATTTTAATGTGTATTTATTTTTTGTTTTCGCCTCCATGTGATTATCATTCATTTATATACTTATCCTTTAATTTTAGCAGTTTACTGCTTATATTCCCTGGTTTAATTAACAAAGTAGTCGAAAGCATGATTTTTGCCATAAAACTATAGTTATTGTTAAACACCCTCGAGATGAAAAAAGCGCATCGAGGCCATAAATACTTCCTAATTTTCAAGAAAGCATGTTTATGATTCAAATCTTTATTGATGATATATTTATCAATCTTAATTAAATCATTAATAAAATTAATATTAATCAATCTAGCTTTAGAGTTTGTTATTGAATCCCCATCCATTCGATAGAGTACCGTTTTTTCAGGAAAAAAATGTAATTTATAACCAATTCGGACAAAGTTGTACCACATAGGAAGATCTTCAACAAGCTGCATTCTTTCATCAGCATAGTTAATTTCGATCAGTTTTTTATTATTAATAAATGCAGTTGGCGCACCGCTAATATCACCATATCTTAGATATTTTAATTGTTTACAGGCTGGTGACAATAATACTTTCTGTTGGTGTCTAAGTGGATAGGATGCTTTTATTATTTTATCATTTAGATCGTTAACAAAAAAGCCATCCATTAGAGAGAATATAACAGCCACATCAGGTTTTTTATTTGCCTCATTCACATTTAACTCTAAGCAATTGACTAATAATATATCATCACCTGCAATTGTTTTAATCCACTCACAAGTAGCAGCTTTCCATGCAAGATTGCAATTTTTGGGAACCCCTCCATTAATCGGGTTAGCTATTAACTCTACTCTTTTAAAAAAAGACTCATTTTCTTTTAACCATGATTTAATTAAATCTACAGTATGATCTTTAGAACTATCATCACTTATAATTAGCTCTATATTCTCAGCACCATAGCTTTGATTAACGACACTATTCAACGTTTCAAGTATAGTAGATGATGAATTAAATGATATAACAGCGACGGAAACTGGCTTTTTATTCATAATACTAATAGTCTCTACCTTATGGTGACTAGATACTGAAATAGCAACATTACCAGGAAAATGACCACCAATCATACACAGGAAAAATAAATATTCTTACCGAGAATAGCGCCCAAAAAAACTCACGACAAACAAAAGATAAAAGGAATAGTTAATAACATAAGACATATTTGCCCCCTGTGTCGAATACAAAGGAACAAGAAAATAAGTCAAAATAACTAAGGTAGCAGAAAAAATAATTTCAGTTGACACAAACCATTTCGTAGCACCACGGGATAACATCGGGTATGCATATAGCCAACTGGTAATTTTTATAACATCCCCAACAAGTTGTATAGCAAATAGTTCTCTCGCTGACCTAAAGCCTTCGGTAAAAAGTAAACTGATAGCAATATCTCTAAACAAATACACGCCAATAGCCATAACAACAGCAATCGGAACTACTATTTTTGCAGTTTGATTAATCTCTGTTCTAACATTTTCAACGCCCTTCAACGTCGATAACTTAGGTAGATAATAAGTACTTAAGGCAATGGTGATAACCCCTAAATAAACCTCAGAGATTTTCCAAACTGCCTGCCATTGCCCTGCCTCCTCCCAGCCGACATGGCTAATCAGAACATTTCTAACCCCGATTAATGCGATGGGCGTGGTTAAGGCCGTGGTCGTCGCCATGAGTATATAACCACCAATCCTTTTTTTATTCGATGTGTCTGTTCCCCCCCACCAATAATTTAATTTAGCCCATGGCTGCCGTAGTACGCTAGAAATAAGAATTAATCCAATCAGTCCTGATTGGATAGCCGCAGCTAACAGAGCACCCTGGATACCAAAATTAATGATTAACGTAATCATTAACGTACATGAAAAAGCTGTAGATATTGCTCCCAATATAACAAAACGTCTATATTGCTGATATCCATTAATTACTGAATTAACCAGCGTACCAAGCGCAGCAACAGGTAATGAAGCAACTGTAATCCAAATGATCCATGCATAATTAGGGTCATTAAGTAAAAAATCTGATAAGGAACGAGCGAAAAAAAAACCGACAGGCATTAAAATGGAAAGTATAATAGCCAACCACCATAGGCCGGCTTTCCACCATGGTGCACACCCTTCCACACCTTCTTTTTCAAACTCGGCAGTATAACGTACGATACCACTACCAACAGGAGCATTTACAATGCCGTTAAAGCTGGTCACTATGCTTTGAATCTGCCCCAGCATGGCCATACCTGACGGGCCAGTATAAATAGCAACTACCTTGGCAATTACAAACCCACTTCCCATTTTTGCTAATGTCAGTAGCCCGCTAAAAAAGGTCACCGAGAGTAATTTTTTCATCCCCGGTACTCGTTTAGCGCCGTAATAACCTCTTGAACCTCTGTATCAGATAACGTTGGCCCCATTGGTAAACTCAATACCTTTTTATGAATAGATTCAGTAACAGGAAAAGAGCCTTCTCCAAAGCCTAATTCCTGATAAGCATGCTGAAGGTGTGGAGGAGTCGGATAATGAATTAACGTTTGAATACCTTTTCCCGAGAGGAATCTTTGCAACTTATCTCTGTCATCACACTGTATTACAAACAAATGCCACACATGTTCAGAAATATATTCAGGAGGATGAGGTAATGAAATCAATTCATTAATGATGCCAGAACAATAAACTTTAGCGATTTCCTGTCTTCTGCGATTTGTCTCATCTAAATATTTTAATTTTACCGCCAGCAACGCAGCCTGAAGTTCATCGAGTCTGCTATTTACGCCTTGATAAAGGTTTTCGTATTTTTTATGTGATCCATAGTTTCTTAGTGCTTTTAATGCATCAGCCAATTCATCATCATTGGTCGTAATGGCACCAGCATCACCTAATGCACCAAGATTCTTCCCTGGATAAAAACTAAACCCAGCGGCATCTCCCCATGCTCCCGCTTTCTTCCCATTAAGTAGTGCACCATGGGACTGAGCACAATCTTCAAGAACTAGGAGTTTATGTGTTTTAGCAATCTCCATAATCTCATTCATGGGACTAATCTGCCCGTAAAGATGGACAGGTAAAATAGCCTTAGTCTTCGAGGTAATTGCGGACTTTATAGATTCAGGTGATAGATTATAAGTTACAGGGTCTGGCTCAACTAATACTGGTGTTAAACCATTTTCGGTTATAGCGAGTACCGAAGCAATATAGGTATTAGCTTGAACAATAATCTCATCACCATTTTTTAATTTCCCGAGAACTTTCCATGCTCGGAGGGTAAGAATCAGAGCATCCAGTCCATTAGCCACACCAATTGCATGCCTAGTTCCACAATAAATTGAAAATTGTTTTTCGAATTCAGAAAGCTCATTTCCAGCGATATACCAGCCAGAGTCTAACACTCTCGAAAAAGCATCTTTTAACTCATATTTATAATTAGCATTAACTTCTTTAAGATCAAGAAAATGAATCATTTTATTTTCCATCATTGTATCTAGTACTAGCGGAATAATTAAAGGAATTTTTTATATTTACTTGCGAGAGAATTATACAAATCAGGCGTGTAGTTAAAGAAAAAATTAATATCGTTTTCCCCTAAAAAAATCGCCCCTGATTTTTTATGAAAATCTACAACCGCTGTATTTCTTTTATCAACGAAAAAATGCGAACCAGAAAATCTCAAATATTCAAAACCTATTTTATACACTAAAAGTGCACTTTCTATAGCTGAAGATGAAGTTTTGTTTTCATTGATAACCCAACTCCCCCAACAAAAAGAGTTACTGTCATCTATAAAGTCATATAATCTAACAGTTCCGATAGGCAAATTACTATCATTACGACGGATTACATAATAAAATTCACGTTCTTCACGTTCCCTTTTTTTATAATCCTCTAACCATCTATGTTGATCTTCAACGTTCCCAGAAAAAGTTGAAATATATTTATTTAACTTTCCATTAACACGCAAGCTAAATATAAAATCAGAATCTGATAGTTTTGCCAATGACAAATTTATTGTCTTGCTCGATATATTAGATACCATTTTTTTTCACTCCAATTCTGAACTTATTATATTCTCTAATATAATCAGATTCATCATAAGGCTGATCGGCTAATACCATTAAAACGCAGTCTTCGGAAAAATCATACATTTCATGCCAAAAATGGGGTTCAATAACAACGCCTTGTGCCGGATTATCTAATACTAATTCAACTTTTTCATTTCCATCATCTAATAAAAATCGACATGAACCACGCACAGCAATAGCGACTTGTTTTAATGTTTTATGAGCATGAAATCCTCTTCGAACACCCTCTTTAGTTTTAAACAAATAGTACACACGCTTAATTTCAAACGGAATATTTCTTTCTTGCTCTAGCGCAACTAATGCACCACGATCGTCACCGTGTGTTTGCAGTTGTATGATTTTTACTTGCATAATTTATCTACCGTTCTCTGAGCAGTTGTTTTAGATATTGACCATATTGATTTTTAATCAGTCTATTTACTGAATCCAGCAACTGTGAATTAGTTAGCCATCCGTTACGCCAGGCAATTTCCTCCAAACACGCGATCTTCATTCCTTGTCTTTTCTCTACCGTTTCAACAAAAGTAGAGGCTTCGATTAAGCTATCATGCGTGCCTGTATCTAACCAGGCAAAGCCACGCCCTAAGAACTCCACTTCCAGTTGCCCGCGCTCCAGATACATTTCATTAAGCGTCGTAATCTCCAACTCACCTCTTTCCGAAGGTTTTACCTGTTTGGCTAATTCGACAACTTGCTCATCATAGAAATACAATCCTGTCACAGCCCAATTCGATTTGGCTTTTTTAGGTTTTTCCTCAATGGACATAACCCTCTTATTCTCATCAAATTCAACGACGCCAAATCGTTCCGGATCCATAACCTGATAGCCAAATACTGTCGCGCCCGTTTTCTTAGCGGCAGCGCGTTTTAAAACGGGGCTAAATCCTTGCCCGAAAAAAATATTATCGCCTAATACCAGGCTGCAGCTATCACCAGCCAGGAATTCTTCACCGATAATAAATGCCTGTGCCAATCCCTCAGGTTTAGGTTGGACAGCATAAGAGAGTCGCACACCAAAAGCATCACCAGTGCCCAGCAACCGCTGAAATGCTTTCAGATCTTCCGGCGTAGTAATGATTAGAATATCCCGGATTCCAGCCAGCATGAGGACAGATAGCGGATAATAGATCATCGGCTTATCGTAAATAGGCAGCAGCTGTTTGGAAACACCTAGTGTAATAGGATAAAGACGTGTTCCTGAACCGCCAGCGAGGATTATACCTTTCACGGTTGACTCCAATAAAAAATCACTTTTGGGATATAATTTTTGATAGAAAAGTTATGACAGATAATTTATGAGTGAGGTATAAGGAAGGCCGGATGCGAACACCCGGCTATCGCAAGATAAAATTTAATTCAGAGAGACATATTAACTATTTTTTTCTGACTTATAGTCATACGTATAGTAGTTATAATTTCCATATCCATAATAGCTTGCAGCACGTTTTACAATCGCATTCAGAATAACCCCTTTAATTTCGGTACCATTCTGTTCGAAACGGCGAATACTTACTTCAATTTCTTTCAGAGTATTCACCTCAAAACGCGCAACTAAGAGAGAAGTCCCCGCATTACGGCTGATAATCGCGGCATCCGTTACAGCCAAGATTGGTGGAGTATCTAATAGAACAATATCATAATGTTCAGAAGCCCAGTCAATGAACTGAGAAAAACGACTATGCATTAAGAGTTCAGAAGGATTGGGTGGAATTTGTCCACGGGCGATAAAGTCCATATTTTCTATAGCAGTTTTGCGAATACTTTTTTCTGTCGTTATTTGCCCAGACAAAATATCAGAGAGACCATTTATCCCTTGTACTCCCATCAATTCATGCGCATACCCTTTACGCATGTCACAGTCAACAATCAATACACGCTGTCCTGACTGTGCGATAACAGCACCAAGGTTTGCACTGACAAACGTTTTACCAATTGCCGGACTAGCGCCCGAGATCATTAATACATTATTTTTAGCCTCCATCATCGCGAAATGCAGACTAGTGCGCAGGCTTCTAATCGCTTCAATGGCGAGATCAGCAGGATTCCCCACAGCCAGGAGCTCAGTCGAGCGCGTATTACCTTTCTTTCCTTTTCCTAATAGCGCCCTGTCTTTCTTCTGTTGCCACTCTGATAAAGGAACGCTGGCGTACACGTTAATGCCCAGTTCTTCCAGTTGTTCAGGGCTTTCAATCCCTTTATGCAACATAGTTTTTAATACAACAAATGCCGTTGATATCACAGCACCAATGATCAACGCTAGTAACACAACAATGAGTTTTTTAGGTTTTACAGGTTTAAGCTGGAGTGCTGCCGCATCAATAATACGAACATTACCAACCGTACTCGCTTTGTTAATACTCAGTTCCTGCTGCTTATTCAACAGCTGCATGTAGACTTCTTGCCCTACGTTCACATCACGCGTTAAACGTAAAATTTCCTGCTGAGTTTTTGGCATCCCTCCTACCCGTTTGTTGATTTTTTCTCGCTCCTCTTCCAGCGTTTTTCGTTTTTCCATCAACGCACGATAAGCTGGGTGTTCTTTGGTATATAGTTTTGATATTTCTGCTTCTTTAAATGTTAATTCGTTAAGCTGAGATTCCACGGACACCATCGTATCCAAAACCGCTTTAGCCTCTAGTGATAAATCAACCGATTCATTCTTTTGCCGATAGTTGTTTAATTTATTATCCGCTTCATCAAGCGTCAGCCGTACGTTTGGAAGTTGCTCTTTAAGAAACTCTAGGCTTTTCCCAGCTTCTTCAGATTTACGCTCGACATTTTGCTGAAGATAATTTTGACTGATACTATTGAGTATTTTATTGGTCAACTCAGGATCTTCACCTTCATAGCTCAGCGAAAGTACTCCAGTATCTTTTCCTTTATCTGCAACGGATAAATTTTCTAATACATTATTAATAGCCGTAATAGTATTTAATTTTTTAAGGCGAAAAGCAGTACCCTTTTCGGCTTTAATATCACTAACCAATATAGAAAGACCATTATGCTTTTCTATATTCCCAACTTTTCCATTAAACGTTAGAGCATCACCTGCTTCTATCGCATAGTTTTGTTCATCAATAATTACAAGACTGATGGTCTCATCTTCCCAGGATTTAGGCACTTCCAGTCTTGATACTGCGATTTTTCCAGCCTCTTCGCCCATCAAACGAGCAAAGCCCTTACCAAAGACAGGAAAATATTTTTGCTGCGCGATAATATCTAAAGAGAGATCGTTAACTGTCTTACCGACTACCATACGCGATTTGATCAACTCAATTTCAGCAGCCGATTCTGGTTTAGCATCAGGTAACACGCTGGAAATATCTTTTAGCAAAGAGTTACCGGAACTTTGTTCCACCTGAATGAGTGCATCTGCTTTATAAATCGGCGTGGCAAAGGTCGCATAAAGAATACCAAGAATTGTGAAAACTGCAGTAACACCAATAATTAACCAACGATTATCCAGCAATGTTCCCAACAAACGTCCTAAATCAATCTCATCCGTATTGGTTTCGGATGCTTTTACTGAAATTTTCTCTGCCATGGGTTTCCCTGACTTGTTAACGGCTTAATGCCTGCACCCATTTCTGGGCAGACTGCTCAAGTTGCAAGTAAACGAATTCAAATGCTTCACGACTTTTGCGATATGGATCAGCAATCTCTTGCTGGTTAAGCCAACGGCCAAATAGCATTGTCTTGCCTCGGACTTCTGGCGCAATACGACATACGCCATCAATATGCCCTTTCTCCATAACCAAAATGAGATCATACTGACGACATAGTACTGACGTTAATTGCTGTGCTTCATGGCCATCAAGAGAGAGATTATGCTGGCTCGCCACGTCCGCTGCGGTCGCGTCTGCAGGTTTTCCAACCAATGCGCCCAGCCCTGCCGATGAAATTTTTTTGCTAGGCAATGCCTGTTTTAATAGCCGTTCCCCCGTAGGGGAACGACAGATGTTACCGACGCAAACAACCAATATAGAATCAAACATAATTATCTCTATGGCCAGGTACGAACTCGCAGTGAACCTTCTGTCAGTTCATTGAACCCAGAAATGGTCGGTACGAGCTGGCTAATAACACGATTCCAACGAACGATCGGTGCCGTCGTAACATAGACAATGTCGTAAGGCTGTAACTGGAATTCAGTCCCCATGACCATTGCAGTGGCATCCTTCGCATTAAGTTGATAGACATCGGCCAGCTTAGGACCTTGCGTTCCTCGTAATGAACGGATAACAAAAATCCCTGTAGCATCAGAAAATGTCTGATCCATCCCTTCAGCGTTGCCCAACGCCTCGGTCAAGGTCATGCCACTACGATCCATTTTGAGCGTGCTTTGCTTCTTAACTTCGCCCATGACGAAAACTTTCAAGTCGTCATTACGGGGAATGTAGAGAATATCACCAGGATACAACAGAGTATTTTGGGATAGGTCGCCATTTTGCATTAACGCCTGAAGAGAGATGCGTTTTTCTTGACCATTATGCGTCAACACGATATTACGCCAGTCGGCATCTTCGCTTAACCCACCGGCTTTATTAATCGCATCAAGTATAGTGAGTGGCACGTTGGTAATAGGTTGCTCACCAGAGGTTTTCACCTCACCCGTTACATAGGCCTTTTGAGAGCGGAATGCCGCAATGTTGACATCAACCTGTGGAGATTCGATATACGTAGCTAGCCGGGATGAAATCTCACTGCGCACTTCCATTACTGTTTTACCAGCAACTTTCACTTTACCGATATAGGGATAGAAGATAGTGCCATCAGAATGCACCCAGTTACCCGTATCCGCGGCAGTGCGATATGTACCAGCAGGTGTCGTCAGCTCAGGGTGATCCCACACGGTAACCATGATGACATCGCCAATACCAATACGGTATTCATATTGCTGTAGCTCACGTTCTAACGCAGGGTTAGTTTGCGCAATCAACGGCTTCGGCCGCATCTTATCCACTAAATACGGTGTTAGTGGATAAACATTTACTAATTTATCAATATTAAAATCAGCATCTTGCTGCTCGATAACTTCTTTGCCACTTGTAGAAAGATGGCCACCGGGGATTATAGTACAGCCGCTCAGCAAAGCCAGTGACACCACCATCGGCATCAATTTCAATTTATGCTTTATCATCCTGTTTATGCCATCGTATTCTGATTAAAAATCGTGCAAATCCCTACAAAATATCAAATAATTATAGAGGACGTTTAGTTAAATAAACCTACAGTCTGAAGCGTAAAAAACCGTTAATTTGTCTGTTAGCGGCGCTGCCCCACTTTATCCGGAACAACAGCAGCCCCATGATTGGTTCGTCTTATCCATGTCAGCAAGCGCCACACTCGCGTAATTGCCCAAAAATAGCCGACAAAAACAACCAGGAACGCACATAACATAACTGAGTCAGTTATACCACTTAACTCACAAGTAATACCAATAGCAGCCAAAGTCATTGCTGCAGCAACAATCGCTAATAGTGACTGCCTCGGGGTCAGCCCTGCGCGCATCAGGATATGGTGCAAATGCTCACGATCGGGTTTGAATGGACTATCGCCTCTGCGGATTCTGCGCACCATAATTGTCACCATGTCCATCAAGGGAATAGCAATCAACCACAGTGCAGTTACAGGACGAATTACAGCTTCGCTACCTTGCGTTGCCAAAATCAATAGCCAGATAACCGTAAAACCAATAAGTGTGCTACCCGCATCCCCCATAAACACTTTAAATTTTGTTCCCCATGGCACACCAAGGTTCAGAAAAATATAAGGTAGCGTCGCAGCCAACAAGCACAAGCTCCACAGTGCAAGTTCGTGTCGCCCATCAAGATAAAAAACTACTGCCAGAGCACCAAATGTTACACAGGAAAGTGTGCCCAGTAAGCCATCAATGCCGTCAACCATATTAAAAGCATTGATAGCTCCCCATACCGCAAACAGCGTAACCGTATAACCGAAAATCCCTAAAAACAGCTCATAACCGAATAACACCTTGCCTAAGGACGAAAGATATAGCCCCGCGTACATCATCAGGCCTGCCACGGATGCCTGTAGGCCAACCCGGGGGAGAACAGGAAGATCAAATCGGTCATCCAGCACACCAACTGCCAGTAGTGCAGTTGCACAGACCATATAGAGAGAGAAATTGGGGAGCCATATAGGATCAAATGCATACATAACCCAGAGGGCCATATAGATAGAAACACCGCCGACAAGTGGAATATGCCCACTATGTCTCTTGCGTTCGTTAGGTTTATCCACCAGCCCGATCTTTATTGCGACTTTTCTTGCCAAGAACAACGCAATAAAGGCACTCAGGAAAACCACCATGAATTCTTGCATTTTTGCACCATCATCAACCCGTTATGTGAATGTTTCGCATCAGACACGCTACCGCCCTTGGCTCATAGCTACCAATGCGCTGTCAAACAACGTACGGAACACCATCCTGTGGCTACACCCTGGATCCGTAAACCATCTGTTTGTGTGTAAAGATTCCATTTCCTTGCTAGCCAACTGATCTCGCTAACAAAATAGGACTAATAAATATATTTATTTATAAAAATATAACTAAATCGACAAAGCCAAATTTTCACCCCATAGTATTGACGATGATGCAACGAGTACAAGGGTAAGATGGCTTAAAAGGAGCTTTTCAGAATAAGACTACGCGCATCCCTGTCGTAAAAATCTTGCTAAATCCGCAGGCATATTCTATGCGTTGTATGCTCATGCAATCAAATACTAACGTGCGTTACTCTATGTATCATTCTTAAAATTTTACTTATTGTCGATCTTTCGCCCCCCCCTCCAACAAGCTACACAACGTTCCGTGTCAAAAAAATGACAATACCTATCAGGGCACCTATCGGCTCAGAATTTGCTTGTAGTTATAGATTGTGCTTCTCATAAAGAATATCCCTGCAAATTCTGGTTCATCTGTGCATGCCCTGATACGCTATCGAGGTTATGTTCCTTTAAAGGTGAAAAAAGAGATATGGAGTGGATCGCTGATCCAACGATATGGGCCGGGTTGACCACGCTGGTTGTCCTGGAACTGGTTCTGGGCATTGATAATCTTATCTTCATTGCCATTCTGGCTGAGAAACTACCAAAAGAACAACGCGATAAAGCCAGAGTCGTCGGTCTGTTACTTGCTCTGATTATGCGCCTGGGTCTGCTGGCGTCCATTTCATGGCTGGTGTCTTTGACTACCCCCCTCTTCACGTTCCTTGGGCACACATTCAGCGCTCGCGATGTCATCATGTTGGTTGGAGGACTGTTTCTACTCTTTAAAGCCACCATGGAACTCAACGAACGTCTCGAAGGAAAAGATGAGGAGCAGCAAGCCCAGCGTAAAGGTGCACGTTTCTGGCCGGTAGTGGCACAGATCGTGGTACTGGACGCCATATTCTCGCTGGACTCCGTGATTACCGCCGTCGGCATGACCGATCACTTGCTGGTTATGATGTCCGCCGTGACCATCGCTATTTTCCTCATGCTGCTGGCCAGCAAGCCGCTGACCCGCTTTGTCGCGGAACACCCGACCATCGTTATCCTGTGTCTCAGCTTCCTTCTGATGATTGGTTTCAGTCTGGTCGCAGACGCCTTTGGTTATCATATTCCTAAAGGCTACCTCTACGCCGCGATAGGTTTCTCGGTGATGATTGAGATGTTGAATCAGGTCTCCCTGTTCAACCGCCGGCGTTTTCTTTCTTCCTCGGTTCCACTGCGCCAGCGCACCGCGGAAGTGGTTTTGCGTATCTTGCGCGGTAACCATGAAGAAGCTGAACTCGACAATCAAACCTCATCGATGATTGCAGACAACACCCGGGCAGGTCAGGAAGTCTTCAATATTCAGGAACGCCGGATGATAAAGCGGGTATTGGGGCTGGCGCAGCGAACCATCAGCAGCATTATGACGTCGCGGCATGACATCGACTCGGTTGAGCTGGATATTACACAGGATGCGCTCGCTAAACTGTTAACGACCAACCAGCATTCCCGACTGGTGGTAACCGACAGCAATACCTCCGACGAACCGTTGGGTATCGTACATGTTGCCGATTTACTCCAGCAGCAGCTAAACCGCGAGCCGTTCAATCCACGTATTCTGATTCGTCAGCCGCTGGTCTTTCCTGAACAGCTTTCACTGTTACAGGCTTTGGAACAGTTTAGAGAAGCGCGAACACACTTTGCGTTTGTCGTTGATGAATTTGGTTCGATGGAAGGGATAGTCACATTAAGCGACGTGATGGAAACCATTGCCGGCAACCTGCCGCGCGAAGGCGAAGATCGCGATGCGCGCCATAGCATTCAGCAGAATGACGACGGCAGTTGGACCGTAAATGGCTATATTCCGCTGGAAGACTTAACGATGTATGTTCCGCTGACGCTGGATGAAAAGCGCGAATACTACACGTTAGCGGGGCTGTTGATGGAACACGCGCAGCGGGTTCCGCAGGTGGGCGATACGCTGTCAATCGATAGCTATCAGTTCACTATTCTGGCGGTGGAAAGCCACCGTATCATTGAGGTCCGAATCACACCAAACGACGAACCACAGACTGATTTTGAAGTGTGATAGCGGCGCTATCGCTATGCTCAACACCGCATTTATCTCTACAGCCCCTTTCCATTCGGTAGGGGCTGTGTTCTATGGTCTATCAGGCTGGCACCATAATTTCGGTGGCAACCACCACCACAATCAGCCCAACCAAAACCGGAACCGATGTGCGCTTAACCACCTCGAACGGCGATATTTTTGCCATCCCGGCGACCGCAACGACTACACCGGATACCGGAGAAATGGTACGGCCCAAGTTGGAAGCCTGAAGCATCGGAATCGCCAGATAAGCAGGGTTGATGCCCATTTGCGACGCCAGCTTTGGAATCAGTTCAACAAACGCGTAGAACGGCGCATTGCCCGAGCCCGTTGTCATCGCAGCCAACATCGTGATCGCGACCAGTACCAGCATAATCACCAACCCACCGCTGCCGAATGACTGCGCCAGGCCAATCAGGCCACTGATAAAACCAATCGTGCCAAGACCCTGGGCAAAGACACCAGCAGCAACTAACAGGATGACGACGCTAGAGAAGGCATCGGCCATCCCGCGGTAAGCCACATCCAACCCATCAAACACTTTTTGCGCACTGAACGAACGGACAAATTCCAGTGCTGCGGCCAGCACCATACAGATAACCAGTACAGTGATAATGTGGAGTTCCGGCCCCCATTTGCCATCAAACACCAGTACGCCCATGATCGGCGTAAACGGCAGAATGGCGTAAAAACGCGGAGCATCCGTCGTGATCTCGCTGACATCCAGAATCTCATGGCTGACATTCGCTTTGTTATCCAGATAGCGCTGCCAGAAGAAATGCGCGACGGCCATACACACGATCGCCATGATAGAAATAGGCAGCGTGGCTTTAAAGGCAAAATCCACTAATTTCATCTGTGATGCCTGTGCGGCAAGGACTACATCGCCCGACGTCGGCGACAGAATTAACGCCACAGGGGAAGCGCAGATTGCAGCAGCGGCACCGCGACTAATACCAACGTTCACCATGACGGGGAACAACGTTGCCATCAACAGCACACCTAATCCCGTGGCTGATGACACCGCCAACGACATCAGGCAGGCGACAAAATAGGCCGCGATCATCAGTAAATAAGGCGAGTTAATCATTTTAAGCGGGCGGGAAACCAGCTTCACGACGACATCATTGGCACCGATATGCGTCATATAAGCGGCAAATCCACACAGCACCATAATCATCATGCCGAGATCGCCACCGCGGCTCATCAGCAAAATTTTTACGTATTCAACAATATCTGTTGCACTCCAGCCCGTCGCCTTCGCGCTGGCTGGTAATACGTTTTTCCCCAGCATGGCACTGATTGCCAAAAGTAAGAGGCCTCCCACCAGCAACACGCCAGTCGCGGAGTACCCTTTTATAATGTAACGACCAACCAGAATCGTTACAGCAACACCAATCAAAAGTTCGAGCATAGTGGGTTTCGATACCTGAATAATAAATTATCTGACAGAAATTCCCCGGCAGCGGAGTAGCACCGCACCGAAAACAGGGAGCGAAGTTTACTGCTTTAGAAAATAAAAAAAGAGAAAAATATTAATATGCAGCGTTAAAAAAGAGACACCGGGCACATAGCCAGTCTGGAGGAGGATGACAAACTGAGGGAAAACGTTAGCGAGAAGCTGCCGGTTTACTGACAGGAATCAGCAAACCGGCTAAAAGCGTAACACCGATCGGTTAAGCAAAATGATCGGTTGAACGATCCGGCGGGTAGACGACAATAGCCTCATCAATTCTCTGATGGGGCTTTTTTATGCTTTCGACCTGGCTTGACGAGACGCAGA